>JAZDGX010000258.1:0-4288 GCA_043806645.1 Candidatus Eiseniibacteriota bacterium | reverse complement strand
GACCGGCCGGACAATGGGGCTCCAAAGGGCACTCGCCGCAGCGCGGCTTGCGCGCCGCGCAAATCGCGCGGCCATGAGCGATCAGGCGCAGCGAAATGCGACTCCATTCCTTGCGGGGCCAGATCTCCATCAGATCGAGTTCGATCTTCTCGGGATCCGTCGCCTGAGTGAAGGCGAGGCGGGTCGCGACGCGGCGTACGTGCGTGTCGACGGTGATGCCGGGGATGCCGAAGGCGTTTCCAAGGATGACGTTGGCCGTCTTGCGGCCGATCCCAGGCAGCGCGACGAGAGCGGGGAGATTCCCCGGCACGTGCCCGCCATGCTGGTCGACGAGGTCGTGCGCCGCGGCCTTGAGGTTCTTGGCCTTGTTGCGGAAGAAGCCGGTCGTGTAGATCAATGTCTCGATCTCCGCGGGCTTGCCGGCGGCGAGCGCTGCGGCGTCGGGAAAACGCTCGAAGAAGCGCGGGGTCGCCTGATTGACACGTTCGTCGGTGCACTGCGCCGAGAGCACGGTGGCGACCAGAAGCTGATAGGGGTCTGCGAAGTGCAGGGCCGTGCGCGGGCGCGGGTAGAGGCGCTTCAGAATCGCCAGGATCGCGCAGACCCGCTCGGGCGCGGGTCCCTCAGTCCGTGGGTCTTTTCTTCGCACGCAGTGCTTCCTCCACCGCTTCGACCGGCAGGGCGTTGAATACGTGTTCCGGGGCCAACCACCCCTTGCGCGCCGTGGCGACGGCGCTGGCCACGCCCGCGAGGGCCTCCACGCGGTGGGCATCGGGGTTGACGGCGAGCAGCACCCCGTGCGTCGTCGCCGCTCGCATCAGACGCCAATCGAGATCCAGGCGGTCGGGGTTGGTGTTGAATTCGATCAGCACTCCCGCACGGGCGGCCGCGGCGAAGACCGCGCTCCAGTCGAGCGCATAGGCGGGCCGCTCCCGCAGCAGCCTCCCCGACGGATGCGCGAGGATCGTGACTGCAGGGTGCTCGAGAGCGCGCACGATCCGGCGGGTCATCGCCTCGCGCGGCATCTCGGTCGCGGTGTGGATGGAGGCGATGACGTAGTCGAGACGCGCAAGAACATCATCGTCATAGTCGAGACGGCCGTCGGGCAGGATATCGCACTCGACGCCATGGAACAGCCGCAATGCGGGAAAGGCGCCTTGCAGGCGGCGGATCTCCTCCGCCTGCTCAGCGATGCGCGCGGGCGTCAACCCTCCGGCATAGCTCGCCGCCTGCGAGTGGTCGGCAATGCCGAGATAGCGCCAGCCCAGGTCGCTCGCTGCGCGGGCCTGCTGCTCGATGGTCGCGATCCCGTCGCTGTACGTGGTGTGGACATGGAAGACACCCTTGAGATCCTCGGCGCGGATCAGGCGCGGGACGCCGCCGCGGATGGCCGCCTCGAGTTCACCGCGCCCCTCGCGCAGCTCGGGCGGGATCCATGGCGCGCCGGCCGCCTCGTAGAGCGCCTCCTCCGTGGCGGGAAGGCCCAATTCCTCCAGGGAAGCAGCCCGGCTGAGCGAAGCCAGCCGAGCCAGGAGTGCATCGACGTGCCCGCGCGAGCCGGTCTCGAGGAACAGACGGGCGGCGAAATGCTCGCGGTCGACGATGACGAATTCCTCGACGAGCCCGTCCTCGCGGGCGATGTGCACCCGGTCGCTGGATTCGCCGCTGAGTTGTGCGCCCATCCGCGCGGCCAGCCGTCCGAGCGGCACCTCGGGGTGCTCGCTCTGCCCGACCCACACGAGCCGGTCGGCCAGCTCAAGTGCCCGGCGAGCATCGCCCGCAAGCTCGATCCGCTCGAGGCCGACGAGGTCGCGCCAACGCCGTGCGGAGGCTCCTGCCATTCGCAAGAGGGGATCCTTGAGCCAGAACCCCTGGCTCGGGTGCAACGGGGCGAGCTGCCCGCACAGGCGGCGCTGAAGCTCGGGCAGGATGCCCGGAAGGGGTGCGCGGCGGCGCAGGCAGGCTCTCCTGAGCCGCGGCAGGCTGGAGAGGCCTCCCTCGCGCCAGAGCCGCCCGACCTCGGGGATACCGAGACCCGGCAGAGCCAGCATCGCCTGCAGGCCCGCCGGAATGCGGAGCCTCTGCTCCTCCAACTCGATCACGCAACCGGTCTGGGCGAATTGCCGCATCCAGAGGGCCTGCTCGCGCGGTCCCTCACCCGCGAGCCTCGCCCCGGCGGCCGCATCGTTCTCGGAAGGGCAGGAATGACGGAGGCGAAGGCTCGTGTCGCGCGCCGCCGAGAGCAGCGACGGTTCGACCAGCAGCTCGAGCGCCGGAAGGAGTTCTTCCATGTAGCGGGCCGCCTCGAGCGGCGAAGGATGCGTTATCTCCATGGAATGCGACCGCCCCCGGGCCCCTGCCGCCCATCCCGCGCCCTCCGCCTGACGGGGCTCGGCGCACTTTGACCGGCCACTGAGACTAGAGGATGGCGGCACGCCGCTCAAGCGTCCCGGGACGACGGCGTCTCGAAACGACGACATCCCGAAGCCGCAGGATCCCTGGACGACGACATCCCGAGGCATCGATAACGCGGGCGAGCGCCCTTTTCCCGGTGCGGCCTTCCTTGACACGCACGCCGCCGGAATCATAGCCTCGGGGTCTCTCAGGAACCCGAGGCTTGCGCGTGTGTTAGGCGCTTCACAGTCCGGGTCTGGGAGCGGGGAGCATTTAGGGAGGGCCGGTGGAGCCATATCCGATCTTGTCCGGGATCGACGGTCCCAAGGACTTGCGAAAACTCACGTTCGACGAGCTGGACATCCTGTGCGCGGAATTGCGCCAACTCATTGTCGAGACGGTGGTCCGCACGGGCGGGCACCTCGCTCCCAGCCTTGGCGTGGTCGAGCTGGCAGTCGCGCTCCATCGGGTGTTCGAGTCTCCCGAGGACAAGATCATCTGGGACGTTAGCCACCAGTGCTACGCGCACAAGATCCTGACCGGACGCAGGGAGGCCTTCTCCACGCTTCGCCAGAGGGGTGGCATCAGCGGGTTCTGCCGCCGCTGCGAGAGCCCCCACGACGCGTTCGGGACCGGTCATGCGAGCACCTCCATCTCCGCGGCGCTCGGCCTTGCCGCTGCCCGCGACCTTTGCGGTGGGCGGGAAAAGGTCGTGGCCGTGATCGGGGACGGGGCCCTCTCGGGAGGGCTGGCCTTCGAAGGTCTAGACAATGCAGGGGGTTGCGGGCGAGACCTCATCGTGATTCTGAACGACAACAGCATGTCCATCTCTCCGACGGTGGGTGCGCTGTCGAAGCACCTGACCGACATCATCACCCATCCCTTGTTCGAGAGAGTCAAGAAGGAAGCCTGGGATCTCACCCAGAAACTCCCGCGAGGCAGCGGCACCGTACGCGAAGTCGTGAGGCGGATCGAAGAAAGCCTGAAGGGGCTGCTGACGCCCGGCCCGTTCTTCGAGAGCCTCGGCTTCCGCTATCTCGGACCTGTCGACGGCCATCAGCTGCCCGACCTGATCCGCTTTCTCGAAAAGGTGCGCCGCATGTCGGGGCCCGTGCTGGTCCACGTGCGCACGCAGAAGGGCAAGGGCCTGGCGGACGCGGAGGAAAACCCGCGCGAGTACCACGGCATCGCGCCGCTCACGCATCCCAACGGCAAGCTCGAGCCGGTCCACGCGGATCTGAGCTATACCCGTGTCTTCGGGGAGAGCGTATGCGAGTTGGCTTCTGAGCACCCGGAGATCGTGGCGGTGACGGCCGCCATGGCCGACGGTACGGGCCTGGCCCGCTTTGCCGCGCACCATCCGGGGCGCTTCTTCGATGTCGGCATCGCGGAGGGCCACGGCGTGACCTTTGCGGCCGGACTTGCCGCGCGAGGGATTCGACCGGTCGTGGCGATCTATTCGACGTTCCTGCAGCGGGCCTTCGATTCGCTCGTTCACGACGTCGCCCTCCAGAGGCTGCCCGTGGTCTTGGCCCTGGACCGCGCCGGGTTGGTGGGCGAGGATGGGCCGACGCACCACGGCTCGTTCGATCTGACCTACCTGAGCTGCATTCCGAATCTCGTCGTGGCGGCCCCTTCCAGCGGGGCCGAGTTGCGCGATCTGCTGCGCACGGCGATCGACTACGACCGGGGTCCCTTCGCGATTCGTTATCCCCGCGCCTCCGTTCCCGACGCTGACGCCCTCGGGCATCCCGCCCGGCCGCTGGAGATCGGCCGCTGGGTGTCGCTCCGACCCGGAACCGACGGACACCTGCTGGCGGTCGGGCCGCTGGTGGCGGCCGCATGGGAGGCCAGCGATCTGCTGGCCGCCGCCGGCTTGTCGTTCGGCGTCGTC
>JAZDGX010000257.1:0-14468 GCA_043806645.1 Candidatus Eiseniibacteriota bacterium | reverse complement strand
GGGCGCGGCGCTCAGATCGATCAGCGTGTGGAAGAGGTCGAACAAGACGGCCGTCAACGGCCGGGACGCGGCTGAGTTCTCGGTGCACATGACGGGCAGGATCCCGGAAGTCGGGCCGAATTGCAAGCCGGGCACGCCGGGACCGGACGGATGCAGCGGGGGTGTCAGCCAAGATGGGGATCTCCGCCCGCGTCGCAGCTCGCAGTCTGCGTCCGCACTTTATGTGTGCGACTTCGCGCGACGGAGCAGCAGCAGCGTCAGGTCATCGCCGTAATGAGTCCCTCCGACGAAGCGGGTCAGATCATCGAGCGTCCCGGCGATGATTTCCGAGAGCGGGAGCGCGCGGCGCGTATGCAGACTGTCGCGCAGGCGCGCATCTCCGAAGAACTCCTCTCCGGCCGCGGCTTCCGGGAAACCGTCGGAGAAGACACAGAGCAGCGACTCGGGGGCCAGGCGTGCATGACCCACCTCATGCCGGGTGCCGGGCAGCATGCCGAGCGGAATCCCGGTGGCGGCCAGCAGGCCGGGGGCGCTGCCTTCGTGGAAGAGCATCGCCGGATTGTGTCCCGCGTTGACATATTCGAGCGCATGCGTGCGCGGATCGAGCAGGCCGACGAAGAGGGTCACGAAGTGCGTCTCATCCGATGAACGAAACAACTGCCGATCGATGCGGGAGGCGAGCGCCGCCAGATCGAGATCTTCCTGATAGAGCACGCGCAGCCCCGCCAGCACATTGGACATGAGCAGCGCTGCGCCCATGCCCTTGCCGCTCACGTCTCCGACGACGAGCGCGACGCGCCCGTCGGCTAGCGGAGTGACGTCGTAGAGATCCCCGCCGACCTCGTGACAGGGCAGGTGGTGAGCCGCGATCTCGTAGCCCTCGACCTGGGGCAGCGTTCCCTGCAGCAGCGTCCGCTGGACGCTCGCCGCCGCCGCGACCTCCTGGGCCATGCGTTCCTGTTCCCGCTGCGCCTCCAGGAGACGGGCATTGGTGATCTTCACGGCGATCAGATTGGCCAGCAGGGTGAAAGCGCGCAATTGGTCGCGATCGTAGGAAGTGCGGGGATCGTCGCTGTCCGCGTACAGCAACCCGATGACCTGCTGATTGTCGAAGAGCGGCGCGACCATCGCCGAGCGCAGATTCTGCGCGATGATGCTCTCCTGCATCGAGAAGCGCGGATCGCTCTGCACGTCGTTGAGCAGCATCGCCTGGCGGTCGTGGAGCACGGTTCCCAGAATGGTCTGGCTGAGCATCAACTGCTCGCCGGTGCCTTGCGGCCGGGCGGCCCGGATCACGGGGGAACCGTCGGGAGTATCGGTGAGCAGAAGCAGAATGCGCCGCAGCGGGATCACGCCCTCGACCACGTCGAGGACCAGATCGAAGGTCTCATTGAGCGGCCGGGGGAGCACGAGCATCTGGCCCGCCTCGGTGACCGCCCGCAGCAGCATCTGGCTGAAACGCGACGATGCGCCCGGGTCGCTGCGGGCCTCCTCCCACGTGAGGCTCGTTTGCGTGCTGATGCGATCCTTTGCGAGCAAGAGGACGGAGGCATCATCTGCCTCGGGTGAGTTCGGGGGTGCATCGTCGGCGACAAGCAGATGGATGTTGCCGAAGCGCAGGCGGTCGCCCGGGTGGATTTCCACCCGCTCGGAGATGCGGCGACCATTCACCCAGGTGCCATTGCCGCTTTCCAGATCGCGCAAGTAAAGACGGGCTTCCTCGACCGACAGCTCCGCGTGCTGCCGGGAAACAGAGCGATCGCCCAGATCGACCTGATTGTGCGGCCCCCGCCCGATCTTCAGGAGGCTCCCCTCGACGGCCACGCGAATGATCCGATCACCCGACTTTCCGGTCAGATAGGCCATGCGGCGAGTCTCAGGCATCCCGCGAAAGGCGGGCAAGCGGTTTCGAGCCATCCGCAAGAGTGGGGGCACGGGGGGGCTTTCGCCCCGCGCCGAGGTCCGACAGCCGAAGGTCAATCCCCCGGCGTCAAAGCGGCCCGCAGCGCCTCTTCGATCGCAGGGTAGCGGAACGCGAAGCCAAGGGCGAGCGCTTCTCGCGGATGGGCGCGGGCGCTCTCCAGGATCAGATCGGCGAAGTCGCTCAATACGAGGCGCAGAAGGAAGGCCGGAACGGGCATCAGCACCGGCCGGTCGAGCGTCGCGCCCAAGGCGCGCGCGAAATCTCTCTGGCGAACCGGCGCGGGAGCGGCGGCCAATACCGGGCCCGGCCGGGGTCGCTCGAGCAGGAGAGCGATCATGGCGATGAGATCGCTCCGGCTGATCCAGGACCACCACTGTCGACCCGAGCCGAGCGGCCCCCCCAAGCCTAATCGGAAGAGCGGCAGCATGCGCCGGAGCGCTCCGCCCGAGCCGTCGAGAACGATGCCGATCCTCAGTCGCGTGACCTGCAGGCCCAGTCCTTCGGCCCGCATGGCCTCCCCCTCCCAATCCCGGCACAGGCGGGCCATGAAGCCGTCTCCCGGCGGCGAGCTTTCGTCGAGCGTCTCGTCGCCGCGATCGCCGTAGTAGCCGATCGCGCTCGCGTTGATCAGAAGACGCGGCCGCGACGGGAGTCGTTCCAGGGCATCCACGAGATGCGAGGTTCCCTGCAGGCGGCTTTCGCGAACGGCGCTTTTTCTGGCGGGCGTCGCTCGCCCGCCGATCGAGTGACCGAGCAGATTGACAACGGCATCAACGCCCGCGAAGGACTCGGGCGGAGGCGTGCCCCACCTGCCATCCCAGGGAAAGGCCCGGCTGATCTGGGGAATCGCGCGTGTCGCCTGCTCCGGATGACGAGTGAGGACAAAGACGGTATGGCCGTGCTCGGCGAGCCAGCGACAAAGCGGGCGGCCGATGAATCCGGTACCGCCGGTCAGGAGAACGCGCATGGATGTGCCTCGCGCTCGGTCAGGAACACGCGCCGGAATCGACTTCGCCGTCTTTCACGCCTGTCACGGTAGAGCAGGGGGCGCGCTCGATCAAGACGCAACGGGGCGAATCCGGTGCACGACAGTTGGTTGCAGGGCTGGCAAACCCATCTCCAGTGGGCGTAGGATCAAATCCCAAGGCCCCTGGGCTCGGTTCAGCCCCGTGAGGAGGCATCCATGGATGCGGAGACATTTCGCCGGTTCGGCCACGAGACGGTGGACTGGGTCGCCGACTATCTCCGGGATGTTTCCAATTACCGGGTGCTGCCCGAGGTTTCCCCGGGTGAGATCCGCGCGCGCCTGCCCGTTGCCGCCCCGGAGGAAGGGGAACCGATGGAGGCGATTCTCGCCGATTTCCGCCAGATCATCCTCCCCGGCGTGACCCATTGGAATCACCCCCGCTTCTTCGCGTATTTCCCCGCCAATCACAGCGGCCCCGCAATCCTGGGCGAGCTGCTCTCGGCCGCGCTCGGGGTCAATGCGATGGTCTGGCAGAGCTGCCCGGCGGCGACGGAGCTGGAAGAAGTCGTCATGGAGTGGCTGCGGCAGATGCTTGGACTGCCCGCGTCGTTCAAGGGCGTGATCCAGGACACCGCTTCCACCGCTTCTCTGGTCGCCCTCTTGTGCGCGCGCGAGCGCAGCACGCGCTTCAGGGTCAATACGGGCGGTTTCACGGCCGGTCACGAGGAAGGGCCGTTGCGGGTCTACGCCTCGGGCGAGGCGCATTCGTCCATCGAGAAGGGCCTGAAGATCGCCGGCTTCGGGGCGCAAAACCTGACGCACGTCTCGGTCGATCACGATTTCGCCATGGATCCGCGCGCTCTCGAGCGGTGCATCCGCGAGGATCGGGAGCGGGGCTATCGCCCCTGCTTCGTCGTGGCGACCATCGGCACGACCTCCTCGACGGCGATCGATCCGCTGGCACCGATCGTCGAGATCGCCGGCCGCTACGGGCTGTGGGTCCATGTCGACGCGGCCCTGGCCGGCAGCGCGGCGATCCTACCGGAGAAGCGCTGGATGCTGGAAGGCATCGCCGAGGCCGACTCCTTCGTCTTCAATCCCCACAAGTGGCTTTTCACCAACTTCGATTGCTCGGCCTTTTTCTGCCGTCACCCCGACATCCTGCGCGCGACCTTGACGATCACTCCCGAGTATCTGCGCACGGAACAGGATCGCGTGGTGACCAACTACCGTGATTGGGGCATCCAGCTCGGCCGCCGCTTCCGCGCGCTCAAGCTGTGGTTCGTGCTTCGTTACTACGGCATCGCGGGTCTGCAGGAGATGCTGCGCAAGCATCTGCGCCTCGCGCATGAGTTCAGCCGCTGGATCGAGGAAAGCCCCGAATTCGAACTGTCCGCGCCGGTGCCCCTGAACACCGTCTGTTTCCGCTTCATCCCCGGGCGCGTCGCGGGCGGGCGGCCGACCGCCGACGACCTCGACCGGATCAACAGCGAGCTGCTGGCCGCCGTGAATCGGACCGGACGGATCTACATGACGCACACGAAGCTGAGGGAGCGCTATTGCTTGCGCCTGAGCATCGGCCAGATCCAGACGGGCGATGAAGACGTGCGCCAAGCGTGGGAGACGATCCAGCAGGCGGCCCGCACGATTCTGGAATAGGCCCGCCCGCCGAAGGGGACCGCGGCATGGCCGGATGGAATGCGTTGGGGCAGGACGTCCTGGTGATGGGCGCAGCGCTCGCCGTCATCCTGGTCGTCATGTTGCTCGTCACCTTTCGTCGGGCCTCCCCCGGCTGGGCGCGTGCCGGTCGCCTGGCGGTGATCGCCCTCGCGCTGGGCGGGTTGGGGGCGTGGCAGTACTTCGTCCGGCAGGAGCGCGACTATCGGGAATCGAGGGCGCGCGAAGTAATCTCGCTCGTCTCGATCGAAAAGCAGACCGATGCCGTCAGCATGTTCGAGGACATCGTCCGCATCCGTTTTCGCTACCGCAACCTCAGCCGGCAGGCGGTCAGCGCCTTCAACGCCTCCTTTCAGGTGCGGGACGCCGAGGGAGGCAGTCTGATCAACGACCAGCTTAGCATTTCCGCATCCATCCAGCCGGGCGCGACCGCATCTTGGATGGTGAAGTACTGGGCCACCTGCCCCCAGGACTTCACGCCCAAGCAATGGGAAGCGCTGGTCAATCAAGACATCGGTGATTTCGAAATCGAATGGTACGCCGACGGTCTGGTCTTCGAGGACGGCACGACAATCCGCTAGGGACGGGCGTCCGAGTCCGCGGGGGCCGGAATGTCCCTGATGCCCGCGACCTGCTTCCCGTAGACCAGCATCCGCCCGGGATCGAAGCTCTGCTCGCGGACGCCGCTCAGCGTGAAGCCGCGGCGGCAAAGCAGGAGACGCGGGATACGGTCGGTGTGCTTGACGGACACGAAGAGCTGCAGCGAAGGGCAGCGGATCTCGGCGAAGGCGACCAGGGCGGTGCCGATGCCGCGGTTGCGAAAGGCCGGATGCACCGCGAAGCGCGTGATGCGCCCCGAAGCGAAGAAGGCGCTCTGGAGAACCAGATAGCCGACGATTCGGAAATCGAGCACGGCGACCCAGCAGTTCCTTTCGGCCACCGCCTGGTGGAGCAAGGCGGGCGAGGCCTCCAAATCGGAGGCATCGCATTCATGGATCGCGGGCAAATCGGCCGGCCGCGCCAGGCGTACATCCAGCATGGCTTCAACCAGCCGGCGCCGTCTCTCTGCAGCAGCGATAGATGCCGGCATGACAGCCTCCCCGGGGAGCCGCGAGGCGATCGATTCCCGTCCGACAAGCCGCCCCGGCCTCGCCCCTCTCGCGCGACTTGCATCCGCGGAGGCCGCGCCTCACGGATGGATCATCACTCCTTCTTTTCTTCGAAGATGGCGGCGCGGTCAAGCTCTAACCAATAGCGAAGGGCGAGCCGTTCAACAGCAGGCCAATAGCCCGCGCCCAGACCTGGATGGCGCCCCTCGAGGTCGGCGATCTCTTCCGCGATCCGCGCCCCGAGCGCGGGAATCAGGGTCAGGCGAAGCCGCTCGGGACCCTTGATGAAAACCGCGGCGGGGATGTGTTCGCCTTCCTGCACCGAGATCGTTCCCCGACCCAGGGTGGCCCCGGTTGCGACTTGCAGCCCGTCGGTCAGGCAGCTCAGGGGAGGTTCGCGGCCGGCGAGGCTGAGGACTTCGAGATCGTGCGGCTGCGCGCAGAGGACCTCGCGGGCGCGCAGACCCCCGCGCCCGGTTCATACGCGCTTCTTTTCGACCAGCCGGGCGAAATGCTCGAAGGAGCGGTCGTACCCGCGTTCAGCATCGGGCGGGAAGCAGCATCCCGGCAGCTCGCGCATCTTCAAATGGTAGACGAGACAGTCGCAGCAGATCCCCTTGCGCGAACAGGGGTCGTAGGTGCAGGCGCAGGATGCGCGATTGCGCGTTTGCTTGCAGTCCATGGGCTCCTCCCGTGCGATGGATGCAGGGAAGTTTGACGGCACCGAGGCGCGGATCAAGGGGAAAGATCGCTACCGCAGGAAAGATCGCGCCGCCTTGCGGCCAATGCCATTCTATGGTAGGGCTGGAGCGCGGGTCCGGGAGGATGCGCGAACTCCCTGGATATTACATCCGAGCATCGGGGCCGCGCAGGCGCGACGGTCGCGCCGTGATTGGACAGAGTCCGCCGGGGGCGCCCGGCCGCGGGCCGGCGGCGCCATGAGGGGGACCGACATGGACCGGCTGGAAGAGATCTTCGAGCGTCAGCGGGAACTCAACCGATTCACGTTTCAGAGCAACGGTCTGGTCGACTTCGACGAGATCCCCCGGCGCCGCGAGCTGCAGAATCAATGGCTGCGCAACTACGCCCTCGCCATGACGCAGGAAGTCTCCGAGCTGGTCGATTCGACCAACTGGAAATGGTGGCGCAGCAAGGTGGACCTGTTCGACGAACAGAACGCGAAGGTCGAGCTTGTCGACATCCTGCACTTCTGGGTCAGCGCCTGCCAGGTGATGGGGCTCGAGCCCGAGGATGTCCTGCGCATGTACCGGCAGAAGAACACGATCAACGCGGAGCGGCAGAAGACCGGTTACCTGAAGAAAAGCGACGACGACAACCGCGCCATCCGCTGATGTGCCCGCGCGGCGATATGGCCGGGGCCGGCCCCGCCGCAGCGCGCTACTCCACCGTCACGCTCTTCGCCAGATTCTTGGGCTGATCGATCGGGCAATTGCGCAGCACGGCGAACTCGTAGGCGAAGAGCTGCACCGCGACCGTGGTCAGAAACGGCGTGAGAATCTCGTCCGTGTCCGGAAGCACCAGCACGGAATCCGAGAAGGACGCCAGCTCCCCCGCCTCGCGGGTCGTGATCGTGAGCACCGGGCCCTTGCGCGCGCGGACTTCCTGCAGATTGACGAAGGTGCGGTTGAACACCGAGTCGCGCGGAATCACGAAGATCGAGGCGAACTTCTCGTCGATCAGCGCGATCGGGCCGTGCTTCATTTCCGCGGCCGAATACCCCTCGGCATGGACATAGGCGATCTCCTTCAGCTTGAGCGCCCCTTCGAGGGCGATGGGATAGGAGTAGCCGCGGCCGAGATAGTAGAAGTTGTCGGCCTTGGCGAAGCGCGCGGCCGCCTCCCGGATCTGGGGGCGCAGCGCCAGAATCGCACGAATCTTATCGGGCAGGGCCAAGGCATGATCGACCAATTCCCGGCCACGGGCATGGGAAAGGTCGCGCATGCGGCCGACCAGCAGGGCGAAGAGGAAGAGCGCCATCATCGTATTAAGCATGGTCTTGGTCGAGGCGACGGCATACTCGAAGCCGGCATGGATGTAGATGCCGGCGCCCGCCTCGCGGGCGATGGAACTGGCCACGCGATTGACCAGGCCCAGCGCCCGGCCGCCTTTGCGTATCACTTCGCGTAGCGCCATGATCGTGTCGGCGGTCTCGCCCGACTGAGAGATGGCGAAGAACAGCGTGTTCTTGCCGACGATCGGATTGCTGTAGCGGTACTCGGGGGCGTATTCAGCGGTCGTCTCGATGCGGGCGAGGTCGGAGATCATCTGGGCTCCCACGGACGCGGCGATGTAGGAGGTCCCGCAGCCGAGCAGACGCACGCGGTCGATGTCGAGGAAATCGCGCGGCCGCATGTTCAGCCCGCCCAGACGGGCCGTGCCGAATTCCCGCTGGATCCGTCCGCGGAAACAGTCCTTGAGGGCGTCGGGCTGCTCGATGATCTCCTTGAGCATGAAATGCGGGTGTCCGCCCTTGTCGGCGACCGTCGGGGGCAGGTCGAGGCGGTCCCAGTCGACGGCGGCCATGACCCTGCCGGAGGCGCGCTGGATCTCGTGATCCTTGCCGTTGAGGACGGCGATGTCGCCGTCCTCCAGATGCACCACCCGGTCGGCGCGGCCGGCGATGGCTACCGGGTCGGAGGCGACGAATGAACCATCCTCCCCGATCCCCACGATGAGCGGCGACCCGCGCCGGGCGGCGACGATCTTGCCCGGTTCGCTCGCGTTCATCACGGCGATGCCGTAGGTGCCCTCTACTTCACGCAGCGCGAGCGCAACGGCCTCTTCCAGGCTGCCGTTCAAGTGCTCGGCGATCAGATGTGCCAGTACCTCGGTATCGGTCTGGGACACGAACTTGTGCCCGCGGGCTTCGAGCGCGCGCTTGAGCGCGCGGTAGTTGTCGATCACGCCGTTGTGAACGAGCGCGACGCGCATGGCAGTGTCGGTGTGGGGATGAGCGTTGACGTCCGTCGGCTCCCCGTGCGTGGCCCAGCGCGTGTGCGCGATGCCGGAGCGCAGCTCGAGCCCTTCGGGAAGCTCCGTCCAGAGCTCGTCGACCTTGCCGGCCTTCTTGCGGATCCAGATCTTGCGATGTACCTGCCAGGCCATACCGGCGGAATCGTACCCGCGATATTCAAGCCGCTTGAGTCCTTCCATCAGCAAGCCGCCAGAGACCTTCCGCGTTGCGGAGATCGCAACGATGCCGCACATGTCCTCTTCCCCCCACCCGTTTGGAGTCCGACTCCCATCGTCGAGCCGGCTGCTGTTGCGCCGCGCAGTTCTGCGCGGCCGGGATCAACCGTAGATCATCCTGCGAATCTGTCGCTCGCTCAGCGAAGTCGGACGGATGAACATCTCGCCCGCCTCTTCTCCAATCCGGGTATAGATCTCCCGATTGCGCAGCCCTTGCCGGCGGAGCTCCGCATGCCGACGAACGACCCAGGTCTTCAGGTCCTCGGCGAACCATGACTTCACTTCGTTCAGGATCTTCTCGAGGACCTCGATTTCCAGCCCGGTCACCGTTCGAAGATGCCGGACGAGGTCTTCTTCGTTCCCCATGCCCGCCTCTCTGTCGATTCCATCGCGTCGAGTCTGCCGAAACTCGCCGCAGCGTGGTCCCCATCATGATCGGCACCCCGCTCATACAACCCGCGAGATTTTAGCGAGGTTCTCTCAACAATTCAACCATTCTGCCCAAAAGCGGGCAGAATGGTTGAATATATCATGCCTGGAGTGGGGGTTTCCCCGAGGTTGGCACTGTGTCCGCCCCGCGCCCCTGCGTGCGGCTGCCGCGAGGCGACCATGACCAAGATTGTGGTCTGAAGATTGTGGATAGATGCTCCAAGAAGTGGCGTCCGACGTGCCCGCCAGGGCGGAGATGGCACCGCTACGAGTGAGAACGCTGTAAGACCTAAGCCTGGGCCCCCTTGGCCTCGCCGATCCCCAGATTTCAGACCACAACCTACGCCTCCGGCTCGCTCCAACTCCTCAGAATGACCGCGATCAGGGCCCCGAAGGCCGTGGTGAGCACCTGAAGGGCGGGCGCGGTGAGGACGGCGAACAGCAGGATGCGGGACGCAGAGGCGTCCGGGGGAGGGGGCAGCAGCGGAATCCAGGCCGCCGCGGCGCTGTAGGGTCCCCAGAGGTGAAGGACGAGAAGCATCCCTCCCAATTCCGCCCAGCAGGCGATGACCGTGACCGCGGCGGTCGTGAGGGCCAAGGTCATGGAGGATCGCAGAGCGCCGACATAGGCGGTCCCCAGCGTGGGGCATGCGCTCGCCGCGGAACGGGCGGCATGCCACGCGGCTGCCGCGCCGATGGGGAACCCCAGCGCAATGTTGAGGATCGGCACGCCCCGGAAGGCAAAGAGCCCCACGAGGGTGAGGCCGAGATAGATGATCAGCGAAATCCGCAACGCCCGCTCATCCCTCGCTCAACTGGCGGGTTCGATGACCTCGTCCCCGTCGGCTTCGGAGGGCTTGTCCATCCGGTTCATCGCGCGGCGCACGCTGCGCTTCAAGGCGAAATACCCGCCCAGCATGCGGCGGTACTTGTTGATCGTGCGACGCTGAACGGCGTAACCCCGCAAACGCATGCGCTCGGCGAGCTCGTCGTCGGTATAGGCGTTGCCGTCCTTTTCCGACAGCATGATCTCCCGCAGCGCCTCGCGCGCGGCGGCCCCGGAGGCCTTGCCGACCGCTTGCGAGAAGAAGGCCGACAAGGGGATGCATCCCTGAGGGGTATCCGCGAAGCGGCCATTGATCAGTCGCGAGATGGTGCTTTCGTCGCGCCCGACCTCCTCCGCGATCTCCCGCTGGGTGAGCGGGCGCAGGAGACGGACCCCCCGATCGAGGAAGCTCCACTGGCGCTCGACGATGGCCTGAACGGCGTTGAGCATCAGGCTGCGCCGGTCCTCGATGATCTTGCGCAGCCACTTGGCCTGGCCGACCTTCTTTCTGAGGAACTGCCGCTCCTCCGTCGACAGGGTGTCCCGCTGGCGGGCCATGTCGATGAACTTCGGATTGATGTTCAGCCGGATGAGCGCGCTGCTGTTGTAGCGGACCACGTATTTCCCGGGGCCGTGGATTTCCGGGTGCTCGGGGATGATCAGCACCTCGGGGCGCATGCTGTTGGAGTCGAAGGTTTCCTCCGCGACGCCCACCGTCGGGACGAAGTGCAGTTGCGCGAGCTGCTCAAAGACGAAGGATGTGTCGACCTTGTGTCTGGCGCACAAGCGCGCGAGTTCGCGCTCCTTGCCCGACTTCAGCAAGGCGTAACCCTGGACCAGCAGCTCGGTCCATTCCGCCTTGCCCTGCCGCTTGAGCTGGATCGCGATCGAATCCTCGAGATCGGCGGCGCAGATGCCCGGCGGCTCGAGCGTGTCCTTGAGGATCTGGAGCACCCGGATGACCTCTTCCTCGCTGACCGGCTCCTCCACGTAGGCGGCGATGTCGGGCGCCAACTCGACCGGGGAACGGGTCATGAATCCGCGGGAATCGAGATCCTGGACGATGTAATCGCCGATCTTTTCTTCCTTTCCGGAAAGACTGAGGCGTACCTGTTCCAGAAGATCGTCGTGGAGTGTCAGCGTGGGAGCCAGCCGCAGAATCGGATCGGTCCAATCCTCGTCGCGGGCCCGATTGTCGCCCGCCCAGGAGCCGCCGCCATGATTGGGATCCTCGCCCATCTCGGCGATTTCCTGGAACAGTCGTTCGTCCCACTCGTCCTGGGACTCGTTGTTGGTGCGTTCGCTGGCGGCATCGGTGGCGGAGGTTTCGGAGGGGTTCTGGACCTCCACGACCGGGTTCTCTTCCGCCATGCTTTCGATTTCCTGATTGAAATCGAGAATGGGCAGCGTCAGCAGCCGCATGGTCATCATCATTTGCGGCGTGATCGTCTGCGTCAGCTGCATCGACTGGCGCATGTCCATGGACGGCTTCATCGATTCATCCTTACCGCTCGGCGACGCTCCCCGCTCTCTCCTTCAGATCGACTTCCCGCCACGCGGCTTGAGCCGCAGTTGGCCGGGTCGACCACGCAGAGCGCGCCCGCCAAGCCTGAAGGAGGAAAATAACCTTTCTGCGGCGCATTCGCAAGCGCTCCCCGTAAGAGCTGCGTGAACTCAGCCATTGCGGCGCACTAGAAATCCTCGACGAAGAACGCGCGCACAGTCGGAGAAAGCGCCCGCGCCATGTGCCGGTGCGCTTCCCCCGCCGGGATATGCACGCCGTCTCCGGCGCGAAAGAGGAGCGTGCGGTCGGCGAAGCGGATCTCGAATTCACCGGCGAGAATGCACCCATAGTGACCGCGATCGCACCAATGGGGTTCCATCTCGCATCCGTACTCGACCAGACGCAGCTGCCGGGCGCCTTGGCGCAGGACCTTCGCGCGCACGCCCGCCATGGGGCGGGTCCACGGCAGGGCCTCGAAATCGACGCGGTATTCCACGCGACCTCCTTTGGCCGGCCCGGCGCCGGCGCAACCACGCCGGCGCGACTTGCCCTTGCCGACTTGCCTGCGATCAGGGTAGATTGGCGACCACGGAGTATAGCGGTATGCATGCAACAAGCAGGGATGATTCTGGACCGACGCGGCGGCCGGGATTGCAGTTCGCGGCCCGCACGGACCGCGGCCGCAAGCGTCCGACGAATCAGGACAGTCACTACGCCGCCTACGCCCCGCCCGAGAAGGCGGAGACGCACGGGCATCTCTTCATCGTGGCCGACGGCATGGGCGGACACGCGGCCGGGGAAGTGGCGAGCCGCCTGGCCACCGACGTCGTGCGTGCGGAGTACTACCACGCGGAACTCTCCCCCGGGGAGGATCCGGCTCCGGCGTTGCGGGCTGCGCTGGAAGCCGCCAACGGCAGGATTCTCCAGGAGGGCGAGCGCGACCCGCGGCGGCGAGGCATGGGCACCACCTGCACCGCCGTGGTGGTCCGCGGGCCCCGGGCATGGTTTGCCCATGCGGGCGACAGCCGCGCCTACCTGTGCCGCGGGCGGATGCTGCGCCAGATCACCAACGATCACAATCTCGCCGGCGCGCTGGTGGCAGAGGGCAAGCTCACGCTGCAGGAAGCAACCCAGCACGAGGGCAGCCACATCTTGACGCGGGCGCTCGGCGTGCGCGAAGCCGTCGAGATCGACGTCAATCGGACGTCGCTCGAACTCGCTCCGGGCGATCTCCTGCTCCTGTGCTCGGACGGACTGATACGCGTCTTGGCCGACGCGGACCTTGAGGTGATCCTGGGGGCGGCGGACATCGAAGCGGCCGCAGACGAGCTCATCCGGTCCGCCAACGAGCGCGGCGGTCCCGACAACATTACCGTCGTGCTGGTCCGGATCGGAAGCGCGGGCAACGGGGGCACCCCTCCCACGGCCGCGAATGGCCCGCTGGACGAGGCCGCGGCGCGCTAGCGGATCTCTGCGCGCTCGTCGATGATGCGCTTTGCCTTGCCGACGCTGCGCGGGATCGCGCCGCCCTCCAGAATCGCGACCGGCACCTTGATCCCGACGACCTGCTGAATGCGATCCGCGACGCGGCCGGCGAGGGTGCTGATGAATTCACCACCCTTCGCATAGAGAGCCGCCTTGACCTCGGTCTCCACGCGGATGGCGTCGATATAGCCCTTCTTGTAAAGATGGATGACGTACTGCGGCTCGATCTCCGCGAATTCCATCAGCACGCTCTCGATCTGCGAGGGGAAGACATTGACGCCGCTGACGATCATCATGTCATCCGAGCGCCCGGTCACCTTCTCCATCGCGACGCTCGTCCTCCCGCAGGGGCAGGGAGTGCGCTCGAGGCGCGTGATGTCGCGCGTGCGATAGCGGACCATCGGCATCGCCTCGCGCTGCAGCGAGGTCAGCACCAGTTCGCCCGGCCGGCCCAGCGGCAGGGGCTCCTCGGTCTCGGGATCGATGACCTCCGCGTAGATGTGATCCTCGTTGATGTGGAGCCGGCCCGCTTCGCAGGAGAAGGCCACGCCGGGGCCCATCAGCTCGGTCAGCCCGTAATGCTCGTGGGCGACGATCCCCATGCGTTCTTCCAGCAGCGCCTTCATCTTCGGGGTCCACGGTTCGGCGCCGAAGAGACCGACCCGCAGAGGAAAGCGGGTCAGGTCCTTGCCCAGTTCCATCGCCCGCTCCGCGATCGTCAGGGCATACGTGGGCGTGGCGGCAAGCACGGTCGTCCCCAGATCCTCCATCAGCAGGAGCTGCCGCTCGGTCTGTCCCGATCCGGCGGGGATGACGGCGCAGCCGACGCGCTCGAAACCGAGCAGGAATCCGAGGCCGCCGGTGAAGAGGCCCATGCCGTAAGCATTCTGCGCGATGTCATCGGGCCGCACGCTCTGCGCCCACATGGCGCGCGCCATGCACTCGCCCCATTGCTGCATGTCGGCCGCCGTGTAGGGCCCGGTGATCGGCTTGCCGGTCGTGCCGGAGGAGGCATGGATGCGGGCAAGCTCCCGGGGCGGTACCGTGCAGAGCCCCAGCGGGTAGTTGTCCCGCAGGGCAGTCTTGACCGTGAAGGGGAAACGGGCGAGGTCCTCAAGCCGGTGCAGGTCGGTGGGCTTCACGCCGCGGACCTCGAAGGCGCGCTGGTAGTAGGGCACCTTGGCGTGGACCCGTTCGAGGGTCCGCGCGAGCGCCTCCTGTTGGAAGCGCTGCATCTGCGCCAGCGGCATGGTCTCGAACTCTTCGTTGAAGAACTTCTTCACGGCCTGTGCTCCTCCCTGCTCCGTTGTCCGCCCGGATCGATTTGTCGGCCGGTG
>JAZDGX010000256.1:0-12790 GCA_043806645.1 Candidatus Eiseniibacteriota bacterium | reverse complement strand
CCCTTCCCCCCTTTTTGGTATATTATCGAAATGCCGGCCGTTTGCACGGCACGGGTCAATTGCTGCTGGCCGAGAAAGACAACCGCGTCGTGAGGCCTGCCGGGCGACGCGGCGACGGCGGGATGGTGGCAGTGGGGCGTCCCGGAAGCCTCCGTCGACATCCGCATGCGACCCGTCCAGCCCGGGAGCGATCACACCGCGCTGGGCCAGTGCTGCTTCGCCACCGGACTCGCCCGCGGCGCAGGCCAGGGCGACAACGACGTCGACGGGGGGTGCGCGACCCTGGAAACCTCGCCCCTCGACCTGAGCGGTCTGGGGGACGCCACGCTGCGTTTCTGGCTTTGGTTCAGCAATCACACGGGCGAACGGCCGCACGATGATTCCTTCATCGTCCGCGCCAGCAGCGACGGCGGAGCCCACTGGTCCGATCTGTTCCTCACGCGCGAGGGGGCGGGGTGCTGGCGTCGAATCGTTCTGCCGCTCGACGAGAAGCTCGCGCTGACCCGGGACGTTCGCTTTCGCTTCATCGCTTCCGATTCGCTGGCCGATGCGGTGGTCGAGGCGTTGATCGACGACATCGAGATTTTGACCGGCACACGCGAATCGACCGACGTCGCCGACGACCATGGCGTCCCCGGGGGCCCAGCGACGTCGGCGCGCCTGCGCCTCGCCCCGAATCCGACCCGCGATCGGGTCACGGTGCGGCTCGACCTCGGCGCCGCGCAGCGGATCGAGGCGGTCATCTTCGACGCCGGCGGCCGCCTCCTGCGCCGGCTCTGGTCGGGCACCCTGCCGGCCGGACGGAGCGAGCTTGTCTGGGACGCGCGCGACGGCGCGGAGCGGCCGGTCGCGGCAGGCGTCTACTGGCTGGAGGTGGTCTTCGAGCAGGGCCGGGAGCGGGAGCGGCGCCGCATCGTGGTGATTCGGTGAACCGGCGGTCAAGCCTGAAGCGGAGGGGGGCGACGATGGACGCGCAGGCAGCCCGCAATCGACAACCGCGGGCGAAAGGGGCTATAGTCGGGCGCTCGCTTTCGCCCGTCACGACCGCCGAACGGGCGACTGCGGGGCAGACCGGCGTAACCGGGCCGGCCCGCGGAACAATCATTCCGCAAAGGCCCGCCCTTTCAGGGAGAACCCCAAGCATGACCTACACGGCCGGCCGCTTTCGTCATGAGGCCCGCATTCCCTTCGACGTCAAACTGCTGGTCAATCCGGGACAGGCGGAGCTGCGCGAATTCTGCCTGCAGCAGGTGCCCAACATCTACCGTTCCCGCCATGGGAATCTCGACCGCATCACCCGCTGCAAGGCGCGCATGGCAGTTAGCACTTATGTGATCGCCCCGCTCGCCGAACAGGGTTTCTACTCCTCGACGGTCATCCAGCCGGAGCGGGCGGAGCGGCTGATCGAGCTGCAACGCCGCTATATCGAGAGCGTCGGCGCGTTGATCGTGATCGACGGCTATCAGGGCCTGGGGCCCCAGACGCCGCCGGTCCAATGGCTCTACACGCCCGAGGGGGCCAACGTCGCCGCCATGCAGCAGATCCTCGCGTTTCCGCGCGACGCGGTGGAGACGCCCGCGCAGTTGCGTGAGCCCTTCCGCCCGCACTTCCGCCTCATCATGACTCCCGGGTGTCTGTCGCCCGAAACGCCCGGACAAGTGGCGGTGGTCGTCGATCTGGAGCACTGGACGACGCATGTCCTTGGCTCCGACTACTTCGGGGAGAGCAAGAAGGGCATGCTGCGCATGCTCAATGAATACGTCTACCAACTCGGCGGGCTGGTCCTGCATGCCGGAGCCAAGGCGGTCACCCTCGGCGAGCGGCGCGTGACGGTGACGGTCATGGGCCTGAGCGGCACCGGCAAGACGACGACCACCTTCAGCCATCAAGGCGACCGGACCGAACCGATTCAGGACGACATGATCTGCGTCTGGTCCGACGGCGCCTGCACGCCGACCGAGAATGGCTGCTTCGCCAAGACCTTCGGCCTCGACGAGCAGCACGAGCCGGTGATCTACCGCGGCACCGTGCACCCCGACGCCTGGGTGGAGAATGTCTACCTCGACGAACAGGGCACGTACGATTTTCGCAAGGAATCCCTCACGCCGGCGGAAGTGGAGCGCTGGCGGCGCACGCTGATCGACACGGGCGCCCCATCCGAAAACGTGGAAGCCTACATCGAGGGTCGCGTCCGCGCGGCGGATGTGATCGACGAGCGGGGCGTCCCGCTGGACGGGTGGGACTTCATCGCCTGGACCCAAAACGGGCGCTCGATCATCCCGATGTCGGCGATCGAGAACGCGGCCGCCCTCGAGGCGATCCCGCGTCTCGATTCCATGGGCATGCTCAATCGCGACGAGGGTGCCGACGCGGCCGTTCCCGGCATCGTGCGCTTCACCTCTGCCTCGCAGGCAGCCGCCTACTTCATGCTGGGCGAGACATCGAAGACCTCGGCCGCCGGCAAGGAACGCGGCAAGACCCGTTCACCCTTCACCCAGCCCTTCTTCCCTCGCGCGCCCTATCTGCAAGCCCAGCGTTTCGCCGAACTGGCCGCCCGCATGCCCCATCTCCAGCTCTGGCTCATGAACACCGGCTACATCGGCGGGGAACAGCGCGACGTCGCCGCGGGACGCGCGCTGAAGGTGAAGATCGCCCATTCCTCGGCGATGCTTGAAGCCCTGCTGGCCGACCGCATCGTCTGGCGCACGGATCCCGATTTCGGCTACGAGATCGTCGATCTCGACGCTCCCCAAAACCGCCCACTCTTGGACAGCGTGCCCGCGGAGATCCTGAACCCGATTCTGCACTACGAGCGACAGGGACGCATGGAGCAGTACCGTGCCTGGGTTGCGCAGATCACCCGCGAGCGCCATGCATTTCTGCAACGCATGGGCGTGTCGGACTCCATCATCCGGGAGATCGATCGCACCGCCGGCGCCGGCCCGCGGCCCTGAGGGGGTCCGCTCGCGGACGACCCGCGAAATCAACCCCGCGTTCCCAGGACATCGTCGATGGAATAGCACCCCGCCGGGCGGGCCGCCAGGAAGTGAATCGCGCGTAGCGCGCCGGCGACGAAGGCGGCGCGCGATTCCGCGCGGTGCGCGAGGATGATCCGCTCGCCGGCGCCGGCGAAGATCACCTCGTGATCACCCGCCACATCTCCGCCGCGCAGGGCATGGATTCCGATCTCACTCGCCCCGCGCGCTCCGGTGTGCCCGGTGCGCCCGGCCACGCGCGTGAGCCCCGGACGCGCGCTCTCGATCGCCTCGGCGAGGACGAGCGCCGTGCCGCTGGGAGCGTCTTCCTTGCGGCGGTGGTGCATCTCGACGATTTCGATGTCATGGTTCGGAAGCGCAGCCGCCGCCTGGCGGGCGAGGCGGGTAAGCAGCGCCACCCCGAGCGAGAGATTGGGCGCCTGCAGCACGGCGACGCGCGCGCCGGCCCGCTCGAGCGCCGCTCGGTCCTGCGGCGAAAGCGCGGTGGTTCCGCAGAGGATCGCCGCCCCCGCTTGCGCCGCCGCCTCCGCCAACACCCGCGTGGCGGGAGGCACGGTGAAATCGAGCAGCACCCGCGATCGCGCCAGCACGGCATGGGGTTCGGCCGTGATCGGTACGCCCTCGAGCAGGCGGCCGAGCCAGGGATGGCCCGGCCGCTCCAAGACACCTTCCAGAACCAGCCCCCCGTCGCCGGCGACCGCCCGCGCCAGCTCCTGGCCCATGCGCCCCGCGGCGCCGGCGATCGCCACCCGGATCGTCGGTGTCATGGCACGGCCTCCACGAGCGGCTTCAATCCATACTCGATGAGCGCCTGCCGCAACGCCGCCGCCTGCGCCGCCTGCATTCCAACCAGCGGCAACCGCGGGCGCCCGACTCCCATCCCGAGCAGCTCCAGGGCATGCTTGACCGGCATCGGACTGGTCTCCAGGAACAGCGCCCGCGAAAGCGGCAACAGGCGCAGGTGCCACTCGCGCGCCGCGGCATGATCGCCCCCGCGCTGCGCGTCGCACATCGCGCGGACATCCCGCGGGACGATATTGGAGGTGACCGAAATCACGCCGGCGGCGCCGACGCAAAGGAGCGGATACGTGATCGCATCCTCACCGCTCAGCAGTGTCATCCGCTCGCCGCACAGGCGCGTGATCCACGAAGCCTGCTCGAGGCTCCCGCTCGCTTCCTTCAGCGCAACGATTCGCTCCTCGGCGGCCAGCGTCGCCGCCGTTTCGGGCAGCAGATTCACACCCGTGCGCCCCGGCACGTTGTACATCACGATCGGTACCGGGCTCGCGGAAGCCACCGCCCGGAAGTGGGCGATCAACCCCGCTTGGGTCGGCTTGTTGTAGTAGGGCGTGATGATCAGCGCGCCGTCCACGCCGAGATCGGCCAGCCGCCGCACATTGGCGATCGTCTCCGCCGTCGAATTCGTCCCCACGCCGGGGACGACCTTCAGGCGCCCGCGCGCCTCCTCGACGACGATGCGGATGATGCGCGCGCGCTCCTCCCAGCCCTGCAGGGCCGCGCTCTCTCCGGTCGTGCCGCAGGGAACCAGTCCCTCCGCGCCGCCCGCGACCTGGAAGCGCACCAGCTCCCGCAACCGTGCCTCGTTCAACGATCCGTCCGCGCCAAAGGGGGTCACGAGGGCCGTGTAGACGCCTTCAAACAAGGGCCACCTCCTCCGGCCGGGCCGGCAGTGCGCCGCCCGCTCGGGCGGTCACGCGATGTTCCCCGCGGCGCCGGGCATCCTGCACCCGGCCGCGGCCACGCGGCTCAGATCCCGAGGCTGCGCCGCACCAGGCTCGCGACATCTTCCACGCGCACGCGCTCGTTCAGATCGCGCGCCTTCAGCCCATCGACAAGCATCTGGTCGCAGAACGGACAGGCGACGGCGATCGTGTCGGCTCCCGCCGCGACCGCCTGATCGACGCGGAGGTTGTTCACCCGCGCCTCGCCCTCCTCGAGGTCCATCCAGTAATGGCCGCCGCCCGCGCCGCAGCAGAAGCTGTCGCGGCCGTGGCGGCGCATTTCCTGCAGCCGTAACCCCGGGATCGCGCGCAGCGCCCGGCGCGGATCGTCCACGATGTCCTGGTAGCGTCCCAGATAGCAGGGATCGTGGAAGACCACCCGCGCAGCGAGCGCCTTCCCGGGACGAATGCGGCCGCTGCGGATCCATTCCGCGAGCAGCTCGCTGTGGTGGCGCACGGGGAAGCGTCCGCCGAACTGGGGATACTCGTTCTTGAAGACATTGTAGCCGTGCGGGCATAGGACCAGCAGGGTCTCGAAGGTCCGCGCCTGGAGGGCGGCCACCGTCTGCCGCGCGGTCGCCTGGAAGATGGTCTCATCGCCGAGCACGCGGGCGGGGTCGCCGCAACAGGTCTCGTCGCGTCCCAGATGGCCGAAACTCACCCCGGCATGCCTCAGGATCGCGACCAGATCCTCGGCGATCCGCTGCTTCTCCGGATCGAAGGTGATCGCGCACCCGATCCAGAGCAGGATCTCGGTCTTGCCGCCCGGTGGCACGACGGGCAGGCCGAGCCGGGTGACGAAGTCCATGCGCTCGGCCTGGGCGCCAAAGGGATTGCCCTGGGTTTCCATCACCTTCAGCGCCGCCCCGGCGTCTTTCGGCAGCCGTCCTTCCATCATTACCTCGGCACGGCGCAGCTCGAAGAAAAGATCGACGTGTTCGATCGCCGCGGGGCAGATGCTCTGGCAGGCATGACAGGTGCGGCAAAGCCAGATGAAGTCGGTGTCGCAGAAGACGGTGCCTGCGGCGCCGATGATGGGCCGCGCGGCCCCGTCGCCGGCGGCGCTCGCGCCGTCCCCCCCGGCCGCGACCGCGGAGCCGTCGCCCTCACCCATGCGCTTCAGATCGGCGATCAGCCGCCGTGGACTCAAGCGTCCATCCGCCGCGTTCGCCGGGCAGGCCTCGTCGCAGCGGCCGCATTCGATGCACGCGGTCAGATCGAGGCGCTGCTTCCAGGTGAGATGTTCCACCCCCGCCACACCGATGGCCAGATCATCGTTCACATCCTCGGCGGCCATCAGCGCCTCGATGTCCGGGCGACGCAGCGAACCCTTCGCGGCCAGCTTCGAAAGCAGCTGATTGGTGGGAATGCTGAGCATGTGCAGGAACTTGGTGTGCGGAACAAGAGCGATCATCGTGAAGGTCCCGAGCGCATGCAGCCACCAAACAGCGAAATGGAGGCGCCGGCCGTGCGCCGGATCCAGCCCGCCCAGCATCCCCGCGAAACAGCTCCCGACCGGAGCATAGGCCCGCCAGGGATCCCCCTCTGGGTGGAAGCGCATGCGCGCGCCCTCCGCCAGGAATCCGGTCAGGACCAGACCCGCCAGGATGAGCAGGATGGCCGCGTCGGCCGACTTCGCTTCCGGAAGAAAGGCCGGCCGGGACAGGTAGCGCCGCACGGCCGCGATCGAGAGTCCGACGAAAAGAAACGCGCCGGCGAGATCGGCGGCCAGCGTCACGGCCAGGTAAAAGGGGCCGCGATAAATCTTCAGGCCGAAGTCCATATCGACCATCACGATCAGCGTCGTGATGAAGAGCACGACGAAGCCATAGAAGATGAAGGAATGGAAGAGGCCGGGCAGGAAACGGCGGCGCGTCTGATTCTGGAGAAGCACCTCGCGCGCCACGATGCGCACGCGCTTGCCCCAGTCGCTGAAGCGTTCCCCAACCGGGGCGCCCGCCTTCCATTCGCGCAAGCGCCGCCGCATTCCCAGACCGAACAAGACGAACGCCACCAGCATGAGCACGTACATGAGCACGTGGCTCGGCGTCCCCATGTTCCACATCAGTTCCCGGCCCGCCGCGTCCACCGCCGCGGCGGAATGCACTGCCCCCTGCCATGCGATCATCGCCCGCACCCCGCTTCGTCCCTGTCCCGGCTCGCGAGCCCGTCGCGGGCCCTGCGGGCGTCTACTTCACGTGGGCGGCCTTGCGCAGCTGATGGCGCAGGTGGTGCGCCTTGCGGCGCACGGCCTTCAACCGCCCGTGATCCTTGCTCGCGATCGCCTCATCGCGCTCTTTCTTCAGGGCGCTGATCTTCCTTTTCACCTTCTTCTTGTCCAGGCCCTCGATCACGAGGTGCGGCTTCTCGATTCCGAGCTTCTCGGCAAGCAGGTCCACAAGAACCTCCTTGCTCCGGCCCGTCGCATCGGCGATTCCCTGTTCGTGCGCCATCTCTCGCAACAGGGTGACCTTGATCTTCTCCAGCTCATGGTATTCCATCGGGAAGGCCTCCTCCTTGAAATCCGCCGTTGATCGACGATCCATGGGCGACGGGCCAGTCTAGCCCACCCGTTTGCGGATGTCACGACCCCCGGCGACCTGCGGGTCGCCGGGCGAAGCGGCGGACCCGCATCCGGCATCCCCAGCCCGGCCGACGGCCCCATCGGCGGGATCCTTGGGTCGCACCTCTCCGGCGGACACCCCGGAACCCCTGACGACAGCTATTCAATCGCCCCCCGGCGAGGTAACCTTTCCCCCCCGCACCTGTCCTTACCCTTGAGGCGGGCGTCCTGACGGCAGCCGCCGAGCCGACGGGAAACTGGGAGGCGCAAGCGCGACAATGGGTACGCCCTGGCCGGCCGCCTGCGAAGAGCACCGCTCGGCGATCATGGGATTCCTAATCCGGCGGTTGCGGCGCCCGGACGAGGCCGAAGACCTCTGCCAGGAGGTTTTCGCCCGCGTGCTGCGCGCCGATCCCCAGTTGCGGGACACGAGCCGCGCCCGCGCCTACCTGTTCAGCGCGGCGCGCCATGTCCTCCTGAACCACGCGCGACACCAACGCCCGCTGGTTCTGGAAAGCGACCTGCCGCCGGGACACGGGATTGCGGAATCGCGGACGGTGGAGTCGAGCGGCCCGGAGGAGGCGCTGCGCCTGCGCCGCCTCGCCGCAAGGTTGGAGGAGCTGCTTGCGGCGCTGCCCTCGGACTTGCGCCGCGCCTTCGAGCTCGGCGTGATCGAGCGGCAGCGCTATGCCGAGATCGCGCGGATGACCGGATGGAGCCTCGCCAAGGTCAAGGTGAGCGTCTATCGCGCGCGCAAGCACCTGATCCTGGGTCTGCGGGCGCAGGACCGCTGCGGATCGGAGTCGGAGGATCGCCACACAGAAGAGGATCTCCACGATGAGCTGTGAACCCCACGAGGAAAACATCTCGGCGTTGTTGGACGGCGAGCTGGATGCGCGGGAGGCGGGAGAGCTGCTGGATCATCTGCTTGGTTGTGCTTCCTGCCGGCGCTTCTACCACGACGCCCGCGCCCTCGATGAGATCGCTGCGCCGCAGATCGCGGCGGCCCCCCTCGCCAGATCGGGGAAAGCGCTGCCCCCACACCCCGGCGCGCACCGGCACGCTTTCCTTCCCCGCTTCACGGCACGCTGGGCCGCCGCGGCCGTCCTCCTGCTCGCGCTCGGCTTCGCGGGTGGCCACCTGTGGAAGGACCAGCCCGGGAGCGCGGCATCTTTCCCGGCCGATGAGGTGCTGGCCGTTACGCTCGGGGAGGCCGGCGAGGCCGATTCACCCATGACTCCCGAACGGTTTCTCGATCTCACGCTCGAGTTGCTCCGCGCCGATCCGCGTTTCCGCCACCAGATGCAGACCGTCCTCGATGAAGTGCGCGAGCCCATCCCCGGCGGGGCGGAGGGTGTGCTCCTGGCAGCTGTTCATCCGGCCGAGGGGCGTTCCGACCGCCGGTCGGAAGAATCCCCGTTGGGAGAACGCCGCGGGATGCCCGATCCCCAGGCCGTGACCGACTGAATCACGATCCCGGATCGCCGGCGCCCTGCAAGGGCGTCGGCCGGGAGCTGAACTACGAGGGGTGGTGCCGGCACGGTCGCCGATCGGCCGGCACCCAAGGGAGGAACGATGCGAACGGCGATTTGCTGTGTGCTCGCCTGTGGTGTGGTCGGGGCCCTGCTCGTGGGAGTGGCCGGAGCGGATCCGGACAACCGCGGCTTCCTGTATGGACGCATTCTCACCACCAGCGATTCGGAGTACGAGGGGTTCCTGCGCTGGGGCGACGAGGAGAGCTGTTGGGACGATCTGTTCCACTCGACCAAGGACGACCTGCCCTACCAGGAGATGGTCGATCCCGACGAGCGGGGCAAAGGCGGGCGGCGCCGGGGGATACTGCACGTCTTCTCCTGGTTGATCGAATGGGAATCCGACGAGGATCCGATCCATGTCGATCGGGTTTTCATCTGCCGCTTCGGTGACATCGCTGCGATCGAAGTGACCGGCGACGAGGAAGTGGATGTCGTCATGAAGAACGGCACGGTGTATGCCGTCAGCGGCTACTCCAATGACGTCGGCGGAACGATCCACGTCGAGGATCCGCACATGGGCAAGATCGATCTCCACTGGGACAAGATCGACTCGATCCGCTTCATGCCCGCCCCCGCCGGGGCCCGCCTGCCCGCCGCGCGCCTCCATGGCCGGGTCGATGCGCGCGCGATGCAGTTCGAAGGCTTCATCCAATGGGACAAAGAGGAATGCCTGAGCATCGATCGCCTGGACGGAGAGACCCAAGACGGGGATGTCTCCCTCGAGATGGGACAGATCCGCGTCATCGAGCGCCGTTCTCAGAGCAGCTCGTCGGTCGAGATGAAAGACGGCCGCACCCTGCG
This sequence comes from Candidatus Eiseniibacteriota bacterium, assembly GCA_043806645.1. Taxonomy (GTDB): domain Bacteria; phylum Eisenbacteria; class RBG-16-71-46; order CAIMUX01; family WJJG01; genus JAZDGX01. The sequence continues at coordinate 3,153 of JAZDGX010000256.1, read as the reverse complement.
CCTGAGCGGCACCAACGACGTCAACAGCGAGAATCGCGGCATCATGATCGAGGACCCGCGCTTCGGAAGGGTGACCGTTCCCTGGAGCGAATTCGAGAAGATCACGTTTCAGGATCGAGACGACAGCGGACGTGGCTTTGCCGACTTTCCCCCGCTGGGACCGCTGACAGGGGTAGTGACCGACCGCAAGGGCGCACGTATTGAAGGACGGATCGTGCTCGACCTCGACGAGGCCGAGGGCTGGGAAATGCTGAACGGCTCGTGGGGTGACATCGCCTTCGACATTCCGCTCGCCCACGTGCAGCGGATCGAGACGCAAGGCCGCGCCAGTCGCGTCACTCTGCACGGTGGCGAGCATCTCGATCTGGAGGAAGGCCAGGACGTCACCGACAGCTGCGACGGCGTGCTCATCTTCCGATCCGAGGGCGCGGATCCGCTCTACCTGCCGTGGGAGGAGGTGAAGCAGATCGAGTTCACGCCCTAGGCCGATCCTCCCGCGCATCGGGCGCCGGCCCTCGCGCTGCCCCCAGGATCGGCTATACTGGCCCCGCGGCACCCGAACCGCGCGCGCCCGGCAGGTGCGCGCAGTGGACCATCCCCGCGGGTATCGCAGGGAGCACATTGCACAAGGGGGCAGGTCATGTCGTCCGATCTTTCGATTCTGGCCGCCACGGCCGCGTCGCTCGGGTTCATCCATACCGTGCTCGGGCCTGATCACTACCTGCCCTTCATCGCCATGTCGCGATCGGGGAAGTGGTCGCGGAGAAAGACGGCCCTGGTCACGCTTGCCAGCGGCCTCGGGCACGTGCTGAGCTCCGTGGTCATCGGCACGATCGGCATCGCCCTCGGCCTGGCCGTGACCAGCCTGGAAGCGCTCGAGTCCTCCCGCGCAACGATCGCCGCCTGGATGCTCATCGCCTTCGGGCTGACCTACTTCGCCTGGGGCCTGCATCGCGCCCTGCGTCAGGGAGCGGGCCGGGGACATGCGCATCTCCATCGTGCGGGCATTCCCCATATGCATGCGGACGCCCCGGCGCCTCCCGCCCATGACGAGGGACACCCCCGGCGAGCGGGGCGCCTCACCCCGTGGGTGCTCTTCACGATCTTCATCTTCGGCCCGTGCGAGCCGTTGATTCCCCTGCTCATGTACCCGGCCGCCCGTCAGAGCACGGCGGGCATCGTCCTGGTCGCCGCGGTCTTCAGCAGCGTTACCGTCCTCACCATGCTCGCGATCGTCTCCCTCTCTTCTCTCGGCTTGCGGTTCCTGCCCGCGGCGAAGCTGGAGCGCTATTCCCACGCCCTGGCGGGACTCACGATTCTGCTGTGCGGGGTAGGGATCCAGGCGCTCGGGCTCTAGACGCCGCAGCGGCGAGCGAGGCAAAGGGGGCGGGAGAAGGGCGGGGGCCGCCGCAGCGGCACCGGAAGACACCGGGACGAGGGCGGGCCGCGTCCCCGGAGGGAGTTGCGCTGCGTCCCCGACGGGATTCGAACCCGTGTTGCCGCCGTGAAAGGGCGGTGTCCTAGGCCGGCCTAGACGACGGGGACACACCGGCAATGCGAAGCAGGGAGTGTGAAGGATCGATCCCTCAGGGTCAAGGGGCGGCTCGCCCACTTGTGGCTCGCCGACCGCAGGATTCCCTGCTTCCGATCCCCACTAGGGAGAAGGAGGACCCGTTTTGGCCTCGCTCCCCTTCTTTTGGGCCTCCCGGGCCGACCGTATGCGCTCGATGTGCTGCGCCCACAGCCGCGGCTCTCGCCCCTGATCCGAGGGCGAGTAGAAGCGGCGACGCGTCACTCCGTCCGGGAAGTAGTCCTCCTCGATCCAGCGCCCCGGGTAGTCGTGCGGAAAGCGGTAGTCGCGCCCATAGCCCAGTTCCTTCATGAGCCCGGTCGGTGCATTGCGCAGATGAACCGGCACCGGCAGGCCCCCGCCCTCCTGCCCTGCCTCTCGCGCCCGCCCGTAGGCCTGATCGATCGTGTTGCTCTTCGGCGCCAGGGCCAGGTATACGGTCGCCTGGGCCAACGCGAGCGCGCCTTCGGGCAAACCGACGAAGTGCACCGCGTCCTTGGCCGACACCGCCACCATGAGCGCCACCGGGTCCGCCAGACCGACGTCCTCCGACGCCATCCGCATCAGCCGCCGGGCCACGTAGAGCGGATCCTCACCCCCCTCCAGCAGCCTCGCCAGCCAGTAGAGCGATGCATCGGGATCGCTCCCGCGTACGCTCTTGTGCAGGGCGGAGATGAGATTGTAGTGCGCCTCCCCTTGCCGATCGGACGTGAGGAAGATCCTCCCCTTCAGGCGGCCCAGATCAACGAGGGTGATCGTACGCACCCCCCCGGTGCCGGGTCCCACCAGCGCCGCCAGCGTCTCGAGGGCGTTGAGCAGTTGGCGGGCGTCTCCGTCGGCAAGCTGGAGGAGGCGTTCGAGCGCCTCGGGCTCGAGCACGAGCCCGGTGCCTCCCAAACCGCGCTCGGCATCCTCCAGGGCCCGCTGCGCCACAATCCGCAGGTGTTCCAGCTTCAACCGCTCCAGCACGAAGACATGGCAGCGGGAAAGAAGGGCGCTGATCACTTCGAAAGAAGGGTTCTCCGTCGTCGCGCCGATCAGGACGATCGTTCCGGCCTCGACGTGGGGCAGGAGCGCATCCTGCTGCGCCTTGTTGAAACGGTGCACTTCGTCGACGAAGAGCAGCGTCCGCAGGCCGTGCCGGCGGGCCGCCTCCTCGGCTTCCTGGGCCACCCTGCGGATATCCCGCACCCCGGCCAGCACCGCGCTGAAGGATTCGCCGCGATAGCCGGGCAGGCGCTCGAGGAGCCGGGCAATGGTCGTCTTTCCAGATCCCGGCGGCCCCCACAGGATCATTGATGGGATCTCACCCGACTCCACCGCGCGACGCAGGATGCCGTGGCCGCCGGTCAGGTGGTCCTGGCCGACTACTTCATCCAGGGCGCGCGGTCGCAGCCGCTCCGCCAGGGGCGCCCGCGCTTCCCGCCCGCCGAAGAGATCCCGCATCTTCCCGCCTCGTGCCCCTGCGGGGCAGAGCTTGCCTCTTAGCGCGCATAGCCCTTCGGAAAGCGCTGCTTCCAGCGCCAGGCATCCCCGACGATCTGATCCAGATCTCCCCGCCGGGGCTGCCATCCGAGCAGGCG
>JAZDGX010000255.1:0-6595 GCA_043806645.1 Candidatus Eiseniibacteriota bacterium | reverse complement strand
CGCAACGATCGTCGCGGCCGCGCACTGGCCGGTGCTGTCGGCGCAGGCGGTCGGGTTCGACGACGAGCAGTTCATTCACGACAATCCGCTGGTGCGCAATCCGAGTTGGCGCTCGGTGGGCCGCTTCTTTGAAGAGATCCTAGCGCCCTCGACCGTGCGGGGCTATTCGATGCCGCTCACGATGACCTCCCTCATGCTCGATCACGCGGCGGGGGGACGGCCCGAGGATCTGCGCGCATTCCACCGCACGAACCTGCTGCTGCACGCTCTCAACACGGCGCTGGTCGTGCTGCTCATGCACATGCTCCTGCGGCACGCGGCGGCGGCCGGATTCGCGGGGTTGCTCTTCGGGCTGCATCCGCTCACGGTCGAACCGGTCGCCTGGGTCGCCGAGCGCAAGACCCTGTTGGCGGCCTGCTTCTCCCTGCTGGCCTTGCTGTCGTATCTGCGCTTCGCGCGTACGCGCCGGCGCCGCTGCTGGGGTGCGGCGCTCGCCGCCTATCTGCTCGCGCTGCTCGCCAAGCCGATCGCCCTCGTGCTGCCGGTGCTGTTGCTGCTTCTGGATGTCTGGCCGCTGCGTCGCACGCTGAGATCCGCCTTCACCGAGAAGATCCCCTTTCTGCTCCTTGGTGCGGGGTTCGGCCTCGTGGCCTGGATTTCGCACGAACGTACGGCCGACATCCAGCTTGGCGCGGCGGTCCATCCGCTGGAGGGCCTCTGGCGGGCGGGCTATCTCAATCTGTTCTATCTGGGGAGATTTTTCTGGCCGGTGGATCTGTCTTCCATCTACGTGCTTCCCGATCTGTCGGGCTGCTGCCCGCCGGCGGGCTGGATGGGTCTGATCGGTTCGGCGGCGCTGATCGCGGCGCTCGTGTTTCTCTATCGCCGCGCGCGCGGTCCGCTGATCGGGTGGCTGTTCTTCGCCGCCGCTGTCGCTCCCACGCTCGGCATCGTGGGGTATAGCTGGGTCGAGGCGTCCGACAAGTACATGTACCTGCCGATGGTCGGATTGCTACTCATCGTGACGTGGGGCTTGGCCGAACTGTCCGACCGGGTGCAGCGACGGGGGGGCTGGTCGGCGGCCCGCAAGAGGGCCGTCCTGGCCGCAGCGAGCGGGCTGCTGCTGGCGATCGCCGCCGGGGAAGCCCTGGCGGTGCGCGCCTATCTCACGCACTGGCGCGACACCCTCGGCCTTCACGAATACATGGCCGCACGGGCGCCCGGCTCGGCGGAGGTTCAGACCAATCTCGGAGTGGCCCTGAGCGAAAGCGGAAGGGGGGAGGAGGCGATCGCCCACTTCCGGCGCGCGCTGGAGATCGACCCGCGCCATGTGGGCGCCTACAACAACCTGGGATGTCTGCTGGCGGAGCGGGGAGTGGTCGATGAAGCGATCGAGCATTTCCGTCACGCCGTCCAGATCCATCCGGGCCATGCCGAGGCGCACTTCAACCTCGGCAACGCATGGTTGCAGAAAGCTCGGGTCGACGAAGCCGTCGCCGCCTATCGCCGGGCCATCGCGATCCGGCCCATGTACGCGCGGGCCCATCACCGGCTGGCGCAGGCGCTGCTGTTGCTGGGCGAAACGGAGGAGGCGCGCGCGAGCGAGGCCCGCGCGCTGGAGGCCGATCCCTCCTTGCTCGATGCGCGCGAGGCGCTGGCGCTGCTTGAGATCCAGGCGGGGAACTTCGACGAGGCACTTCTGCACCTGCGCCTGGTTCTCCGCGCCCGGCCCAGCGCGGTGCGGCCCCTCACCGCGGCCGCCTGGGTTCTTTCGACCGATCCGCGGGAGCGTATGCGGCGGCCGGAGGAGGCGCTGGAGCTGGCCGAGCGAGCGGTCGCTCTCACGCGAGGGCAGAGTCCGGGTCCCTTGGATGTCTTGGCGGCCGCCCATGCGGCCGCGGGGCGCTTCGAGCGCGCCGTCGAGACGGGCCGGCGCGCCTTGGAGCTTGCGCGCAGCGAGGGGTCTCCCGTCCTGGCGGCCGAGATCGAAGCGCGCCTGTCGTTGTACGAGCAGGGAAAGCCGTTTCGTGCCCGCTAGCGGATGAAGATGGTCGCGCCCGCCCGAAAAACACGACCGGCCGGGAACGGATTGGCGGTCAGACAAGTCCCGGTGCCCACCGGGACATTGTGCCCGTTCCCGACCGGCGGTTTTCGACCGAACTGCTCGGTCGTGTAATTTCGAGTATAGCTTTTCCGAAGCGCACGGTCGAGACGAAACTCCCGCGCCCGGATTCAGACGGGCATCTGCGGGTCGAGACGCAGCAGTAGGGTCGTCTCAATGGGACGAAATGAGATGGAACGAGACGGCGGATCCGGAATGAGACGATCGAGAGCATCGTTCGCTGCGGGCTGCTTCTGCGGCAAGGAGATGGACAGGATCTGGCCGGCCGAGGCATGTCGCGCCAAGTTCACCACTGGTGAAGAGTAGCGGGTTTTCCTCTCGGAGGTTCGCGATCTGCCCTCGTGACGAAGGCCCTCCGCCGGCGCGTGATGTCTCGCGGCTCCTGGCACGGCGTCTGCCATACCTCTCTCCGTCGCCGCGGCCTCGCGTCGCCCGCGCCGCGCGATGCGACCGGCAGGGCTTGCGGCCGAGAACGAGTCGAGCGTCGCGGAACGCAGATCGGCGCTTCGATTCACAAGACAACGGAGAAGGGAGGCGTGATGTTCTTCAATCGGGATTCCAGGCGGCAGTTTCAGCTGGCGGAAGGCCCCGCGCCGGCGGCATCCGCGGCATTTCCTGCGACCTCACCGGATGCCGATGAACTGCTGCTCGCGAAGATCGTCGCTTTGCTGCGCACCTTGCCCTTCGAGCCCGCGGGCGAGGAGGACGATCGCGAGGTCGTATCCAGCGACCTCCCACGCTTGGCGCCGGTCCATCGCCTCGCCGGCGGCGCCGCCGACGATGCGCGAGGCATCTGCATGAACCTCATCACGCTCTCCCAGTCGTTCGCTCGGCTTTCGGACCAGCAACTGCTCGGCGTCGCCCAAGACACGCGCGCGCGGGCGAGGGGCGAGTTGATCGGCGTCTGGAAGATGCTCGATCTGCTCGAGCGGATGGAGGCGACCAAGAGCCAGTTGCTGGCGGAGGAATGTTGAGTCGCCTCAGAAGCACGGACGGGGCGGCGTCGGGTGGGAAGACCGGCGCCGCGCCCTGGCCGCGATTCGCTAGGCGCTGCCCCAGGCCACCGCGTGTTCGACCCGCTCCCCGGCCGCGGTCCATTCGGGCCCGACCCCTGCCTCCGTCCGCCTGAGACATACTGCACAGCCAACGCGCGGTTCTCCGCACCCTCTCTCTAACCTGCTTCGGCTCATAGAGATCCCGTCCTTGCCTCCACGTTTCCTCCATCCCCCCTCGGGCCTTCCCGCTCCAAATGGCTGGGATAATGCAGTTGACAACCCGGATGGCTGATCCTAGCCTATTCGTGCGACCGAGGAAGGGCTCCCGACGGCAGGCATCCATCGGCCGGGGAGTTGGATTACGCACGGAGGCGTATCATGAAAACCGTTCTCCACACTTGGCTGCCCGTGGCCCTCCTCTTCCTATTCCTCGCCGGCATGCTCCCGACTGCAGAAGCAGCCCCCAACTGCCGAACCAGTAAGGGTGGGTCCTCCACCGATGCGCTGGGAGAGGAGTATCCAGAGTTCTCTTGTTGGCCGATCCTTTTCGGTCTCGATCTCGGCTTTCTGAGCCCGCTGATCTTCTTCGTCGACGACGGGCTTGGAGAGGAGTTCCCCGAAAAACGGGCTGACTCGAAGACACCGGATGCCTTGGGGGAAGAGTTCCCCGAGTGAGTCCTGATTCGTCCGACTCCGCTTCTCATTCCGCGCTTGGCTGAGAGACCCGACCGTACCCTTCAAGCGAACACCTTCGTGCGCTGGGGAGTGCAGCGGGCGTGACGTCATTTCCCTCGATGAGCGGGCGCGATGAAGCGGACACCGGCTGGGGCGACCTGGCTGTGCGGGTGCGCCCCTATCTGGCCGCCGGGGCATGGCAATCGGCGCACGACCTGCTGTGGGCCGCGTTGGAATCCGACTGGGAAGCGGACCCCCTGCCGGTCGAGGCGACCGAGTGCCTGTGCCTGCTTCTCAACGCCTGCGTCCGTCTCAATCATGCAGACCACCTCCGCACGGGCACGCTCCTGCTGCAACGGTTGCTCGAGCACGGCCCCGCACTGGATCGCGACACGCGCGGGCTTTGCGCGCTGGTGCTGGCCCAGCAGGAAATCCGCCAGGGCCGCTACGACGATGCCGGCCGGCGGCTGAGCAGCGCGCAGCATGAGCCGGAGGGCTTGCGGGCAGACACCCGCGCGCGCTTGGCGCTGCTCAACGGCCGCTTGGCCGCGCTGCAGGGCAGGGAAGGGGATGCGGAGAAGGAGGGCCTGGCGGCGGTGCGCTGGGCCGAACTCGCCGGCAGCGACATCCTCAAGGCGGATGCGTTCGCGCTGCTCGCCATCCAGGCGCGGCGGCGCGGCGCGCTGGCCGAGGCGAACACCCTATACGCGCGGTCGGCGCGGGACTACTGGAGCGCTGGGGATCTGCACGGCCACGCCGTCATTCTGCTCAATCGGGCATGGACGGTCGGGTTGATCGGGCTCCTCCCGCATGCGCTGCGGCTCTTCGAAGAGGCGCTCCACCATGCCCTCGCGCTCGGCAGGGAGACGACCGCTCTGCTCGCGCGGCTCGGGCTCGGCTGGCTTGCCGTCCGCCGCGGCGACACCGCCGCCGCCCGCGCGCTTCTGCTTTCGGCCTGGCGGCGCGCCCGTCGCATGGGGCTGCCGCGCGAGGAGGGGCTGGCCCTCGAGTACCTGGCCGAGTTGCATCTTCTCGGCGGACGCGCGCACAAGGCGCGCATCGCGCTGCGGCGCGGCGCGGCCATCGCCGCGCGGCTTGCGCCCGACAACGATCTCGCGTTGGAGCTGCGGATTCGCGAGGCCGGTCTGGCGCTCCTCGAGGGCCGCAACGATGCGGCCCGGCTGTTCGCCCAGGAGGCGATCGAACGGGCGGTACGGATGGGGGCCGTATGGGAGGAAGCTCAATCCTGGAGCGTGTTCGCGGTCGCGCGCTATCGCGGCGGGCAGGCGGAGCAGGCGCGCGAGGCCTTTCGGCAGGCGCACAGCCGGCTGCTGCGAATGGGCGAGCAGATCGAGCGGCGCCTGGTCGAGGCTTGGCTCGACGTGCTCCGCGAGGAGGGACACGGCTCTCCCGCAGACGATCCTTCGGGCGACGGTCATCCGGTGCAGGCCGCCGCTCGCGTGCGCGGGGGCTCCGGAAACCGCCCGCTCCGCGGGAACGTCCGGACGGACGAAGGTGAAGAAACGTGGCTCGACTTCTGGTTGCACAATCCCGTGACCGGAGTTCCCGCCGTCCGATCCGATCACGAGGATGCCCGATTCGATGACGAGGCCCCGACGCCCAAGACAGCGGACATGAAAGCGGAGCGCGGCAGACACCGGATTCCCAGCGCATCACCGTCTCCGGGCGATGCCCGCTCCGCTCTTCATCCCGTCTGGCGCGCGGTCGGCCTGGTGACGCACTCACCGGAACTCCTGCGCGCGCTGCACATGGTCGAGACCTATGCGCCGAGCCGGATTCCGGTGCTAATTCTGGGGGCGACGGGCACGGGGAAGGACCTGCTCGCCCAGGGCCTGCATGCCCTCAGCGGACGGACGGGGCCGATGGTGCCCATCAATTGCGCGGCTGCGCGCAAGGACCTCTTCGTGGCCGAGCTCTTCGGCGCGCGCCGCGGGGCCTACACGGGGGCGACCGATCATCATCGCGGGCTGATCGAAGAAGCCGAACAAGGGACGATCTTCCTCGACGAGATCGCCGATCTCGAAGCCGAGGCGCAGGGGTTCCTCCTGCGCTTCCTCGATTCGGGCGAGATTCGCCGCCTCGGTGAGACGCGCAGTCGCCGCGTCGAGACGCGGGTCGTCGCCGCGACGTGCGCCGACCTCGAGGCCAGGGTCGCGGCAGGCCTCTTCCGCCCCGATCTCTTCGGCCGCCTGGCGGGGCTGGTGGTCCGCGTCCCCTCTCTGCGCGAGCGTCCGGAAGACATCGAAGTGATCGCGGCGGCGCTCTGGCAGAGCGAGGGCGGCGCGAGCGAGGAATGGGGCCGCATCTTCACCGCCCCGGTCCTGGCGGCGCTGCGCGGATGGCATTGGCCGGGTAATGCGCGGGAGCTCAAGCACGCGGTCGCGCGCGCGCTGCTCTACGCCCGGGCGCACGGTCCCGCCGCCGCCGCCGCGGGTCTGCTCGATTACGCGCGCATCATGGCGTCCGCACCGTCTCCGAGACTTTCCCCTCCGGAGGGACCGGCCGCGGAAGGCCCGCGTTGGACCTGGGGTCGTTGGGATCGCCAACGTCTCGAGCAGGCCCTCGCGGAGGCTGATGGACGGATTCCCGCCGCGGCGCGGATCCTCGGCCTTTCGCGCAGCCACGCCTACCGGCTCTATCGCCGATTGGGCGATTCCGCTCCGGACGATGCGGGCGCTACTGACCGGGAGCGCCGGGCTTGACCGCGACGTGGATCGCGGCAACGCCTCCGAGCAGCATGTGCCGCTCGACGCTCTCCGCGCCGGAGGAATACAGGATCTCG
>JAZDGX010000254.1:0-2520 GCA_043806645.1 Candidatus Eiseniibacteriota bacterium | reverse complement strand
CTGGCCGATACCTCTTTTCCGGCCAGGCGCCGTCGATAGTTCTCGTCCAGGCGCTGCACTTCCTCGGGCGCGGCCAACTGCCGGAATCCCATGGTCAGCAGTTCACTCTGTGTGTAGCCGGTGATCTCCGCCGCCCGCGGGTTCGCAAAAACGTGCTGGCCTTCGCCGGTCGCGATCAAGATCCCGTCGTGGGCGTTTTCCGCCAGCGCGCGGAAATTCTCCTCGCTGGTGCGCAGCGCTTCCTCTGCCGCGCGGCGCGCGCTGATGTCTTCGGCGATCCCTTCGTAGTAAAGGGTTTCGCCGCGCGCATCCCGGATGCAGCGGGCGCTCTCGCGCACGTAGAGGATCGTGCCGTCCCGGCGCAACCAGGCCGCCTCGCGGCCGGAAATGCCGCCCTCGCGCTCCAGCTCCAACTTGAAGGCCGCGCGCGGATACTGCGGCTCGTAGCCTTCCGTCTCGAGATTCCGGCCGGCCAGCTCCTCGAAGGAGGAATAGCCCAGCATGCGGACCAAGGCCGGGTTGGCCATCAGGATGCGGCCGTCCGGGGCGGTGCAGTAGATCCCGACGGCCGAGTTTTCGAAGACGGCCCGGAAACGCTCTTCCGACTGGCGCAGGGCCTCTTCGGCGTTCTTGCGTTCGGTGATGTCGATGATCAGGTTGGCCAGGGCGGGGGCGACACCGCGGCCGGCATGCACGATGAAGAGATTCTGGATCGTCGGGGTCATGCGGCCCCGGACGCAGCAGAGGGGCAGCTCTCCGGTCCATTGCCCCGCCTTCATGACGGCGGGGATGATCCGGCGCATCACGTCGTCCCTGTCCGGCTGGGGGTAGAAGTCGTAAATGCTGCGGCCGATCCCCGTCTCCCCGTCGTTCAAGCCGAGCATGCGACAGAGTGCTGGATTGACATAGATGATGCGTCCCTTCAGGTCGGTGACGACAAAGCCGTAGCCGGCCGCTTCCGCCACGCGGCGGAAGAGCACGAATTCATCCGAGGAGGAGGCGGAACGCGCCTCGTCCTTGGGCGCGGGCACCGGCAGCAGTTCCGGGAGAAAGCGCAGGGCCATGACGCGATCGCGGGGCAGGTTGGCGAGTTCCCGGAGCAGGTGCGCGTACTTGCGTGCGAGAGCATCGTCGCCGCCCTGACCTTCGGCGGCGGTGAAACAGCGGGCGAGGACCTCCTGATGACACGTCTCGATTTCCTGTCGGAGGCTGGATCGAGAGAGGTCCTGTTCCCTCGCCATGGGCATCCTCCTGCCGCGCCCGGCCGGAATGTCATGATATGCGGGGGAGTGGTGCAGTGGCCACGCGCGCGACGACACTTCTACGAGACGCAGCTTACCCCCAAGGCGCGGTCCCGATCCAGCCCAAAGTCAGGCGTTCAAGTCCGGATCCGGCCCCGTTCCGCCGCCGAGAGAATGGAGCAAGCGGGCGAGCTTGCTCGAGTTGCGCGGTCGGACGGGGATGCCCAGATGCTCGAGAAACTCGTGCAAGGCCCTGTCGAGAGCCCGGCCTGCCGTCCCCTGCCATTCCACTTCCAGCTCATGGTCCACGCGGCCGTTGGGAAAGCGGACCTCGTCGAGCTCAAAGAGGAACGCGGGCAAGCGCTCGCATTCCGGGAGCCCGGGACGATAGGTGCGGCGGCGCGTTTCGATCCGTCCCCAGACCAGGACGCGTTGCGTCGCGTGATCCATCAACACCGCGGGCAGATCGAGGCCGAGATCTCCAAGCGGCCGCCGTCCTTCCAGGATCTCGGGGGCCGTGCCGGGCGGCACGGGGGATTCGGTTTCCTCGCGCCGGGTGATCCCCCGGAGCCGATCCCCTCCCTCCTCGCGGGCGGGGCCCTTCAGCGTGAGGAGTCTCGGCGTTCCGTCCTCGATGCGCAGGCGCAGGCCGTAGCCGCGCAGGCGCAGCGCCCACGACTCGGTGTCGAGATAATGGTTTTCCTGCAGGACGCTCCCCAGCGGGGGCGCCAGGGCTTGCCGTAGCCGGCGGAATTCGTCGCGGGAGAGCGCGAAGCGGTACTCCTGTTCGATCGGGGCCATCAGGTCATCCCCCCGGGTGCCGCGACCGGGATATGCAACGGGCCGGTCGTTGGCGACCGGCCCATCGTCGAGAGCGTGAACTCTCCTTTATCCCAAGGCAAGCAGCCTGATCCGGAACGAGACGGGGGTGCGGTTGTTCTGCCAACCGCGGGGGCGACCTCGATGCCGACGCTTCCGTTCAAGAACAATTCTACCATACCCTGGCCGCGGCCGGGCCGCCTTTCAGACCCCGCACTTCGATTCGGGCTCCGCGAATGGCCGGCATCGGCCAGGAGTCCGCACGGCCCCGACTCGCGGCGACGCGTCAGGACTGCGGCACCAGCTCGAAGGAGGTCTCGAGCAGCAGCTTGCGGAACAGATAGACGCGTACAAACCAGACGCCGGGCTTGAATCGACGATCCTCCTCCGCTTTGTGGATCTCCTCCTCGATGCGAATGGGATCGACGCCGTAGCGGCTTTCCATCTCCAGCCGCCCGCC
>JAZDGX010000253.1:0-5770 GCA_043806645.1 Candidatus Eiseniibacteriota bacterium | reverse complement strand
TGGGTCGGCGCCGAAGTACGAACGGCTCTCGCCCTCGATCGTCAACCCGATCGCGATGATCCTCAGCGCCTGCATGATGCTCGATCACCTCAAAGAGACCGACAAGGCCGGGCGCATCCGCCGGGCGGTCGCCGCGGTGGTCGCCGAGGGCAAGGTGCGCACCTACGACATGCTGAAGATGACCGGGGGTCCGAATGCGATCGCCCAGGGGGCGGCGACGACCCAGCAGATGACCGACGCGATCCTGGCGCGGATGTAGCAGGGGACCGCGAGGGAAGGAGGCAGTCGAGACATGATCACGAAGCAGGACATCGGGGCGCTCTTCAAGGCCCAGTTGGAGAAGATCGGCGATCCCAAGCTGCGCGAGCAGGTCGTGAACGTGTGGGTGGAAGGCTGCCGGCGCGGCGGCTACGCCAGCGTGGACCAGGTGCAGGCGATGCCCTTCACCCTGCTCACGAACTCGCGGGGCGTCAACTTCATCGAGCACACGATCGCCGTCACGGAAGGTGCGCTGGCGCTGGCCGAGGCGCAGCGGCGGGCCTATCGTGCCCTGCCCTACGCGATCGACAACGACCGACTCGTGGCGGGCGGCCTGCTGCACGATGTGGGCAAGTTGCTCGAGATCGAGCCCGACGGCGCGGGCGGCTTCCGCAAGAGCCGCTCCGGCAAGTGCGCGCGGCATCCGATCTCGGGGGCCATGCTGGTGGGAGCGGCGGGACTGGCCGACGAGCTGGTGAACGTCGTCGCCTGCCATGCCAAGGAAGGTGAGGGGCGGCCGCAGGTGATCGAGACGATCTTCGTCCACCAGGCCGACTTCGCCACCTTCGATCCGCTGGTCATGCTCGAGAAGGGGACGTTGATTCAATAGGGCGCGGTAACCACGGGGGGCGCTACTTTTCAGGCTGCGCCGGGGAGTGGACCGGCGCGGGGGAATGCACGCGACGCCGCGTGTCGCGGGGAGTGGATGCATGGGTCATACGATGATCGAGAAGATTCTCGGGGCGCACGCAGGCCGTGAAGTGAAGGTCGGGGAGATCGCCGACATCGGGATCGACGTGCGCGTGGCGCGGGATTTCGGCGGGGCGAACGTGGTGAAGAACCTGCGTGACGGCGGGCTCGGGGTCGCCGATCCGGGCCGGACCTTCTTCACCTTCGACTGCAACCCGGGTGGATCGGACCAGAAGTACGCGACCAACCAACAGATCTGTCGGGTTTTCGCGCGCGAACATGGCGTGCGCGTCTACGACATCGACAGCGGGATCGGCACGCACGTGGCGATCGACGAGGGGCTCGTGCTGCCGGGGGAGACCTTCGTCTCGACCGACTCGCACGCCAACATCCTGGGCGCGATCGGCGCCTTCGGTCAGGGCATGGGGGATTTGGACATCGCCCACGCCTTCGCCTACGGTCGCGTCTGGTTCAAGGTGCCGCCCACGTTGAGGGTGCGCCTCACAGGCCGGCCTTCCGCGGCGGCGCAGGCGAAGGATTTGACGCTGGCGGCCCTGCGGCGCCTTGGCGCCAACGGGCTGCTCGGCTATGCCGCCGAGTTTTGCGGCCCCGCCGTCGATGCGCTCGATCTCGCCGGCCGCATCACGATGGCATCGATGGCGACGGAGATGGGCGGGATCATCGCCCTCTTCGCCCCCGATCGTCGCGTGCTCGACTACTGCACCCGGGTGAGCGGACGCAAAGTCGCTCTGATTGCCGCGGACGGCGACGCGCGCTACGCCGATACCATCGAGATCGATGTCGCCGGGCTCGAACCCCTCATCTCGCGGCCGGGAGCGCCGGAGGATGTGGTGCCGGTGGCGGAAGTCGTGGGGAAGAAGATCGGTTCGGCCTTCATCGGTTCCTGCACGGACGGCCGCATGGAGGATCTGCGCGCGGCGGCGGAAGTTCTCCGCGGGCGCAAGGTCGCTCCGGGGGTGGTGCTGAAGATCGTCCCGGCGACCGACCGGATCTGGCGCGCCTGCCTTCGGGAAGGGCTGTTCGAGGTTTTCAAGGAGGCCGGGGCGCTCGTCGGCAACGCCGGCTGCGCCGGATGCGCGGCCGGGCAGATCGGCCAGAATGGTCCGGGAGAGGTGACGGTGAGCACGGGCAACCGCAACTTCCCCGGCAAGCAGGGCAAGGGCGAGGTCTATCTCGCCTCGCCGGAGGTGGCCGCCGCCTCGGCGGTGGCTGGCGCGATCGCGTTGCCCCAGGCGGTTCCCAGCGAGCCGGTCCTGTTCGCAGTGGGAGTCGGGGCCGCTGCGCAGGGGGCGGGGACGGGGGCCGGGGCGGGTGCAGGCATGCAGGCCGCGGCGACCGCCGCCAAGGCGACGGTCCGGCCCAGCCGCATCCGCGGGCGGGTGTGGATGATCCGGCGCGACAACATCGACACCGACATGATCTACCACAACCGGCACCTGACGGTGACCGAACTTGCGCAGATGGGCCAGTACGCCTTCGGGAATCTCGCGGGCTGGGAGGACTTCAGTCGCAAGGCGCATCCGGGCGACATCGTCGTCGTCGGGAAGAATTTCGGGTGCGGCTCCTCGCGCCAGCAGGCGGTCGATTGCTTCGTCAGCCTGGGGACCGCACTCGTGATCGCCGAGAGCTTCGGCGCCATCTACGAACGCAACGCGATCAATCAGGGCTTTCCGATCCTGGTCGCGGATCTTGTAGCGACCGAGCTGACCGACGGCCAGGAGATCGACGTCGATCTCGCGACCGGCAGGATCCGGCTGCCATCCGGCGGCGAAGTGGCCGGCCAGGCCTTTGCGGACGTCCAGATGGAGATCTATCAACGCGGCGGATTGTTGAGAAAGGGCTGAGAGGTGCAGGCATGGCCATGACATTCGCAGAGAAGATCCTGGCTCGGCGCGCCGGCCTGGCGAGCGTGGTGCCCGGCCAGATCGTCATCGTCAAACCCGATCACCTGCTGACGCACGACAACACCTCCGCCATCATCGGCAAGATCGGCGCGGAGCTCCAGGAGTTCGGCGTGGCGGATGTGCGGATGCCGATCATCGTCCTCGACCATGTAATCCCTGCAATGGATGAGAAGACCGCGACGAATCACAAGAAGGTGCGTGAGTTCGTCGGCCGCTACGGCATTCCCAACTTCTACGAGCTGGGGACCGGCATCTGTCACCAGGTCGTCGTCGAGAAGGGTCATGCGCGGCCCGGCGGCCTGCTGGTCGGCAGCGACTCGCACACGTGCTCCTACGGCGCCGTGGGCGCATTCGCCACCGGCATCGACCGCACGGAAGCGGCGGCCCTGTTGCTGCGCGGCCAATTGTGGCTCAAGGTCCCCGAGACGATCAAGATCACGCTGAGCGGCCGGCTGCCCCGCCGCGTTTCGGCCAAGGACCTCGTGCTCACGATCATCGGCGACATCGGCGCGGACGGGGCGAACTATGCCGCGGTCGAGTTCCACGGGGACGTGGCCGCCTTCTCGGTGGAAGACCGCTTCGTGATCGCCAACATGGGCGTCGAGATGGGAGCGAAGATCGCCGTCTTTCCCGTGGACGATGTGACGCAGCGCTACCTGCAGGGCATCGGAATCGAGCCGCGGGACTACCAGGCGATCTGGGCGGACGAGCAGGCGCGCTACGCACGCGAGATCGAGTACGATCTCGCCCGGATCGAACCGGTCGTCGCCATGCCGCACAAGGTGGACCATGTGAAGCCGGTCAGGGACGTCGCGGGGATCGAGTTCCAACAGTTCCTGCTGGGCACCTGCACCAACGGGCGGCTGAGCGATCTGGAGGCGGCGGCCGGCATACTCGACGGCCGCACGGTGGCCCGCGGGACGCGCCTGCTGGTGCTGCCCGCCTCCCGCGCGGTCTACGAGGCGGCCCTGGCGAGCGGCGTCATGGCCCGTTTGTCGCGCGCGGGCGCGGTGGTGCTGCCCCCCGGCTGCGGCCCATGCTTGGGCGCGCATCAAGGAGTGCTGGCGCCGGGCGAACGCTGCCTCAGCACCTCGAACCGCAATTTCAAGGGGCGTATGGGCTGCAAGGAGGCCGAGATCTACCTCTCCAGCCCCGAGACCTTGGCCGCTTCCGCGATCACCGGCCGTCTGACCGATCCACGCGAGGCGGCGTGAAGGAGACGCAGATGAAGGTCTGGAAATACGGCGACGACATCAATACCGACATGCTCTTTCCCGGCAAGTACACCTACACGTGCAGCACCGCCGAGGAGATCCTCCCGCATCTGCTCGAGGATCTCGATGCGGACTTTGCACGGCAGGTGGCTGCGGGAGATTTCGTCTTTGCCGGCAAGAACTTCGGCTGCGGCAGCTCGCGCGAGCAGCCGGTGGTGGGGTTGAAGGCCGCCGGTGTCGTGGCGATCGTGGCGCAGAGCTTCGCCCGGATCTTCTATCGGGCCGCCATCAACCAGGGGCTGTTGTTGGTGGAATGCCCCGCCGCGGTCGCCGCCTATCGCGAAGGGGACCCGGTCGCGATGGACCCCGAGGCGGGGGAGATCCGCGTGGGCGGCCGGGCGTTCTCGTTCCCCAAGCTGCCGCCCGAAATCCTCGCGATCTGCAACGCCGGGGGACTGCTGCCCTACACGCTGCAGGCGCTGCGCCGGCGCTGAGCGCGTGTGGGGCCGCGGGCGGAATCGGCGGCGCCGAGAAGGCGTTGGAACTGCTGAGAGGGCACCGCGGTTGAGCGGGACTGTGATCGCTGTGAGCGGGTGTGGCGCGAGGAGCAAGACATGGACCTCAAGAGCTTGAGCGGCCGGCATCTGATCAGTTGCCAGGAGTGGTCGCGCGAGGAAATCGATGCGACCCTCGAGTTGAGCTACGAGCTGAAACGGCGCTTCAAAGCGCGCATTCCCCACCGGCTGCTCTCCGACCAGACGGTCTTCATGATGTTCTTCGAGCAGTCGACGCGCACGCGCAATTCCATCGAGGCGGGCATCACCCAACTCGGCGGCCACGCCCACGATCTGACCCCCGACAAGATGCAGCTCACCCATGGTGAAAGCGCCAAGGACACGGCCGTCGTCCTTTCGCGTATGGGCCACGCGATCGCCTGCCGCAACTGCTTCCACGGCATCGGCAACGGCTACCTGCGCGAGCTGGCCCGTCACGCGACGATTCCGGTGATCAACATGCAGGACGACATCTACCATCCGCTGCAGGTGCTGGCCGATCTGATGGTGATGCAGGAGGTCTTCGGGCAGGACTTGCGCGGGCTGAAGGTCGGCATCTCCTGGGCCTATGCGACCTCGCACGCCAAGCCGCTGTCGGTGCCGCAGTCGCAGATTCTGCTCTTCACGCGCTACGGCATGGACGTCACCGTGGCCGCGCCGCCGGAGTTTCCGCTGCAGGCAGGGATCGTCGCGCAGGCCGAGGAGAATGCGCGGGAACACGGTGGGCGCCTCACTTTCGTGGACGAGATGGATGCGGCCTTCGACCGCGCGCAGATTGTGATTCCCAAGAATTGGGGCGGCTTCGCCCATTTCGAGCATTGGCGCCCGGATGCCCCACCGGCGGAAGCGGAGCTGCGTGCGTCGCAAATGCGCGCCCATGTCGAGAAGCACCGGGATTGGATCTGCGACAGCCGGCGGATGCGATTGGCCGCGCCCGAGGTGCGTTACATGCACGCGCTTCCCGCGGACCGCGGCAAGGAGGTGACCGACGAGGTCATCGACGGACCGCAGTCGATCGTCTATGACGAGGCGGAGAACCGCTTGCATACGTCGAAGGCGGTGATGGCGCTCACGATGGGCGGATCGGTCTAGCGCGTTGCGCCGCGCGGCGCTCGTGCCGGCCGCGGCG
>JAZDGX010000252.1:0-13464 GCA_043806645.1 Candidatus Eiseniibacteriota bacterium | reverse complement strand
CGATGGGATCGTCAGCGGCATGCGCATTCAGCTGCGCTCGGTGCTCCTGACGACCGGCACGACCATCGCCGGCCTGCTGCCCTTGCTGATCCAGCTGTCGGAGCGAAACGAAGGCAAGGACATCTGGGAGAACCTGGCGCTTTCTTCCATCGGGGGATTGACGAGCAGCACGGTGCTCCTGATCGGCGCCCTGCCGGCGCTGTACTGGGTAAGCGTGCGCGCCGGCTGGGTCCTGAACGCAAGGCGCCACCGGATGCGCGCGCGGCGCGGGGCGGCGCCCGCCGTGGCGGTGGATCCCGCGGGCTCCTAGTCCGATCGCGCGACGGGTTTGCCGTCACGCCTCGCGAGCGAGACGCCGCCGGCCCGAGGAGGGAGATGCCCAGCGTGCCGCTGCGATCCGCCCCGGGGCTAACGGGGACGCCCCCGCCGCCTGAGTTCGGCCCCTAGGGCGTCTGCGCCTCGGCCTGGGCGAGAAGCAGCGCAAGCTCGGACTGGCGCTCCCCCTGAACCAGGCCCCGAGCCTTTTCGAGAAGCTCCTTGGCACGAGCCGCCTGCCCTGCCTTGATCGCCGTCCGGCCGGCGCCGATCAAATCCTCCCCCTGCAGGAAGGGGGCCACGGCAGAGGCCCGTTCATACGCCTCGGAGGCCTCGGCAAAACGACCCAGATCCTCCAGCGCTGCCGCGCGCCCCCGTAGCGCCGCCGTCTGCTGCACCGCACTGCCCTTTTCCGCGTCCGCGTAGAGCTTCAACGCCTCCTCGGGGCGGGCAAGGGCTCGCAGGACGTCGCCCAGGTAGACGCGCCCCATACTGCCCGCAGGCGTGCCGCCGTAGCCGTCGACGAGCTGTCGCAGCTGGCTCTCGGCCGCCGGGAGATTGCCGCGCATATAGCTCGCCTGGGCTTCGCTCAAGTAGCGCGCGGCCTCGCGCTGGCCGCGAATCTGCGACCGGTGCAGGGCGGAAACCGCGACGATTACGGCGACCACCACGATCGCCGCGCCGATCAGCCAGCGACTGTTGTGCGCGGAGAAATCGACGAGCTTCTGGATTCGTTCGAGTACGGGATCCTCACGCAATTCTTCCTTGGTCATGTGCGGCACGACGACATCCCCCCTTGCGAAAGCCCTGACACGCGTGGCCGGGGACCGACCGGCCGTGCAGCGCGCTTACTCCGCCCTGGCCAGAAGCGCTTGCACCTTCACTCCGTCCAGACTCCAATAGCTCAGGAGATCGTTAAGGCTGAACCCGTACCCCTGGCGGGCCATCGCCGTGAGGCGCTTGCCCAGCTCGGGGTTGCGGAACCACTCGGCGCCCCATTCCGCACGCAAGGCGTCGCGGATCTGGGCAGCCAGGATGGCACCGAGAACATAGCCGCCGCTCTGGTAGTCGTCGTTGTAGACGAGATACGCGTCCTTGTCGTTTTCCACGCGCTTCCAGAGCAGGGCCCGCTCCATGATCTCATTGTACTTGGCGGGATCGATCTGGAAATTCTTGTGCAGCTCGAGTTGGAAGAGCTGATTCCCCGCCGCCTCGCGCATCTTCAGTAGGCGCCGGAAGCGGAAGGCCTCAGCGACCTCTTCCGCGGTGACTCCATTGAGCTTCAAATGCTGGCCGATCCAGGCGGGCTCTTCCGCGATCGATTCGAAGAGCGCCCGGTAGACGTTCGGCAGGATGCTGTTGCCGAAGAAGGCGTTCTCGAAGGCCAGATCGCCGGGCATGTTTTGATAGAACTGCGCCTCGCCAAGGGCCCCCAGAAGCTCCGGCAGAAGCGACGGGTATTCGTGAGGCGTGGCGCTCACGCGGCACTTGCCGACGGCGAGCTGGTAGGCGAAGGCACCCGGTCGCTGGCCGGGACGCGCCTTGACGTCGATGCGCATGGTGCGCTGATCGTCGAGGTTGAAGCCGAGGTCTTTGAAGGTCTGCTTGGCGACGTCCAGGGGGTCGCCCCATGACATCTTCGCCTTCAACGCGGGCAGCATCATCAAGCGAACCGCGTCGTAGGTACGCACGCGGCGGGCCTCGAGTCCGAGTTCGTGCTGGGACCACTTGTCGAGGCCGGCGCTGTAGGTGCTATCGGTGCTCACCAGAAGCGACTCCGTCGCGGCGGTCAGCAGGTCGATGTCCCATCCCTCCGCGCTGCGCAGGAAGGAATAGTAGCCCTCCAGACCCAGCTCCTTGGCATGCCGGTCGAGGTCCACGAGCATGTTGAGCAGGTAGACATTGGTTCCCGTGTAGAGCTGCGAGGCCGCCAGGGACCACTTGCGCCTCGTATCCTGGTCTTCCGCGAGGGAGATGGCGAAGTCGAGGCCCCGCAGGACGATGCGATCGTCCTCGACCCGCACGACGTTGTCCCGCATGGCATCGCGGGCGTTGTCGATCAGCGGGGCCGACATGCTGTGCAGGGAATGCAGCGTCAGCAGCGACAGCGTGCGCTCGCGCAGCGCCCGTTCCTCAGGCGTGGTCGCCTCCTCCAGAAGCTTGCGGACGTCCTCGATCTTCTTGGGGGTCAGCAGATACCCGTAGTCCCCGTAGGTGCGCGACAGGCCGGAGTCCTTGCCCTCGCCGAAGGTGTCGTAGTAGTTGCCCTGGACGGCGGAGGCCATCTCGGCCGCCTTTTCCCGGATGCGCCCGAATTCGTCCGAACCCGCGGCCGGTGTCACTCCCAGGAACGTCGGTAGGACCAGCAACGCCAGGATCCACCCGAGGCTCACCCGCCGGGTCACGCGTCTTGCCAGCGTCCCGCCCGCGTCGCGCTCGCTTGCCAACCGTTTTCCTGACATGCCCGAGACCTCCTCACTTGCGCGCTTGCCCGGCCCTGGATTCAAGCCTGACCGTGCGCTTCGCACACCAGATCCTGCCCCACGAGAATGGCCCTGTCTCTCAACGTTGAACCGCATAGCGGACAAGGGGGTTCCCCCGCTTGCCCCTTCAAGTCCGTGATCGCATAGGGAGGACAGACGTTACGCCGGCGTCCCTTGGCTGGAGCGCCCAGCAGCGGGAATACCCAGCAAGGCACCATGACCGCGCCCACCGCCGAAAGACGGACATCCCCGCACGCCTCCCAGAAACTCGAAACCTCTTGGACGCGCCGCTTCCAGTCCAGTTGAAGCTGCCGCACGCGCTGCGCCTCCTCCTCGACCGACTGGCGCGCCCTGCCGAAGGGATGGCGCGCTTCATCGATCAGCTGCCGGTAATAGGCCTCGATGTTGGCCGTCTCACGCGAAATCTCGGTCGCGGAGGCTTCCTTGACGAGCCTTGACCTTCTCTGCAGCCGCCGATCCAGCAGATCGAGTGAACGCAAAAGGTCCCCGGCAGTGGGGACCGTGGAAAGTGGAGGCCACCCCTCCTCCGGCCGGCGACTCCCCCGGGCGAAATCCTTGAGCAGGGCATGAGGCGAAGGCGCCCCCCTGCCCTGGGCCGGATCGTATCCGATCAGGACGAGGTCGTCACGGACATCGATTGTATGGTACTCGGCAATATAGACAAAGAGAAATAGGGGCCGGCTCGCGCGCCGGGGCTCCCCCCACTGCCGACCCTCGACCCGCGGAAACCGGTGGCGGGGCTGGGGAGGTTTCGCCCGTTCGGGCCCCGGCAGGTAGACGACCGCGTGGCGACCCAAGGTGATCGCCTCGCTGACGATCCGATCGAGAAAGCTCGAGCCGATGGCGACGAATTCGGCCCCGGGGCGCGATCGGTGGGCTCGGGCACCGAAGGTGACCATGAGCTCGCGCGCGCCTTCCCGACCGTCGTCGGTCGGAAGGTTCACCTGCAGGAGCTCCTCGTCCCCGAAGGTGATCGCCCCGCCCTTCAGTTCGAGGAATCGCTCCACGAATTTCCGCAGCTGCGCCGCTTTCATGGCTCCTCGGACTTCACCGCTTCGCGGCTCCGCTCATCAGGTCGGCGCGGGGCCCAGAAGGCCCCGGCCCCTTCAAAGACCTCCCGGTCGTACGCCTTCACATGCTCGTACCTCTGCCGTGCGCGCTCCAGCTCCTGGCCCAGATCCCCGAAGGCGTGATCCAAGCCCTGCCCCTCATCATGATTGGCCCACAGCCGAAAGACGTGCGTTTCGAAGGGCTCCGTCCACTCCAGGTTTCCCAGGATCTGATCCATCTCGCCGATGACGAGTTGGAACATGCTGATCTTCTCCTGCAGCACGCGCAGCACATAGGCCTCCAACGTCCCGCGGGCAGCCATGTTTACGATCTGGACGTCTCGCGTCTGCCCGATGCGATGGATGCGGCCGATGCGCTGTTCGATGCGCATGGGGTTCCAGGGCAGGTCGTAGTTGACCAGCGTACGGCAGAACTGAAGATTGCGGCCCTCCCCCCCTGCCTCGGTGCTCACCAGGACATCCAAAGGGCCCTGAAAAGAGGCGATGACCGCATCCTTGGCAGCAAGGGTCAAGCCCCCATGGAAGCGACCGACGCGGACGCCGCGGCCTTCCAGGGCCCGTGCGACAGCCTCGACGGTTCTGCGGAACTGGCTGAAGACGAGGACCTTCTCGCCCTGACGGCGCTTCTCCTCCACGACCGCGGCCAGCCGCTCCAGTTTGGCCTGACCCTCCACCCGGCGGCCGACCTCGAGCAGCCCGGCCAGCTCCCCGCGCACGCGATGCAAGCGCCCCGCCGCGGCCCGCTCCAGCGTACCGATCGCGGCCTCGGGGGAGGATCCGATCTCTTTCTGCAGCACCATCAACAGCAGCGGCCAGGGAAGGCCGGAGCGGTCCTGCTCCTCGCTCTGGGCCATGCGCCGGACGAAGGCCGAAACTTCCCGGTAGAAGAGCTCCTCGGCGGGCGAGAGATCGAGGTGGATCGTCTCGACCGCACGCCGTGGGAACTTGATCGATGTGCTGCTGCGGGTCGTACGGATCATGACATCCGCGAGCAGGCGGGAGAGCTGCGGGGTGTTCTTGGGCAGGCGCCGGTCCCCGCGGACGACGAAACGGTTGCGGAACACGCGGTAGGTGCCGAGCACTCCGGGACGCAACAGGGTCACGAGGTTGTAGAGCTCCCGCAGATCGTTCTGCACCGGAGTGGCCGTGAGCAACAGCAGGTACTTCAGGCTCAGCGAATCGATGAACTTCCACGCCTGCGTAAGATGATTGCGCAGGCGGTGCGCCTCGTCGACGACGAGCAGATCGAAACCCGCCGCGGCGATCGCGCGGCGGTTGCGTGCCGACTTGGCGGTATCGAGCGAGGCGATCAGGAAGTCATGCCCGCTCCAATCGATGCCGCGGCCGTAGAGCTGGACGGGCAGGCCGAATTTGTGAGCCAGTTCCTCGCGCCATTGGGTGACCAGCGAGGCCGGAACGAGGATCAGCGCGCGCCGCACCAGCCCACGCAGCGCATACTCCTTCAGGATCAGGCCCGCCTCGATCGTCTTTCCCAGGCCGACTTCGTCGGCGAGCAGCGCGCGGCCCTTCATTTCGCGCAGCACCCGCAGACACGCGCGGATCTGGTGCTCGAGCCGCTGGACATCGCGGGTATGATGCAGGGCGAGGAGGCGGCTGAAGCCCCGCTGATGTCGCAGCTGCAGCGCTTCGAGATGCAGGAGGAACGCCTGCGGGTCGGAAGCCGGGACGCCGTTTCTCTTCAGGAACGGGGCGATGCTCTCCGCCTCGAGATGGAGGATGGCGGAGCGTTCAAAGGGGAATGCGGCGGGATCGAGGATGTGCCGGCGGGACAGGGGCCCATCTTGGCCCGGCTCGACCTCCACCGGCCCGGCTGCGGGCCCATCTTCGTCTGCCGGGGCCATCCGCTCCATCCGGGTGCTCGGATGCAGGCTCCGGCCCCCGCCACCGGCCGTGGCCTCGTCCTTGGAGAGCTGGGGATGGATCGAAGTGACCTTGCGCACCGCATCGGAGAAGGCGATCTCCAGCACGTCGAAGAAGTCCCGGCTGCGCACATCGACCACCAGGCCTTCTCCGAAGGCCTGATGGTGGACTCGATCCCCGACCCGATACTGTGTCTGAGCCACGCGCCCGCCTCCCGGACTCCACGCCAGGCCGCAGGATGCAGTTCGCTTCCCCGGGCATGCACGAGCCCCGAGCTTCCGTCCCTGTAAAAGGGGAAGGAGTGTAGCACAGACCGCGGCTACTTGCCCGTATAAATGTGCACGCCCAGGGCCAGCATGCCGGAGACGGTCTTGCCGCTCTGGGGAGGGTCCCGGGGATCGATGCCGGATGAGGTATGGATGTAGTAGCCGGAAAGCGTGCCATCGATGGCGAAGGTACGCGAGATGAAATACTCGAGGCCGATCCCCAGCCGGGCGACGAACCCCTCCTTCGGGTGCTCTACTGTCTGACCCGGCTCGATGACGTCATCCCCCCCTTCATCGACGATCTCCGGGCGGTAGAAGCCGGCGCTCCCGACGATGTAGGGGGTCCGCTTCTGCGGACGGTTGAAATAAAGGTAGTAGTCGAACATCAGGAGCTGCATCTGCAGGTAATCGGGCCGGAAGGATTCGTCGGTCAGAGGGATGGTCGTCGACTCGCCGAATTTCTGCAGCTCGAACGAAAGGCCGATGGCCCGGTTGCGGGCGATGTACTGCTTGACGCGGATCGCACCGCCGGAGGCGGGCTGGAAGACGTCGGACCAGTAGGAATTCCCGCCCAGGTAGCCCAGATGGAGCTGGCCCCCGATGCTCGCCGTTCCGCGACGGTGCTCATAGGCGCGCGCGGGGGGGGGCATCAAGCCGGCCAGAAGCGCGAGGGCGGCGGTCGCGAGAAGGCTCGCGCGCCAGGGAGTTGCGCCGAGCCGGCGGGTGCCCGCAGGGCCTACGCCAACCGGTCTCACGCCGGCCTCGCAACCGATCACGCTGCGGGTCTCTTTGCTCTGTGGCCGTCGATGATCCATGGTCACCCCTTTCAACTCGTCTCTCCATCCGGCCGCTGCGGCTCGGGGACAGATCACCCCATCCCCTATCCCCGAGGATGACAGCGCTCGTGAATCGATCGAAGATAGGCGTCGTCGACGCTCGTGTAAATCTGTGTTGTGGCGAGGCGCGAGTGGCCCAGGAGCTCCTGCACGACGCGCAGCGAGGCGCCGTGGTGGAGCATGTGCGTAGCATAGGAATGGCGCAGGAGATGCGGGTGGACGCCGGCCGGGGCCAGGCCCGCCTCGGTGGCGCGCTTCCTGAGGATCTTCCAGAAACCCATGCGCGTCAGGCACCCTCCCCGAGCGTTCAGGAACACTTCCTCGGGCTCATCCCCCCGCGCATGCCTCGCCAGCAGCATCCGCGGCCGGGCCTTCTCAGTATAAGCGGCCAGGGCCTTGCTTGCCGGGTCGCCGATCGGGACGAGCCGCACGCGGCGCCCCTTGCCCAGATAGCGGACTAACTGCTCGTCCCACAGGCAGTCCTGCAGGCGGAGCCCGAGCAACTCGCTCACCCGGGCCCCCGTGCCATAGGCGCATTCCATCAGGGCGCGGTCGCGCAGGGCGATCGGCTCCTCCCCATGGATATGCTCGATCAGAACGCGCGCCTGGTCTTCGGTCAGGGCCCGCGGGATGCGTTTCCACCCTCGCGGGGCGGGAAGCTCGGAGGAGGGGTCCTCGACCAGGATTCCTTCATCGAGGAGGAAGGCGAAGTAGCTCCGCAGCGCCGAGCGCGCCCTGGCAACGCTCGCAGGGCGCCGGCCGCTCTCGTGGAGTTCGATCAGATGGCGGCGCAGATGGTCCGGCGTGATGTGCGCCGGGCCCTGCACGCGTTGCTTCCCGAGCTTGGCGAAGAGAATCCTCAGATCCGAGCGATAGGCCTCGACCGTGCGCGGGGACGCGCCCCGTACCAGGGCCATGTGGAAGAGGAACTCCTCCAGGGACTGGACGAGCGTTCCCGGCACAGCAGGCTCGCCTCCGCTGTGCGCTTCGGAGCGGCTTCTACTCATGCAAGCCGGCCTCCTTCAAAGCGGCCACAATGCGTCCTGCCAGTGCACGACCGATTCCGGGCACCGCGCGGATCTCCTCCTCGGTGGCCCGGGCCAGGCCCGGGAGCCCACTGAAGTGCGCCAGCAGTGCGGCGCTACGCCCTTGCCCCAGTCCTCGCACCGCCGCCAGCGGAGAGCGGACGAGCCTCTTCGCACGCACCGCGCGATGGTAGTCGATCGCGAAGCGATGCGCCTCATCGCGCACCCGCTGGAGGAGCTGCAGGCCGGGCGAGGAACGCGGGAGGCGCAGCGGCACTGCCCGTCCCGGCAGATAGATCTCCTCCTCCCGTTTGGCAAGGCCCGCGATCGGGATGTGCCCGTAGCCTTCGGCCGCGAGAATCGCGGCGGCCCGGTTCACCTGACCCAGGCCCCCGTCGACCAGCACCAGGTCGGGTTCGTCCTCCCCTTGCGCCAGGCGACGCATCCTGCGGGAAAGGACCTCGCCGAGCATCGCGAAATCGTCCGCGCCTTCCACGGTGCGGATGCGGTAGCGCCGGTAGGCCCCCTTGCGCGGCTCCCCGTTGGTGAAAACGACCCGCGAGCCGACGGCGTTGCCCCCCTGCAGATCGCTGATGTCGTAGCCCTCGATCCGCGCGGGGGCGGCCGCCAGGCGCAGCGCCTCCTGCACGGCATAGACCGCGCTCGCCATCCGCTCGCGGCGGCCGCGCTCGATCAGTTCGCGCTCCTCCAGAAACAGGTGCGCATTCTCCTGCGCCGCGCGCAACAGCTGAAGATGATTTCCACGCTGCGGCCGGCGCAAGCGCACCCGCCGGCCCGCGCGCGAATTCAACCAGTGCTCCATCAGGTCGGGATTTGCGGGCAGAGCACTCAGCAATAGCAGCGGCGGGATCTGGCGGTGCCGCCGGTAGTGATCGCTCAGGACCGCCTCCATGATCTCGGTGGGCTCGGCCACTTCTGCGCGCGCGATCGTCACGCGGCGGCTTGCGATCACCGCCCCTTGCCGATGCGAGAAGATCGTCGCCACGGCCGTGGCGCCCCGGAACGCCAGGCCGATGACGTCGAGATCGGGCCTTTCGACGTCGGCCATGCGCTGGGATTCCATGAGCTGCTCCAAGCCGGAGATGTCGTCACGCAGCTTGGCTGATTCCTCGAAGCGCAGGGCGCGGGAGAGCTGCTGCATGCGCAGCCGCCACGCGTCGAGCAGATGCTCTCCGCGGCCCTCGAGGAAGGCGATCAGGTTCTCGACGGTCGCGCGATACTGCTCGGGATCGGTCAGGCCGGCGCAGGGGCCGGGACAGAGTCCGATGAAGTAGTCGAGGCACGGGCGCTGTCGCTTCTTCATCTCGCGATCGGAGCAGGTGCGCAGCGGGAAGATCTTGCGCAGGGTGCGCAGGAGGTGGCGCAGCTCCTTGACGTGCGTGAAGGGCCCGAAGTAGCGCGAGCCATCGGGGACGATTCTCCGCGTGAGGACCAAACGCGGGAAGGGATCCTGCACATCGATCTTGAGGAAGGGGAAACGCTTGTCGTCCTTGAGCTGCACGTTGTAGTGCGGGGCGTAGGATCTGACGAGGTTGGCCTCCAGAATCAGCGCTTCGGTTTCACTGGCGGTGACGATGTAATCGAGGTCCCGCACTGCGGCGACGAGGATCTCGGTGCGCTCGGAAGGCGCCCCCCCCCCACGGAAATAGCTGCGCACGCGCGCCGGGAGGCGCTTGGCCTTACCGACATAGATCACCTGCCCGCGCCCGTCCTTGAAGAGGTAGACCCCCGGGCGGTCGGGCAGCAGGCGGAGCTTCTGCTCGATTCGGGCAGTCAGCTCCCCGCCGCCGGCGTCGTGCGCCGGATTCTTGGGGCTTTGCTTCACGACTTTGCACTCCGTCGTTTCAGGAAACCGAGCAAGAAGTGCATTTCGCTGCTTCCGAGCAGCCAGGCCGCCGCAAGATAGACCACCGCCCCGGCCGCGATCCCCACGGCCAGCGGGCCCAGGCCGGGCACCTGGGGCAGGAGCCGCAGCCGCGTTCCGAGGAGCATACCCCCGCCGGCGGCCGCGGTTGCCAGGGCCGCGGCGGCCGCGGCGCGCAGCGCCGAGGCAAGCACGCCGCGGCGGGGACGGATGCCGTATTGCCGACGCAGGGCGCGCATGAGCAGCAGCACGTTCAGCCCGCTCGCGAGAGCGGTCGCGAGGGCGAGTCCTCCCAGGGCGAGGAATTGCATCAGGATTACGTTCAGCACGATGTTGGCGATCATCGCCGTGATCGCCGCGCGCACCGGCGTGCGGGTGTTCTGGCGGGCGTAGAACATCGGCACGATGACCTTGACCGACCCGTAAAAGCACATCCCCGTCGTATAGAAGACGAAGGCGCTCGAGGTCATTTCGAGAGAATTGCCGCCGGCGAAGGCGCCATGCTCGAAAAGCAGCGCCAGCAGCGGCCGGTGGAGGACGAGAAACAGGCCGGTCATCGGCAAGAGGATGAAGAGGATCAGGCGCAGGGCCTGATTGAAGGTCTCCTCCAGCGACTCCAGCTCACCGCGCGCGGCGTGGCGCGAGAGTGTGGGCAGCACCGCGGTCCCGATCGCCACCGCGAAGACCCCCAGCGGGAGCTGCATGACCCGGTGGCCGTATTCGAGCGCCGCCACGCTGCCGGGCGGGAGCAGCGAGGCGAGGAAGGTGTCGACAAAGGCGTTCAACTCCGCCACGCCCATGCCGAGGACGGCGGGAAACATGAGCAACCCCACGCGCCGGATCCGCGGGTCTCGCAGGCGCGCTTGGAAGGGAATGGCGAGGCGGTGGCGCAGAAGAGGCGGGAGTTGGATCGCGAGTTGGAGGATCCCCCCCACGATGACGCCGCCGGCCAGTCCGAAGACCTGCCTGCTTTGATCCTGCCCCAGGCGCGGGACGACCCAGAGCATCGAGGCGATCATGGCGAGATTCAGCACCGCCGCCGAGAGCGCCGGGGCCGTGAAGTGGCGCAGCGAATTGAGCGTCGCCATGGCGAGCGTTGCCATGCCGATGAGAAGGAGATAGGGAAAGAGCCATTGGGTCAGTTGGATCGTGAGCTCCAGCTTGCCCGGGATCCGCCCGAAGCCGGGGGTGATGATCGGCAGCAGGTAGGGGGCGAGCAGGATCGCGATCAGGCAGACGAGCGTGAGCGTGAGCGCGAGCAGCGTGGCGATGCTAAGAACGAAGCGCTTCCACTCGTCCCGTTCCCCCTTTTCGATCGCCTCGCTCAGCACGGGCACGAAGGCGGCGCTCAAGGCCCCTTCGGCGAAGAGTGCGCGCAGCATGTTGGGCAGGCGGAAGGCGACGGTGAAGGCGTCGGCGGCGATCCCGGTGCCGAAATAATGCGCGCGCAGGATGTCGCGAAAAACCCCGAGGACGCGGCTGAGCAGCGTGCCGAGGCTGAGCTTTCCGGCCGAAAGGATCCAATGCCGTGCGCGCCGAGGTTCGGCTGCCATCATGGTCGTCGACTCATTCGCGGGCCGTTCATCTCCCGCGCCCTTGCGCGCGCCTCCGAAAGCTCGGCGCCTGCGGCCGCTCGCTTCCGCGATCGCCCGTGACCTGCGCCATTGCTCTGCCCCCGGCAGGACTCGAACCTGCGGCCTACGGTTTAGGAAACCGTCGCTCTATCCACCTGAGCTACGAGGGCGCTAGACAACGCTGGCCCCTAACCGTCCTCCCGCTGCTCCCGGCTGATCTGAAAGACGATCTGGCGCACACCCCCACCGGCCTCGCCCGCCAGCACGGCAACCAGCTTGGTGCCGCAGTGCGCGCAGGAGACGCGGGCGCGTGCGTGGGATGGAAAGTCGAGGGGCAGATCGTACTCCGCGATCGGCTGGAGCTGGCAGGTGGGACAGCGTTCCAATCGGTACTTCATCGGCGCACATCCCTTTCTGACGACGGCGCTCCGACCGCGTCGACTACTCCCCCAACCCGAAGCGGATCAGGCTGAAAATCCGTTCGTCGGAGAGACTCTCCTGCTTGAGGCGGTCGCGGCCGGGTAGATAGGTCAGCTCGACCAGAAAGGCGAGTCCGACCAAGTTCCCCTGCGCGCGCCGCACCAGGCGAATGGCCGCCCCCGCCGTTCCCCCCGTGGCGAGGAGGTCGTCCACGATCAACACCCGCTGGCCGGGCTGGAAGGCATCCGCGTGCATCTCGAGCGCATTCTGGCCGTACTCGAGCTGATAGGATTCGCGCAGCGTCTTCCACGGCAGCTTGCCCGGCTTGCGGAAGGGAAAGAAGGGCCGGTTGCTCTCATGCGCGATCAACGTGCCCAGGATCAGCCCGCGCGCCTCGATGCCGCCCACGACGTCGAAGGTATCCTCGGGAAAGGCATCGAGGATCGCCCGCATGCAGCGTCCCACCAGTAGCGGGTCCTGAAACAGCGGGGTGACGTCCTTAAACGAGATCCCGGGCTTGGGAAAGTCCGGGATCGTGCGAATAGCGGCCTTGATCGGTCCGGTCAGTTCCATGCCCCCGCTCCGGTTTTCTGGCGCAGACGTTCCGTCTCGCGTTCTTCGCGCTCGATCCACTCGCGCAGGCGCCGCAGCGCGCGTTTCTCGATCTGCCGGATGCGCTCCCGGCTGACCCCGAGAAACAGCCCCGTTTGCGTCAGGCTGCGCGGCCGTCCATCCATGAAACCATAGCGGATGCGCAGGACCAACACCTCTTTTTCCGAGCACTGCTGCTGAAGCACCTGTTCCAGATGGGCATGCTCAAGCTGCCGGAAGATCACCTCCTCAAGCGAGGGGGCGGCGGGCAGGCGGTCGAGCAAACTCAAGTGCTGGGAGGCGTCCCCCGCGACCTCCTCGTCGAGCGAGCGGATGCCATGAAGCAGGGCCACGACGCGCGAGCCGCGCCGAGGGCCGAAGCCGGCGGCCTTGCAGATTTCCTCAGGGTCCGGGCGTCGTTCCAGTTCGAGGGCCAGGCGGCGCTCCTGCTCGAGGTACCGATGCAAAGCGCGCATCACGTGGAGCGGTATGCGCAGCGTCCGCGACTGCTCGGCCACCCCCGTCGCGATGGCCTGACGAATCCACCACGCGGCATAGGTCGAGAAGCGGAATCCCTTTTCCGGATCGAACCGCTCGACGGCCGTGATCAGACCCAGGTTGCCGTCCTCGATGATGTCCTCGAGGTCGACTCCCCTGCCGGTATACCGGCGCGCGATGCTGACCACGAGCCGCAGATTGCTGCGCACCATGCGCTCGCGAGCTTTCTCGTCGCCGCGCCGGGAGCGCCTTCCGTAGACCCGCTCCTCTTCGGGTGTGAGCAGCGGGTAGCGGCTCACGTCGCGGAAGTAGATTCCGAGGGCATCCATCGACTTGACCGGCAGCACCTCGGGTTCCGGGGTCTCGCGGATCACGATGCCGAGCGTCGAGGTCAAGTCGAGGAAGAGCGAAAACTCGGCGGCATCCGGGGGATGGGCCAACAGACTGGCCTCGATCTCGGAGGCTTGCAGGCTGCCGAGGCGCTGTCCCCGGTCGAGCAATTCCGTGAGGGTGGCCGCCGCAGTCGCCCGTGCGGCCGTTGGAGCGCGCTTGGGCACGGGGACCCGTTTGGCAGCCGACTTGGAGCAGAGCCCTAATTT
>JAZDGX010000251.1:0-3821 GCA_043806645.1 Candidatus Eiseniibacteriota bacterium | reverse complement strand
GCGTGGTCCAGCCCCATGAGCGCGATGATCAGCCCGCGCAGCTGATCGACGAAAAGGTGCCGCGGCACCGCATGGGCAGCGGCGCGCGCCACCGCCTGGCCGGCCCCCGTCGTCTCCAATCCTACGGCAATGCCCATCCCGCCCTCCTTGCTCGATCCCCGGATCCGCGGCACAAGGTAGCGCACGGGCATCCTATCCGCAAAGCCCGCTTCGCCCTCCCGTACCCTTGCATGTCCCCGCCCGCCCGGTAACCGCGTATCCCCACGCACGTTCGAAACCCCCTCGACTTGAGGTGCCCCGATGCGGTACGCTTGTTGGCTTGATATCCTGAGGCTAGATTCGATCGGCGGGGGCCTGCGGCGGCCGGGGAGGCGGCTTCGGGCTCCGGCCCGGCCTGGATGGAGGGGCCTCGCACCACCATGATCGCTCTCGTCTTCAGTCCGGCCAACTGGCAGATCTCCCCCTTTCTGCTCCTCCTGCTGATCGTGATGGTCGCCGTCTACGCTGTGGAGCGGATCCGCCATCGCGCGATGCTGCGCCGCATTCCGATCCGCGTCCACGTCAACGGCACCCGCGGCAAGTCCTCGGTGACTCGGCTGATCGCCGCGGGCCTGCGGGCGGGCGGCATCCGCACGATCGCCAAGTCGACCGGCTCGGCGGCCCGCTTCATCCACGCCGACGGTTCGGAGGAACCGATCCGGCGCCTGGGCTCCCCGAACATCCGCGAGCAAATCGACATCTTCCGCCGGGCGGCCGACGAACGGGCGGACGCTCTGGTCATCGAGTGCATGGCGGTGCGCCCCGATCTGCAGTTCACGAGCGAGAAGGGCATCGTGCAATCGAACATCGGGGTCATCACCAACGTGCGCCCAGACCATCTGGAAGTGATGGGCCCGGACCTGCAGCACGTCGCCATCGCGCTCAGTGGGACGATTCCCACCAACGGCGAGCTCTTCACGGCCGAGACACGCTTCGCCGAGTTCTTTCGCGAGAAGGCCGAGAGCGCGAACAGCCGCTTTCACCTGACGACTCTCGATCAGGAACCGACCACCGAGGAGATGGACCGCTTCGGCTATGTCGAGATCCCCGAGAATGTCGGACTGGCGCTCGCCGTCTGCCGCCATCTCGAGATCGATCGCGAAACCGCCTTGCGCGGCATGTACGAAGCGACCCCGGACGTCGGCGCGACGACGCGCATCCGCGTGCACCGCGACTCGAAGGAACTAACGTTCCTCAACGTCTTCGCCGCCAACGACGCCCACTCGACCGTCTTTCTTTGGCGCTTCCTGGGCCTCGACAAGCCGGGCGACCGGCAGGTGGGGGTGCTGATCAACAACCGGGCCGACCGCCTGCGCCGCGCGGTGGACGTGGCCCGCATCATCGCCGCCGACATCCACGCGGACTGGTACATCGTCGCCGGGGCCGCCGCGGGCACCTTCTGTGCGATGGCCGCCCGCAACGGCGTCCCCTCGACCAAGCTTATCGACATGGGCGGCGCTTCTGCCGAGGCGGTCCTCGGGCGGATCTTCGACCTGACCCGCGGACAGAGCACGGTGATGGGCATCGGCAACATCGGGGGCTTCGGCATCCGCTTCATGGAGCTCATCGAGAAGGAAAGGAAGGGGCATGATTCCTGATCCCAACACCCTCCTACCGGCCATCGGGCTGGGGCTGCTCTTGAGTCTCTTCTTCTCGGAGAAGCTGGGGCTGACCGCCAGCGGGCTCGTGGTCCCGGGTTATGTGGCGATCTACTTCAATCAGCCGTTGATGGTCGGCCTCACGCTGCTCGTGGGGATCGCGACCATGCTCGTCGTGCGCGTGCTGGGCCGCTTCATCCTGCTCTACGGACGCCGCACCCTCGTCCTCTGCGTGATCGTGGGGTATCTCCTGGGGCAACTCTTCTGGACCCTGCGCTCCAGCTTCGGCGGGCTCGACATCCCGGCCAGCCCGGTAATCGGATACATCATCGGCGGCCTGATCGGCTATTGGATGGTCCGGCAGGGCGTCATCGAAACGACCGGCACGGTGTTGGCATCGTCCTTCGTCGTGCGGCTGTTGCTGGTCCTCGCCAACGGAATCGGCTTGATCCGCTCGGCCATGCTGTAGGCCACCGGCAGGAGGTTCGTCCTTGGCTCTCAGACTCGAAACACAGAGAAAAATCCTGGTCCTCGTGCTGGGCGTGGCGGCCATCGGCTGCGCCTGGATCCTCGAGGCGACGAAGACCTTCCGCGCGGTTCCCGGGCACGACCAGAAGCGCGCCGCAGTGGAGCTCTCCCAGCGCGCCTACGACACGCTGCGCGACTATTACCGCAACGACCTCGGGCGCACGATCGATCTGCGCAACGACAAGGCCGGCACCGGTCTCATCGGCCCGCGCGGGACCGCGATCCAGAATGCCGGCGGCAACCTGGCGGCCAAGCGGACGAGCATCAATCCCAACTTCGCCGCCTTGATCGTCGACTACTTCCAGCAGATCGGACTCGAGCGCGGGGATCTCGTCGCGGTGGGGCTCACGGGCTCCTACCCCGGGACGAACGTCAACGTCTACGCCGCGATCAACGTGATGGGTCTCGAACCGATCGTGATCACCGCCGTGGGCGCGTCGGGATGGGGCGCGACCGATCCGGATTTCACCTGGCTCGACATGGAGCGCGTGCTCGCTCAGCGGGGCGTGATCGACATCCACTCGATCGCCGCCTCGGCCGGCGGCGGCGACGACATGGGCGGCAGCAAGAGCGCCGAAGAGAAGGACCAGATCCAGGCGGCGATCGAACGCAACGGCGTGCCGGTGATCCAAAGCCGCAGCCTGGACGAGAGCATCGACAAGCGCATGGAGTTGATCTACGGCGAAGCCCAGGGCCGGCCGATCAAGGCCTACGTCAATGTCGGCGGCTCCTCGGCCAGTCTCGGCTTCAGCCTGGCCGATGTGCACATCGCTTCCGGCCTTCACCGCGACCTCGCGAGCTGGCCGATCAACTGGCCCCGCGAGGGCCCGATGATCCGCATCGCCAAGCGCGGCGCGCCCGTGATCAATCTCGGCGCGCTGCAGGGTCTGGCGCGCGAATACGGACTCACCGTGGCGCCGCAGGCGATGCCGCTGATCGGCGAGGGCACGCTGCTCGGACGCGCGGGCTACAGCCTTGCGATCACGGCGATCGTCTTGGCGATCTATCTGTTCCTGGTCCTCTTCATGACCCTGCCTTCCTGGCGGCGTCTGGTGGTCCGGCAGGAGAACTGTCCGCCCGGCGCGGCCCCTCCCGCCCATGTCTAACCGGGTCGCGACGAGGTGGCCATGAGGGAAACGCAGAATCCACGACGCGCACCGTCTTCCGCACGGACCGGTCTTCTCGCCGCCGCCCTGCTTCCGGCCGCGCTGCTGCCGGCCGCCCTGCTGCTGGCCACCCTGCTGGTGTCCCGCGCCCACGCGCAGGAGTCTTCCTGGAACGCGATCGAGCCGACGGCCCCGGGGCAACAGAACGTCTGTGTGCGCATCCACGACAACGAGGCGACCTACTATCTCCTCGACACGAAGTCGCCGATCGAGTTCTCGCTGCGCGGCCCCGGGAAGCTGCGCGTGCTGAGCCGCCATCTTCCGATCGCGGGGCGCACCGGCAAGCGTTGCTACACGATCCGCGTCGATGAGGACGGCAAGCTCGTCAAGGCCGAGCCGCAGCTCGCCATGGAGAGCGAAAGCGCCTTGCTCTGCGATCGTAGCGGCACGGCCGGCGCCTCCGCCGAGACGATCGTCTCGATCCCCGACGGGCGCCACACCTACCAGGTCACGGTCGAGGAGCATGGCAAGGCGGTGGCCGCGCGGTTCT
>JAZDGX010000250.1:0-14365 GCA_043806645.1 Candidatus Eiseniibacteriota bacterium | reverse complement strand
GTGCGCCGTCGCGCCGGGCGGATCGTCGCGCCCACGCGCCGCGCAACCGGCATCGTCTTCTGCAACGGGTCGGTCATTGGACAGGAGGTGCAGCGCATGAGACGGAATAGGGACGGAGCGACCGGGAGTGGCGTGGGGCGGATCCTGGCGGTGGTGCTGGTCGGCATGTTCCTTTTCATGGCGGCACAAGCCGGCGCCGCGGTTGTCTATCAACGCTATGAGTTCGACGCGCCGCAGGTGGTCCGGGTCGGGCAGTACGATCACATCGTTCTCCAGGGGGCCTGGAGCTACGGTGAGCCGGGCGAACCGGTGCTGCCCAAGGCCGGTGTGCAGCTCGTGCTGCCCCCCGGGGAAGAAGTCGTTTCGGTGAACGTGATCGGTGGCGAGAAAGTGGAACTCGCCGGCCAGTACTATCTGGCCCCCGGACAGCGGCAATATCCCCTGACCTACACGGGGACCGCGACGCCGGACGCGCCCTTGCCCGCGATCTATGCCTCCGACGCGGCCTTCCCCGGGAAGCTGCACGAGGAGCCGCAGACGGGACTGCTGCGCGGCTACCAGATCGCCTCGCTCGTGCTCCATCCTGTTGAGTACGCACCGCAGTCCGGGCGCCTGGCCTACTATCGCAACTTGGATGTGGAAATCGTCACCGCGCCCAGCGAGCCGGCACGCCTGCAGACCGAGGAGATGATACGCCACGACGCGGCGACCCTGGCGCGGGTCCGGGCCGTGGTCGACAACCCGCCGGCCGTCGCGGACTACGCCGGCGTGCCGCAGAATGCGCCTCGCACGCGCGCGCTCGATCCGGCGCTGGCCTACAAGTACCTGATCGTCACCGCGGATGCCTGGGCCGGGTATCTCGATCCCCTGGTCGCCTTCGAAACCGAGCGCGGTTTCAAGACCGGGGTGTTCCTGAAATCATGGATCAGCGCCAACTACACCGGCGCGGACGAGCAGACGAAGATCCGCAATTTCATCATCGACGCCTACGGCACCTGGGGCGTCGACTACGTGTTGCTGGTCGGTGATGCCCGCGATGCCACCAACGGCATTCTCCATCGCGGGCTCTACGCCGTCGGCTACGGACTGGGTGACGACGACATCCCCGCCGACATGTACTACGGCTGCCTCGACGGCAACTGGAATACCGACGGCGATAGCTACTGGGGCGAGGCGAGCGAGGCGGACCTCTACTTCGAGGTCGGCATCGGGCGCGCCTGCATCGACTCGGCGACCGAGCTGCAGAATTTCATCACCAAGACGATGCGCTACCAGCAGGAACCGGTCGTCGAGGAATGCGACGAGGCCCTGATGGTGGGCGAACTGCTGTGGGACGACCCCACCTATGGCGACGACTACAAGGAAGAGGTCA
Organism: Candidatus Eiseniibacteriota bacterium; assembly: GCA_043806645.1. Taxonomy (GTDB): domain Bacteria; phylum Eisenbacteria; class RBG-16-71-46; order CAIMUX01; family WJJG01; genus JAZDGX01. The sequence goes on along the minus strand of JAZDGX010000250.1, from coordinate 12,993 downwards.
GAACCGGCTCCAGCGCCTACGGCTACACCACCGTGGGCTTTCCGGGGACGATGGAGGTCGGCACGCTCTACGACCGCAGCGGCACCTGGAGCAAGACGACCCTGATCAACCTGATGGAAACGGGGATGAACATCGTCAATCACCTGGGCCACTGCAACGTGACCTACGCGATGCGGATGTACAACACCGACATTCCCTCCTTCGACAATGACGGCACGACGCATTCCTACAATTTCGTCTACAGTCAGGGCTGCTACTGCGGTTCGTTCGACAACCGCACCGACTCCGAAACCTACACCGACGACTGCTTCGCCGAGCAGTTCGTCGCCGACGACGACGGGGCGGTGGCGGTGGTGATGAACTCGCGCTATGGCTGGGGCGAGCATGAAAGCACCAACGGGTCGTCCCAGTACTTCGACCGCCAGTTCTTCGATGCCATCTTCGGCGAGCACATCTATGCGCTGGCCGACGTCAACGACGACTCCAAGATGGACAACGTCTGGTCGATCAGCTACGGCGCGAACCGCTGGTGCTACTACGAGCTCAATGTCTTCGGCGATCCCGCGATGCATCTGTGGACCGCGGAGCCGGACGAGATGGAATGCATGTATCCGCCGACGGTCTTCATCGGCGCCGCCGATTTCGCGGTGTCGGTCAGCAAGCCGGGGGGCATGCCGCTGCAGGGGGCGCGGGTCACGATCTACACCGAGGACTACGCGGTCCACGACAGCGGCGTGACCGATGCCTTCGGGGAAGTGACGCTGCATCCCTACGCAGAGGGCCCGGGGATGCTGCACATCCAGGTGACCGCGCACGATTATCTGCCCCACACGGGCACTAGTGTGATTTCGGCGCCGTCGGGGCCGTACGTGGTCTTCGACAGCCACGTCGTGCAGGACGACGAGGGCGATCAGGACGGTGAGGCCGACGCAGGCGAGGCGCTCGGCATCGATCTCACCCTGGAGAATGTCGGTGTGGACCCGGCGACCGCCGTCACGGTCACCCTCGCGTCGGCCGATCCCCAGGTGAATATCCTCACGCCCACGCGGGCGTTTCCCAACCTGCCGGCGGGTGGGTTCGGCACGTCGGTGGCGCCTTTCGACATTGAGATCGCCGCCATCACGCCCGACCAGCATGTTGTCGCCTTCACCTTCCAGGCCACGTCGGCCGAGGGACAGTGGTCCGGCGGCTTTAACATGCTTGTCGCCGCGCCGGTCCTCGCCTGCGGCGAGCTGCTGGTGAGCGACAACAGCGGCAACGGAGATGGAGGGGCGGACCCGGGCGAAACGGTCTACCTCCAGATCTGGCTCAACAACACGGGGCATTCGAGCGCACCGGCGCTCGAAGGCACGCTGTTCACGAGCGAATCCGTGGTCGCCATTCTGGACGGCCAGGCCGGCAGTCCGGGGTTCGACCCACAGGAGCCGGGGCTGCTGGGGACCTTCGAGGTCCAGGTGCTGCCGGGCTGCCCCGATCCGACGACGCTGCAGTTCCAGATCGACCTGACCGCGGCCAACGGATTCGAGGCCGAGTTGGACCTCGTCCTCGATGTGGGGGGCTGGTTCGATCCGGCCGAGAACGACCGCGGCTGGACCTTCGGGACCACGGGCGACGGCGCCACCTCGGGCATCTGGCTGCGTGCCGAGCCGGTCGGGACGACCGAGAACACCAACCAGGTGCAGCCGGAATACGATCACACCGTCGATCCCGGGGAGCTCTGCTTCGTCACGGGCAATGCGAGCGCCGGCCAGTCGTCGGGAACCAACGACGTCGATGGTGGCAAGACGACGCTGCTCTCGCCCGTCTTCGATCTGAGCGAAGCCGTCTCGGCCTCGGTGGAATACTGGCGCTGGTACACCAACAACCTCGGCAACAACCCGGGCCAGGACTACTGGAACGTCGACATCACCGCCAACGGAACCGACTGGGTTTCGCTCGAGCACACGCTGACGAGCGCCACTTCCTGGAATCAGTACACCTTCGATGTCGGCTCCTTCGTCGCGCTCACCGATCACATCCAGATGCGGTTCATCGCCGAAGACGCCTCACCCGGCTCGCTGGTCGAGGCTGCCGTGGATGACTTCGTGCTGGATGTGGTGCTGGCGCTGCCGTCGGGGTTGACGGTGGAGGAGGTGCGCGAGGGCTACGGGATCCTCTCCTACGGCCCGAATCCCTTCGGGCGGCAGAGCTCCCTCGTCTATCGCCTGGCGCGCGCGAGCGCGGTGCGCATCGACGTCTACGATGTGACCGGCCGCAGCGTGCGCACGCTGGTCGACGGACCGGTCGAGGCGGGGACCCACGCACTCGCCTTCGACGGCCTTGATCGCGGCGGCCATGCCCTCACTTCGGGGATCTACTTCCTGCGCATGGAGACGCCGGAGATGTTCGAGGTGCGGCAGGTTACGATCATGAGGTGATACGGAACGACCCTGAGTCGAGCACCGAGGTTGGGAGGCGGTCTTCTCTCTTGAGAGGACCGCCTCTTTCTAGCACCTTCAGACCGCCCGTGCGCATTCTTCGATCCACAACCTCAGCGATAGACGCGCAGGTAGTAAGCCAGAATACGCAGGAACCGCAGAGGGGATTGTCTATACGGCAAGCACTTCTGCAAGTAGTGCCCATCCAGCAGGTCGCCCAGCCAACGCAGCGGGGCATTCGGACGCAGGTCGAGGAGGGGGCGGATCAGGGGCCACAGCCGTGGGTGCTGGGAGAGCAGGCTGAAGAAGGAGCGCAGGTTGACGATGCGGTTGCGCTCTTGCGGGGACGAGAAGGTGAGGACCGAGCCGTGATAGTAGTTCGAGCCGATTCTCGAGAAATCGCCGTTGAAGAAGCCCTGCTGAATGGCATAGCGGGTCAGCGGCAGGCCCGGATAGGGCGTGAAGATGGAGCAATTCGCCAGGGTCGGGCGCACCTCCATGTTGATGGCCAGGGTCCGGTATGCCTGCGCGAAGGTCTCGCCCGGGGCGCCGATCATGTTCTCCGTGATGGTGCGTATGCCGCGCTCGTTGAGCAGGCGCATGGCGGTCTTGATGGTCTCGTCCGACATCCGACGGCCGAATAGCTTACGGATCTGTTCGTCGCCCGCTTCGATGCCCACATAGGCCAGGCGGCAGCCCGACGCCGCGAGCAGATCGGCGATCTCCGGCGTGCAGTTGTCGAGACGAAAATTGCAGCTATAGGGGAGTCCGACGCGCTGCGGATAGACCGCGGCGAAGCGGGACAGCCACTCGTGACTCAGAGTGAAGCAGTCGTCGACGAAGGCGGCCATGTCGAGCCTGGTGGCGGCGCGCACGGCGTTGATCTCCTCGCACACCGACTCGGGACTGCGCGAGCGATAGCTGGGCGGGTGCTCGTCGTAGATGCGATGGTAGTACTGATTGAAGCAATAGGTGCACTTGTGGGGGCATCCGCGATGGGCGATGAAGTGCTTGATTCCATGATGCCTGAGAATGGGGTGCGCTTTGAGAAAGAGCTCCCGGTCGGGGAATGGCAGCCGGTCCAGATCATGATTCAAGGGGCGCACCGGATTGCGGACCACTTCGCCCGCAGCGTTGCGCACCCAGAAGTTGCGCACATCGGTGGGCAGGACGCCGTCGCGCGAGAAGCGCTCGACGAACTCGACGATCGCCTCCTCGGTCTCGCCGATGCAGATCGCGTCCAGACCTTCGGTCTCGATCATCTCGGGGAAGAAGGTGGGATGAGGGCCGCCCCACACGGCGGGGATCGCAAGGCGCCGGGATAGCTCGCGATGAAAGGCCAGGTATTCATTCTGCTCTCCGGAGAGCATGCCGTAGGCCATCAGGTCGGGCGGATCGGCCGCGAGCTTCTCGATGGCCCGCTGCGGCGACCGGCCGAACAGGCAGAGGGAGACCTCATGTCCCGCCTTCTTCAATACGGCCGCGATGTAGGCCGGGCCGAGGGGGATCGAGAATCTGAGGCGGGAGACTCCCAGGACGATCCGCATCCGTACTCTCCGTCAGCCGTATCAGGCTGTGGGCCGGGTTCAGGCCGCTCCGTGGGCCGCCCGGCGCCGGGCTTCCGGCCCGCGGGGGGCAGCGTACCTCTGGGAACAGACCTGTTATCGTACCACAGCGAGTGCCCCGCCGCGCGGTCGAGCCTCGCGACGCGGACCTCGCGCTGTGGGGCTCGCAGGCCCCAGCCCGGTCCGTGCTGCCGCGGCCCTGCCGCCGGCATGGGGGCTTGGATCCGGAGTCCGGGCCGGGCCTGCCCGGTGCCGTGTGTTAGAATCGGCGGCCATGAACGACGCCGGCAGAGAGGGGATACCCATGCGGAGACTGTTTGGACTGGCCGTGCTGCTCGGGGCGCTGTGGCTGCCGGCGGAATCGCGGGCCGTGCCACCGGTCCGCATTGCGTTGCGCTTTCAGCACCCCACGGCCGGAATCGTCAATCTGGCAGGCACATTCAACGGGTGGTGCGACGCGTCGGGCGGCTCGATCGATACCGCGATCGATCCCATGAACGGCCCGGATGCCGAAGGCTGGTGGACGCTCGAGAAGCTGCTCGAGCCGGGGGACTACGAATACAAGTTCGTCGCCGATGGGCACCTCTGGTTCACCGATCCACTGAATCCGCGGGTCGATTACGGGGAATACGGCAACTCGATGTTCACGGTCGGCGATCCGGCCGTCTACTACCTGCTGCCCAATGCGATGAGCGCCGCCAGCGGGCCCCGGCCGCAGGTCAGCGCCGATCTCGGCAAGTCGGATGCGGCCGCGTGGGATCTGGATGAACTGCGGATCTACCTCGACGGCGCCTTGGTCTCGGCGGGTCCCGATCCGTACGACCCCATCCAGGGACGGGTCCACTTCACGCCGGCCGACAGTCTGGCGGAAGGGCTCCACGACCTGCGGATCGAAGCGGCCCTGGTGGGTGGGGCGGGCGGAGCGGATTCGAGCGAGTTTCTGGTCGTGGTGGATGGCGATCCGCCGGCGATCGCGCATGTGCCGCCGGCGCAGGCCCCGGCCCATGCGCCGCTGCACATCTCCGCCGAGATCACCGACGATCGAGGAGTGGAAGCATCGACGCTCGAGTATCGCCTGGGCGCGGCCGGCGCGTGGCTCGAGGTCGCCATGCAGGCGGGCCTGGGAGACGACTGGATCGGGACGATTCCGGCAGGTGCGGCCGCTGCGGGGGGGACGCTGCACTACGCCATCGAGGCGCGCGATCTCGTGAATCTCTCCCGGGCGCCGCAGAGCGGGAGCTACGCGGTCGCGATCGGCGAGGATCTCGAGGCTCCGGTAGTGTCCGAGGCCTTTGCCTCTCCCGCCACTCTCGACCCCGGCGGCGAAGACGACCAGACGAGGCTTTCTTTCTATCTATCCGAGCCGGCCGAGATCGCGGTGCAGGTGCTGAACGCCGGCGGCCTCGCGATTCGCACGCTCGCATCCGGCGAAGCGCGCGAGCGCGGGTATCATTCCTTCATCTGGGACGGGCGTACGGGCGCCGGCGTGCAGGTCGCGGCCGGGGAATACGTCTTCGAGATTGGGGCGCTGGACCCGGCCGGCCTTACGGCCGATCCGCGGCAGGCGCCGCTACGGGTGCAGCGCGGCGCGCCCGCCGCCCCCCTGAAGGTCGTGCTGCTCTTTCATGCCAATCAGAATCTCAACTACCAGGGTGACACCGCCAACGACGTCTGTTTCCACGGTCTGCTCGATGTGCTGCGCCGCCATCCGCAGTCGAAGTTCGCCGTCCATTTTTCCGGCACTCTGTTGCACGATATCGGCTGGCTGGATCTGCGCCACGATCCTTCTTCGCTCGATCTACTGCGCGACGGATTCGCCGATGGCCAGTTCGAGATCATCGGCAGCACGTACGCGCAGAACGTGCCCTACGCGACCCACATGTGGGATAACGAGCGCCAGCTCGAGGTGCACCGCGAAACGATCGAGCGATGCATCGGCGCGCAGCCGAGCAGCTTCTGGAACGCGGAGCGCTGCTGGAAACAGGCGCTCGTGCCGTTGATGGCCGACCATGGCTACCGGGCGACTTGGGTCGAGAGCCACATCCTCTGGGACAGCGGCGCCTCGGCGCCCGAACACGCCGTGCGCAAGACCGCCCTGGGCGATCAGGAGGTGGTCGCCTTCAACGACGACAGCGAGATGATCTGGCTGCTGGACGGGGCGATCGACTCGGGGAACGCGAACGATCTCATCGGCTATCTGAGCTGGCTGCGCTCGCAGGACACCTGGCGCGATTGGGTGGTCTGCTACGCCCAGGACGCGGAGGCGAGCGGCCTGTGGGACTACGAAGGGGGCGGAAACCCGCAGGAGGACTGGGACCATCTCGAGCAGGTGCTCACCGCGCTGGAAAACACCGGCTGGATCGAGCTGACGACCTTCGCGGACGTGCTGGCCTCCCGGTTCCCGACCGAGGAAGTGTCGCCCATCGTGGATGGACAGGCGAATTGGATGGTGGGGCCCTCGCAACAGGCGGGTTACCGCGACTGGTTCGACTACAACGCGCGCTCGCCCCTGCTCGCGGCCTATCGGGACTTCTATGACGGCCTGCGCGCACGCATCCGGGAGGTGGAGGCGCGTGTGCTTCCGGGGACTCCCGCCGCGAACCTCGTCAAGCATGCCATCTGGAACATGGTCGCGCATCAGTTCGAGTTCGGCTGCATCGGGTGCGGCGGCTTCGCGTGCCAGGATTGGCAGAAGGCCGAAACGCTTGAGGGCGCGCTGCTGGCCGCCGAAACGAGTCTGGCGCCGCCGGCCCAAGCGACCCTGTCGCAGGTGGACGCCAACGGCGACGGCACCCTCGACTGGGTGCTCGCGAACGCGCGCGACCTCTTCATCATCAGCCCGACCGGCGGCCGGCTGCTGCGCTGGTTCGACCTCGTTCACGGCGAGGAAATCTCGGGCAACGAGCTGTTCATGTGGGGCTTCTACTACGTCGGATACGGCGGCGCCTATGGCGGGCCGGGGCACAACGACGACCGCCACTACATGAGCGACGTGCTCTGGAATGCGCCGTATCCCTACCCGGCGGCCCAGCCCCATCACCGGACCTACCGGGTCCGCAAGCACGCGTTCAACGACCGTCTATCCGTGGATGGCGGCGACGACGATCTCTGGCTCGATGTCCCCTATGCGGCGGCGGCGAGCGGCGACACGCTGCGACTCGAGCATACGGGAGATGGGCTGCGCCTGACGAAGAGCTGGACGGCCCGCGACTCCTGCCTCGAGGTGCTCTACCGCATCACGAACTTGAGTGCCCAGCCGCATGACTATGTGCTGGTCGTCGAGAACGAGCTGAACCCGGGGTTGTTGGAGGTGATGAACCAGGGCCGCGGGACGCTGGCCTACTGGGACGGGGGAGACACGAGCGCGGTGCTCACGCCTGCCGCCGTCGGAGTGGCCAATGTCCTGACGGGCCGGGCGGTCCGCTTCGGTTTCTCGGAAAGCCCCGCGGGGTTGGCCGGGGGCGAGACGGTCCACGGGCTCCTCTTCTCCCCGCGCTTCGAGATCCATCTTGGGCCGGGTGAAAGCCGGGAGCTGCGCATCTCGGTCGGGGTCGCAACGGCCGCGATTCCTGCCGATGAGGACTCAGTCCATCCGATCGACCGGCTTTCCCTCGCCAGCGGCTTCCCGAATCCCTTCATCGGCTCGACCCGGATCCGCTTCGACCTGCCCGCGACGCGACTCGTCGATCTCTCCCTCTTCGACCTGCTCGGCCGGCGCGTGCGCACGCTGCTCCATGGCGTCTGCGCGCCGGATCGCTACAGCGTCGACTGGGATGGGACACTGGATGGCGGGCATCCGGCGGCGGCCGGGCTCTATCTGTGCCGGCTCCGCGCCGGAGACGAGGAACGCACCCGCAAGTTGTTGTTTTTGAAATAGTTGCGTCGTCCGGCCCCTGCGTCGTCGGCGGCCGCCTTCCTCGTCGAAGCTCAACACCGTCTCCCGCCTGCCGATATTTCCCATTAGAGAGCGTGGTGATCGAAGCCCCCCGGGGGGGCCGGTGCGGGGGAGGAGTGCATGTTCGACCATGACCGTTCCCTGTGGGGCGTGTCCACCCCTCGAGTGATCTCGATCCGGGGAGACGACCCCCCGCAGGGGGACGCGTCTGCGGAGCGGGCCCCGCGGGAGATCCCCGGCGGGCGGGAGGCGTCGGAGCGGCCGGCCGCTTCGGATCCCGGGGAAGAGGTCGGCGCGGGGCCGGCCAACGGACTGCCCCTCAGGGTCATCCAGGAAGTGGCGGAGATCACTAAGGCCTGCTCATTCCCGCGCGCCCTGCTGCACGTTCTCGAGGTCACCACCGATGTGCACGCGGACAAGCACAAGCTGGCGCGGGCGCTCGAAGGGGATCCCGATCTGGCCAAGCGCGTCGTCAGCGTCGCTCGCAGCCCGCTCTATCTGACGCACGGAGACCGCATCGACCAGTCTGGAATCGACACATACAATCTGCCCAACGCCATCATGAAGATCGGCTTCGCCGGCGTACGCAACATCGCGTTCACGCAGTCGATCTGCGTGCTCGCCCGGGAGGGGCATCGTCTGAGCGAGGCGATCGCGACCCACTCCATCGTAGTGGCCGAGATCGCCCGGGCCCTGGGCTGGCAGGCGCACGTCGCCCTGGGCGAGGATGCGTACCTGGCCGGACTGCTCCACGACTACGGCAAGCTGGCCTTGTTGCGCTCGCTGGGCACCGAGTATCTCCACGTGGCCACCTGGTGCGATCGGGGTCGTTTGACGACGCTGGAGGCGGAACGGGACATCGTCGCCCCGAGCCAGCGTCATCTGCGGGACCACACGCATGCCGGCGCAGAGATCCTGCGCCTGCAAGGGCTGCCCGACATGGTCGTCCTCTGCGCGCGCCGTCATCACGACGATCCCCGGGATCACATCGACGGCTGGAAATCCTGGAGCCTGACGGGCATCGTGATCGCCGCCGATCGGCTCGCGTATGAGGCCGGGTATCATGACGGCCTCGCCGTGCACTCGCCCTGGGCCGAATCGGTCGAGGAGCTGCGCGCCCTGCTCGGCAAGCGGCCCGCGGAACTCGAGGATTTCGTCCAGGCCGCCCTGGACCGCGCGCGCGCGACGCTGGCCGGCGCCCGCATCCATCCCGAAACGCACGTGATGAGCCGCATCGGCGAGCTGCACCGCTCCACGCCTCCGGCCGTGCGCACCCTCCCGAACCTGGCGCAACCGCTGAACGCGGAGTATGCGACCTGCCTCACGCTCATCGATCTCGCGCGGCAATTGGAGCGCTTCACACTCGCGGACATGCAGGCCCATGTCCTGATCGATTCCGCTGAGCTGCGGACGTGGCTCGAACGCCTGCTCGCGCGCGGCTACCTCACCCGTATTCCGGAAGGGCCCGGGAATGCCGCATCCGCGGGCACGCTCGATGGGGAGTCCATAGGCACGTTTGCGGCCACCCCGGCGCTGATCCGCGAGAACCCCGTAGCGATCGTGACCGCGCTGGGAGTCAGCGAGGAGCGGTGGACGGCTTCCCAAGATGTCCGGGATGGAGTGCCGGCCCGCCCGACCGGAATGCACGGAGGTCGGGACGGAGCGCCGGAAGACCGGGATGCGAGGGCGGCCTGAGACGACGCGGCCGCGTCCGCAGCTTCACCGACCACCCCGTCAGTGCACCAGACCGACCACATAGTAGAGCGCGCACAGCGCGCCCAGGACGATCATGCCCGCGTTGAGCTCCCGCCCTCGTCCGGTCATCAACTTCAGCAGCGGGTAGACGGCGAGCCCTGCGGTGAGGCCGTTGGCCGGGTTGAAGGTGAGCGCCATCAAGACGATGGTCAGGAAGGCGGGCAGGAATTCCGTCAGGTCCTCGATCTGCATGTGCCGCAGGGAGGGCATCATCAGGATGCCGACGACGATGAGGGCCGGGCCGTAGGCGAAGCGCAGGTCGGTCAAGGCGACGACCAGGGGCACGAAGAAGAGACATAGCAGAAAGAGCACTCCGGTTACGACCGCGGCCAGGCCGGTGCGCGCGCCATCCTTGATTCCCGCCGCGGATTCGATGTAGGCGCCCGAGGTGGAGGTCCCGACCAGCGCGGAAAAGACGCACGCGCTTGCATCGACCAGCATCGGTTTTTGAATGTCGGGGAAATTGCCATGCTCGTCCAGCATGTTGCCCGCCGCGCCGACACCCATGAGTGTTCCCAGTGTGTCGAGGAAGTCCATCAGAAAGAGCGTGAGCAGCACGGGGAACAGCGTCATCGAAAAGAGACTCAGCGTGCGGCCGTCGGGTAGGGTCTCCGAGAAACGCAGCTTCCCCGCAATCGCCCCCAGGCCGTCGGGCCCGCTCCACTTGGGCAGCGCGAGGATGCCCTCGGGCGCCCGGCCGAAGCCGAGCCCGATTCCGGCGAGCGCCGTCAGCACGATGCCCAGCAGCAAGGCGCCGGGCACGCGGCGCACGATGAGCACGGTCATCAACAGAATGCCGGCGATCGCCAGCAGCACCGGCCCCGAGGAGAGCGACCCGATCTCCACGGGCACCGGGATGCCCCCCGCGGGGATCGGGGTCGTGCAGTCGCAGGGGATCTTGGGGGGAAAGAGCGCGAGCGGCGGCTTGCCGATCGCGTAGGACTTGATGATGCCGGTGTCGTTCAGCCCGACGAGCGCGAGCAACAGTCCCACCCCGACGGCGAAGGAGTATTTCATCGTGGGGCTCAGCGAATTGGCCAGCCAGCCGCGGATCTTCAGCACCGTGACGAGCAGGAAGATCACTCCGCTCACGAAGACCGCGCCGATGCGCAACTGCCAGCCGATGCCCAGGGCGGTCAGTCCATAGGCGATGAAGGCATTCTCGCCCATGTAGGGGGCCACGCCGATGGGCCGGTTGGCGACGAGCCCCATTAGAATCGTGCCGAAGCCGGCGGTGAGAATCGTGGCGATGGTCGAGGGACCCACGGGTATTCCGGCCGCGGTGAGGATGGCCGGATTGACGACGATGATGTAGGCCATCGTCAGGAAAGTTGTGAATCCGCCGAGAATCTCCGTGCCGGGCCGGGCCTGGCGGGCCTTGAGGTGGAAGATGCGCTCCATCGCGGACCTCCCGATCGTTTCGCGCCTTCATCGCTTCCAGGCCGGAATGGTCCGAGGATACGCCCGGCCGGAAACCGAGGCAACTCGGCGCAGCCGCGGGTGGGTGAGGCTGCAGCCGCGGGGCGCGGGGCCCGAGTCCCGAATCCCGAGTCCTCATTCGCGCTTGCCTCGCCGGGTCGGAGTGCTGCATAACGAGGCATCGAGGCAAGGGGCGGCCTCGGTTTTCGGGATCTCCGGTGCAGAGCATTCCAGGCCCGCGATGGGGAGGATTTTCTCATGCGCGTTCCGTTCGTCGTCCTCGTTCTCGCTGCGATCTGGCCGGGGGTGGTCGGTGCGGAGGAGCTGCGTTTCGCGATCCTCGGGGATCGCACCGGCAGCCATCAGCCGGGGGTGTACGAGCGGACCATCGCAGAGATCGATCTTCTCGCGCCCGATTTTGTCGTCACCGTCGGTGACCACATCGAAGGCTACACGGAAGACCGCGCGGTTCTCGCCGGGGAATGGGATGAGTACCAGGCCTTGATCGCCCCTCTCGAGGGCCCCTTCTACATCTGTCCGGGCAATCACGACATTCTGAACGACGTGCAGGCAGAGGTCTGGCGCGAACGCACGGGGCGGGAGGAGAACTACGCCTTCGATCACGGCGGAGTTCACTTCATCATCCTGGATACCGGCCGCTGGGAATCGAGCGCGGAGTGGCTCGCCCACGGGGATCATCGCGCGTGGCTCGAGGCGGATCTGGCCACGCACGCGGGCGCCGCGCTCACGCTGGCTGTCTTTCACAAGCCGTATTGGTACCACACCCTCGCCGACGGACTGGCGGACCCGCTGCACGAGATCTTCTTGCGCGGAGGGGTGGATGCCGTGTTCAACGGGCATTTCCATCTCTACGGCACGGCGCGCTACGACGGCATCGTCTACACGATGGTCGGCTCGAGCGGGGGCGCCATCGAGGGCGTCCCCGAGCGCGGGGCCTTCTATCATTGGGTGTGGGCGGTCGTCCGCGATGGAACGCTGACGTGGGCCGTCATCAGCGAGGACGGCGTGGAGGCCGCCGATGTCGTGCGGGTGGAGGATCAGAAATTCTTCGACCGCCTCGACGCCGACTACGTGCGGCTCTCGCCCCTGATGTGCAACGAGGAACCGGTCGAGGCGGGCCTCGCCTGCCGCCTGGCGCTGCGCAACCTCCCGGCCGGGCCGCCGCTGCGCGCGACGGTCGCCTGGGAGACGGGAGGCAACTGGACGATCGAGCCGCCCAGCCTGCAGATCGATGTGCCCGCCTCCGAGACGCGCGAGGGAGTCTTTCGCGTCGCGCGGACGGGCCCGTTCTACCCGCTGCCTCGCGTACGCTTCGAGTATCCCTACCGCGAAGGCCGGTCCTTCACGTATGAGAGCAATCTGCCGGCGCTGCGGCGCCAGGAGGCAGCCCGATTCGACCGGGCCCCCGAGATCGACGGACGCTTGGAAGATGCCGCGTGGGCCGAGGCCGGGAGGACCGGTCATTTCGGCTCTCCGGACGGCGGCGCATGCACGATCGAGCCGACCGAGTTCTTCTTCGGGCATGACGCCGAGGCCCTCTACCTCGGCGCTCGCTGCAGTCAAGCCGGGGAGCTGGTCGCGCAAGCGGTGCAGCGCGACGGCGCCGTCTCACGAGACGATTGCGTCGGGTATTTCCTGTGCCCGGACGATTCCGCTCGCGTCGTCTACCAGATCTACGTCAACTCCGCCGGGATCGTCTTCGATCAGCATATCGTCTGGGTGCCTCCCGATCGCTATGAAGGGGAGGGATCGGATTGGAACGGGGAATTCACCGTGCGGACGCAGCGCGCCGGCGGCGTTTGGACGACCGAGGCGCGGATCCCGTACGCCGCGCTTTCGACCGCGCCTCCCGCGCCGGGCAGCGCCTGGCGGGTGAACTTCCGGCGCAAGGATGCGGCCCGGGGCAGTGCGGCCGACTGGC
>JAZDGX010000249.1:0-10000 GCA_043806645.1 Candidatus Eiseniibacteriota bacterium | reverse complement strand
CATCCGCGAGGTGCTTGCGGAGGCGCGCCTGCGCCTCCTGGCGCCGGGGGCGGCGGGCGAAGGGCCCGGTCGGGGAGCGCCGGCGGACCAAGGCGCGGCCGATGATATCGACCGCGCAGAGCTGGCGCGCGAAGTGGCGGCGCGCGCAGCGGCCCTGCTTTCACCGCGGCTGCGGCGCGTGGTCAATGCCACCGGCATTCTGATCCATACCAACCTGGGCCGCGCCCCCCTCGGTCCGAGCGCGCAGGAGGCGGTGACGCGGGTCGCCGCCGGATACTCGAGCCTCGAGATGGACATGGAGAGCGGGACGCGCGCGTCCCGGTTGGATGCGGTGCGCGGGCTGTTGCGCCGGCTCAGCGGATGCGAGGACGCGCTGGCGGTGAACAACAACGCCGCGGCGGTCTACCTGATCCTGCACGTGCTGGCCGCCGGTCGTGAGGTGATCGTCTCGCGTGGCGAACTGGTCGAGATTGGCGGGAGTTTCCGGCTGCCCGAGATCATGGCTGCCAGCGGAGCCGTGCTGCGGGAAGTCGGGACGACCAATCGCACCCATCTGGAGGACTACCGCGCCGCGATCGGGCCGCGCACGGGGCTGATTCTCAAGGTCCATCCCTCGAATTTCGTGCTGCGCGGATTCACGGCGGCAGTGGAATTGGCGGAGCTCGTCGCGCTGGCGCGGGAGCATGGCCTCGCGCTGGTGGAAGATGCGGGCAGCGGTGCGCTGGAGCAGCACCCGCCCGAGTTCCTGCGCGGAGAGCCGCGCGTGCAGGCTTCGCTGCGGGCGGGAGCGGATCTGGTCACCGCCAGCGCGGACAAGCTGCTCGGAGGCCCGCAAGCGGGACTGATCCTGGGCCGCGGGGATTGGGTCGAGCGCTGCCGGCGCCACCCGCTGGCGCGCGTCGTGCGGCTGGACAAGCTGCACCTGGCCGGACTCGAGGCGACGCTGCTCGAGTACCTCCGCGGAGGCCCGGGAATCGAGAGCATTCCGCTCTACCGCATGATGTCCCGTCCGCTCGAGACACTGAGACGCGTGGGCGAGAGGATGCTGGAGGAGCTCGCCGCCGGCGGGATCCCGCGCGAGTGCGCGAGCCTGATCGAGACCGAGGCCGCGGCAGGGGGGGGATCTCTGCCCGACGAGCGCATGCCCTCCCTGGGCATAGCCCTCTCTCCCCGCGGATCGCTCGAATCCTTCGCGCGCGTGTTGCGCACGGGAGAGCCCGCCATCGTCGGACGGATCGAACGCGCGCGCATGGTGCTCGATCTGCGTTCGCTGCGCGAGGACGAGTGGGACGCCCTGCCCGGGTGGATTGCCCTGCGCTGGGTCGAGTTTCACCGGACGAATCCCGGGGATTGAACGATGCGCGAAGCGAGACGACCGAGTCGGGTGTACACGAGCGCGGCGGAGGCGGCCGAGGCGCTCGGTCTCAGCCTGCTCGGCACCGTGCCGGCGGAGGTGAAACTCCATTCGCGCGCCGAGGGCTTGGCCGGGCTTGCCCCGGACCCGCGAATCTCGGCCAGGATCTATCGGTTCCTGTCCGGCTCGGCGCCGGTGATCTGGGTCTATGGGCTTGGCCAGGCGGGTGAGGAGTTGCCCGTCGCGGTGGGCGTGGCCGAACGCGCGGCGGCGGCGGGTCTCACGCCGGTGCTGCTGGTGCGGCCGGCCGAACGGGCGCCGGTGGAGGGCGCCGGGCGTCCGATCCACGCGGAGCGTTTTGCCAGCCTCCTGACAGGACTGCTGCCGGGGCATGCCGTGGCGGAGCCGACGGGGCTTCAGGGCGTGATGCGCGCGTGGGGCGGGGGCCGGGCCGCGGGCGATCCGGTCGTTGCGCGCAGCATCGTTCTGGCAGGAGAAGTTCCCGACGACGTTGTCTCTCCGACTCCCGAGGCCATCACCCACATGGTGCTCGTCGTGCCTTTCCGGGACTGCGCCGCAGAGGATCTCGAGAGGCGCGTGGGCGCGCTGAAGGGGGCCGGCTATCCGATCGTGGGCATGGTCGGATATGGGAAGGAAGAGCCGGAACCCCTCGAGTCCGAAGCTGCCCCCGCTCCCGCCATGGCGAAACCGCAACCGGAGCGGGGCCCTGGTCCTCTGCCGCCCCGCGAGCGCGTGGCGGTCGCCTCTCCCTGGTCGGCGACGTTCAGTCCGGGGAGGAGTGGAAAGGGGCCCCCTTCCCCGGACGGGTCCGGGGGAAGGCAACGCAGGCGGCTCCCTCTGTTCTGGTGGCTGGTTTTCGCCATCGGGGCCCTGATTTCCATCGGCGTGGTCTTCCCGGATCTTGTCTCCAGGCGTCCGGCGCAGCGGCAGACGGTCTCCATCGCCGAGCGGGTGGAAGAAGAGCTTGGGGCAAGCCGCGGGAATTCCCCCGCCGTGCTGGAAGGGGAGGCGATTCCCGCCCCTGCGGAAGCCGGGACGATGGGGTCCCCGGGCGCGGGCGATTCAGCTTCAGTTCCCGCAGCCGACGGGGCTACGTCGCCCGCGGTTTCACTCGCGGGAGGAGAGGCGGATCGGAAGACGGCAAGCGGGAAGAGCGGCGAGACCGCCCCGGCCGGAGAGACCGTGGCCGCCGTGTCCGCGGCGGATTCGGTGAATGCGGGGGCAGGGGAGTCGGGCGTCGTCCCCGCACCCATCGAAGCAGCAGCGAAGCCGGAGCCGGCCGTCCACGCCTGGATCGCGGGGCGCAGCGGTCCGTTCACCGTCCTCTGCGGCTCCTTCCCCCAGACATCCATGGCGGAGGCGGAAATGCGCAGACTGGCGGCGCGCGGACTGGAGACGCGCGTCGTGCGCGTCGAGATCCCGGAGCGTGGGGTCTGGGCGCGGGTCGTGGCCGGCCGCTTCGACGACAAGGAATCTGCGCTCGCCGAGGCTCAGGCGATCGTCTCCGCCGGACATGTGCGTGCGGCCCAGGTGGTCGCCGCGGCGGGGGCGGGGCCGCCGGTCAGCCGTCCGATCGAGCGTGAGATGCCTTGATCGGAAGCGCCGTTCATGGTGTCCTGCAAGGGAAAGACGTGATCGAGCGTGGGCCCTCGGCCGGCGGCACTGGAAGGCCAAGGAGAGCATCGTGCTTCTCGACAAACTGGAACTCTTCGGCTTCAAGTCCTTCGCGCAACGCACGACGCTGCGCTTCTCTCCCGGCATCACCGCGGTCGTGGGACCGAACGGATGCGGCAAGAGCAACATCTCGGATGCGATCCGCTGGGCTCTCGGCGAGCAGAATGTCCGCAATCTGCGCGGCGCCCAACTCGAAGACGTCATCTTCAAGGGCACGCGCGAGGTCAAGCCCATGGGGCTGGCCGAGGTGGCGCTGCACCTGGATAACCGCGATCAGCGTCTGGCGACCGAATACTCCGATGTTCTGATCCAGCGGCGCGCCTCCCGCTCGGGAGAGAGTGAATTCCGCATCAACCGTAATCCGTGCCGTCTGAAAGACATTCGCGATCTCTTCCTCGACACCGGCCTGGGTTCATCGGAGTACGCGGTCATCGAGCGCGAGATGATCGATGAAGTGCTTGCCGATCGCGATTCGGCCCGGCGTTTCCTTCTCGACGAAGCTTCGGGAATCACCCGCTACAAGGTCCGCCGCAAGGAAACGCTGCGCAAGCTCGAGGCAGTGGACGCCGATCTGGTGCGCGTCGAGGATGCCCTGGAGATTGAAGAGCGCGAGGTGCGCTCGCTCGCCTATCAAATGGGCAAGGCGCGCCGCCATCGGCGACTGACCGAGAGGATCCGGGACCTCGACATCGGTCTGGCGCGGCTGCGCTGGTCCGAGCTCGAGGCGACCGCCTCGGGAGAGACGGGCCGGCTGAGCGAAGAAGGGGAGCAGCGCGAGAAGCTGCGCGCTGAAGGCCATGCCCTGGAGGCGCGCCAGGAGCAGGTGCGCCTCGACCTGCTCGAGCTGGATCGCAACGCGGGCCTGGCCCGGGGCCGGCTGAGTGAGACCGAGGAGCGCCTGCGCGCCGCGCGGGAAGAGACCCTGGTGCTCAACGAGCGGCTGCGATCGCTCGAGGATCGGATCGCGGACCGCCGCGAGCGTCAGGCGACCCTGGCCGCGACGCGTGCGCAAGCCGAGACGCATCTTGCAGGGATCGAGTCCGAAATCGGAACCGTGCGGGACGAGCTGGCCGCGCGCGGCGCGCGCGCCCGCGAGGCGCAGGAGTCATGGTCGCGCGTCGATACGCAGTTGCGCCAAGTCAAGGAAGAGCTGACCCGCAAGCAGCAACTCCACATCGAACAGATCCGGGAGCAAGCCGCTTCCGAGCATGAACGGCAGTCTCTCGAGGGGCGGGTGGAGCAGCTCGCGCGCGATCTCGACGAGCTGGAATCCCAACGCAGGGCCTTCGGACAGAAGCTGGAGGCGCTGGCCGGGGAGATCGGCAGTCTCTCCGAGCGCCGTGCGGCGTACGAACGGGAGGATCAGGAAGCGGTCGCGGAGCGCCTGCGCTTGGAGGAGACGCAGCGAAGCTGCGGGGCGCGTGCGGCGGAGATCGGGCGGCGCAGGGCGGGACTCGAAGGCGACAGCGCGCGGCTCGAAAGCCGACTGCATCTGCTCGAGGAACAGGCGCACAGCCACCAGGGCTATCAGGAGGCGGTTGCCCGCCTGCTGGCGGCGCGGGGGGAAATCCCGGGGCTGATCGGCGCGATGGCAGAGTTGGTCGCGATCGATCCCTCGTGGCGCGACCGCTTGGCCCCGGCCCTTCGTCCCTTCACGGAATGGTTGATTACTGCGTCGGAAGAGTCGGCATGGCAAGCGATTGCATGGTTGCGCAAGAAAGGGCTTGGGCAGGTCACGCTCTTCCCCTTGGAACTCGCGGCCCCCGCGCCGCCGCTCGCTCCGGCGCTTCCCGAAGGGGTCTTGACCGCTCGGAATGAAGAGCACGCCCCGCTCGTCGAATACCTCCGGCGGGTGGTCATTCCGGTCGAGGACCGGGCGGATGTTCCCCCCGTCGCGGGGCGGGAGCCGGGAAGGCTGTGGGTGACGCGCGGCGGTGAGGTCTTGTCCCCGGCGGGTTGGGTGAGCGCGGGGGGCCCCATCTCGGAGGCGAGGCTGTGGCAGCGACCGGAGGAGAACGAGCAACTGCGCAAGCGACTGGCGGAGGTCGGTGAAGAGCTCGCCCGGTTGCGCGACGAGCAGGGGGCGATCCAGGGCGAGATGCTCGCGATCGACGGCCGCTTGGGGCTGCTCCTGCCCCAGGGGGAGGAACGCCGGGCGGAAATCACGAATCTGGGGCGCGCACTGGCCGAGCGGCAGGCCGAGGAGCGCTTGATCCGGGAAGAGCGGGAGCGGCTTGCGCTGGAGGGCGAACGGCTGAGAGGGCGGCAGGCGGACAACGCCGCTGCCCTGGCCAGGCACCGCGAGGCGCGGCAACGTTCCGAAGCTGCCGAGAGCTCGGCCGATGAAGGGCTGCGCGAGGTCGCGGAGCGGACCGAGGCGCTGGCCTCCGAGAAGGACGCGGCGGGAAAGGTGCTCACCGAGCGGCGGATGGAGGAGCTCTGGACCCAAACGCAGCTTCGCGACAAGGAGTCGTTTCAGGAGCAGCTCATCCGCCAGCACGCGGTGGCCATTGAAGAAACCGCGACCATGGAGGCCGAGTGTGTCGCCGCCGCCGCGCAGATCGCGGAGGGGCGGGATAGGCTGATCGCGCTGGCACGGGAAGAGGGCGATCTGCTTTCCCAGCGGGAGACGCGGGTGCAGGCGGTGGATCGCCTGAGCCAGGAGCGGACCCGCGGCGAGGACGCGCTGTCCTCGATCGAGAAGGAGCTGCGCGTCAAGCGCCGCGCGCTTTCCGATCTGGAAGACCTGCTGCGCGAAAACGAAGTGCGCCTCGCCCGCATCGACGCCGAGAAGGAAAGCCTGCGGGCGCGCATCCGGGAGCAGTATCATTGCGACCTGGTCGAGATCATCCGCGCGGAGCCGGAGCCGGTCGGGGCGGAAGAGTCCACGCCCGAGGCCGGCATGGAGTTTTCGGTGGAGGCGGGGGAGGATCCCGCCGGTGCGGCGGCCTTCGGGAGCGGCCCGCTGGGAGGCCTCACGCCCGCCGAGGCGCGCGAGCGGTTGGCCGTGCTGCGCCAGGAGCGCGAGCGCCTGGGGCTGGTCAACCTGCTGGCCATCGAGGAGCACGACCGCAAGCGCGAACACGTGCGCTTCATCAAGGCGCAGCGCGACGATCTGCTCAAGTCGAAGGAATCCCTGCTGGCGGCGATCGAGCGCATCAACACCGAGGCGCGCCGCCTCTTCGCGGACACCTTCGCACAGGTGCAAGAGAACTTCGGCACGACCTTCGGCACGCTCTTCCCGGGCGGGGAGGCGCGCATCCAGTTGAGCGGGGAGGACCCGATCGAGGCCGACATCGAGATCGTGGCCCGGCCGCGCGGCAAGCGGCTCGAGAACATCCGCCTGCTCTCGAGCGGGGAGCGCGCCCTGACCGCGACGGCGCTGCTCTTCGCCGTCTACCTGGTCAAACCCTCGCCCTTCTGCGTGCTCGACGAACTCGACGCTCCGCTCGATGATGCCAATGTCGAGCGCTTCATCGCGCTGCTTCGGAAATTCAGCGAGCGTACGCAGTTCATCGTCATCACGCACAACAAGCTGACGATGTCGGTCGCCGACGCGCTCTACGGCGTGACGATGCAGGAACCGGGGATCTCCAAGATCGTCAGCGTTCGCATGGAAGAGGGGCGTCTGGTTTCCAGCGATCAGGAAGCGACGCGGGTGCTCGCGCAGATGGCGGACTGAGTCCGGGGCGGCCGCGCGGGACCCGCTGCGCGCAGCGGCAATCAGAAGCTCACCGATTCGCCGGGCGCGAGGATCACGACCTCCGTCCCCCGCACGCGTGCGGCGAAGTCGCGCGGATCCGCGGCGATGGCGGGGAAAGTGTCGTAGTGCATCGGAACGGCGCGGGCGGGCCGGAGCAGTTCCACCGCCTTGACCGCATCCGCGATGCCCATTGTGTAGTTGTCCCCGATCGGCAGGAAGGCGAGATCGATCGCATCCAGCTCTCCGATCAGCTTCATGTCGTAGAAGAGCCCCGTGTCTCCCGCATGATAGACGGTGCGTCCTCCCAGCGTGACCAGGAAGCCGACCGAGGGTCCGGTGTAGAGCGAGGCATCCTCGCCGCCGCCGCCGCCGTGATGGGCGATGGTCAGCTTGACCCGGCCGAACTCGAAGGCGTGCGCGCCGCCGATGTGCATGCCGTGGGTTTTCGCACCCGCGCGGGCGCAATGACAGGCAAGTTCGTGGGTCGCGATGATCGTGGCTGCGGTGCGGCGCGCGATCGCGATGGCGTCTCCCAGATGGTCCCCGTGTCCGTGGGTGACGAGGATGTAGTGGACCTGGAGCTGCTCCGGCCGCGCCGCCGCGAGGGGATTGCCGGTGAGGAAGGGATCGATGATCAGCCGCCAGGGTTCTTCGTGGAGCGCGACGCAGGCATGGCCGAGGAATGTGGCTTGAGGCACGGGATCCTCCTTTCGCGATTGCTGCCATTCGAGGTAACGCGAGGCGGCCCCCATAGTCAACGCCGGATGAGCCGGCTGGGGGGGGGCGACCCCGGATGGGACAACCCCGGATGGGACGGCTTGCCCCTGGGTACGCCGTCCCCTAGACTCCGGCCGATCCTTCGAACATCGGGACGCGCGCGGGGGGAGCTGTGGCAGGGTGGCCGGCTTGGGTGCGCTTCGGCAGGGGTGGGGCCGAGATGTCCTTCGTCGAGCACCTCGACGAATTGCGTCGGGTATTGATCTCTTGCCTGTCGGTTCTGCTGGTGCTGGCCGCGGTCGCCTGGTTCTTTTCGGGGACCCTGCTCGATCTGCTGGTGGCGCAGACCGTCGGACGGGCGCAGTTCATCAAGCCGCTCGAGGCCTTCATGACCCGCGTGAAGCTGTCGCTTCTGCTGGGTCTGATCGCCGGGCTGCCCTTCATCGCCATGCGCGTCTGGGGTTTCGTGGTCCCGGGACTGCTGCGGCACGAGCGGCGTATCCTGATGCCGGTCGTGGTCTGGTCGACGCTGCTCTTCCTGTTGGGGGTGGCCTTCGCGGCCGGCGCGCTTACGCCGACGATGCTGCGGATCCTGCTCAGCTTCCAGACCGAGACCATCCAGGCGAGCATTGCGGTCGGCTATCTCTTCGATTTCGTGCTCAAGATGGCCTTCGCCTGCGGCCTGCTCTTCCAGTTGCCCCTGGTGATCGCGGTTCTCAGCTATGCCGGGATCGTGACGCCGGAGCTGCTCAAGGCGAAATGGCGCCATGCGATGGTCATCATCCTGATCGTCGCGGCCATCGTCACTCCGGGCGACGGACCGTCGCAGCTGGTGCTCGCGGCGCCGATCATCGTGCTCTACTTCATCAGCATCCTGATCTCGGCATCGATCCACCGCCGGCGCCGGCGCGCCGGGCGGGACCGTCTCGGTGCCGACGCGGAGCCCGGGACGCTGGGCCCGAACGATGAGGACGGGGCGGCTTGAAACCCGGCGGGGAGGACCAATGAGTCCGCGCAGGAACGTGCATCCGAAGCCGAAGGAAGAAGCCACAGCGGTGTTGCTCGCGATCGACATCGGCAACACCCAGACGGTGCTCGGGGTCTTCCATGGCGAGGCCCTGGCGCTCTTCCGCCGGGTAAGCTCGGGGATCGCGAGAACGGGGGACGAGCTGGCCGTGCTCGTGGCCGCCCTGTGCCGGGGCCACAACCAGCAGATCCAGCAGAAGGGCCGGATCGTGATCGGCTCGGTCGTTCCCGCGTTGACCCAGGAATACGAGGCGATGTGTATGCGCCTCTACGGGAAGAGCCCGCTCATCGTCTCCAGCCGCGTGCGGACGGGCATCCGCTTGGAAATCCCCGATCCGGGTTCGCTGGGCGCCGATCGGATCGCCAATGCCGCCGCGGTCGCCGGCGGCCGGCTGCCCGCGATCGTGGTGGATATGGGCACGGCCACGACCTTCGACGTCATCCGCAGGGGGGGACGCTACGTCGGAGGCGCGATCGCGCCCGGCATCCGCACTTCGGCCGAGGAGCTTTTCCACCGCGCGGCGCGGCTGGCGAAGGTGGAGATCCGCAAGCCTTCCCGGCGGATCGGCCGGACGACCGAGGAGAGCATCCAGGCGGGCCTCTACTACGGCGCGATCGGAACGATCGACGGCATCGTGCGGCGGCTCGAGGCCGAGCTGGGCGGGCCGGCCCGCGTGATCGCGACCGGGGGGCTGGCGCAGCTCATCAGCTCCGGGTCGGAGACGATTCAGGAGATCGACGAAGCCCTCACGCTGCGCGGGCTCCTGAGGATCGCGCGCCTCAATCCGCCAGCCTGATGCGCGAGGCCGGCGCACGCGGGAGGTTCCGCGAGGGCCGCGCGATAGATGCCCTCGATCTCTCCGGCGATCACCTTCCAGTCGTAGCGGCGGGCGAAGTGCAGCCCGGCGGCGCCCATCGAACGGCGCCGGGGGCCGTCGGCGAGCAGTGAGGCAAGCGCCTCGCGCAGCTGGCCGGGGCAGGCGGGCGGGTAGAAGACCGCCGCGCCCGAGGCGCCGGCGGTCTCGCGATATCCCCGGAGATCGGCGCCCACGATGGGCAAGCCGGCGGCCATCGCCTCCACCAGCGTGATACCGAAGCTCTCGCCGCCGGTCGAGGGGGCGACGAAGAGATCTGCATCCCGGTAGAAGGCGGGCAGGCGCTCCCGGGCGACGGCACCGGCGAAGGTGACGGGCAGGCGCAGGGCCGCTGCGCGACGCTCCAGCGCGGGCCGTTGCGGGCCGTCGCCGACTAGGATCAGGTGGGGCCTGCGGGAGGGCGCGGCCTCGCACGAGAGCGCCTGAAACGCCTCGAGAAGCACTTCCAGCCCTTTGCGCGCATCGAGACGCCCCACGTACAGGATGCGCGCCGCGGCCCGCCCCGGACTTCCTTGCCCGTGGGGCGGTCCCGCGGACACGGGTCGCGCGAAGCGGGACACGTCGACGCCGTTGGGGACGATGCGATAGCGGCCGGGCACGTGGGCGGCCACGAAGCGCGCCGCTTCGGCC
>JAZDGX010000248.1:0-8338 GCA_043806645.1 Candidatus Eiseniibacteriota bacterium | reverse complement strand
GGTGACCCGGCACTCGCCGCGGCGGCCGAGGTCGAGACTCCCGTGGAGGACGGGTACTCCGGCCTGCAGGCGCAAGAGCGCCGGCGGGCGAGAACCATCGAAGAGAATCCAGGGAGCGTGTTGTATTCACTGACGATTCTCTGGGGCAATCTCTATGAGGACGCCGACACCGCGGCCGCTCCCGTCGCGGTCGAGACCACGGAGTGGAACGGGTCCCTCGTCTTGAGCGACGGGGCGATCCGCGTGCTGAGCCGGCTGGGTTTCGAACGCTGGGAGGATCGCATCCTGCCTCGCTCCTCGCGCGATTCACTCGCCTGGGAATCGGTGACGGCCGATTTCTACGACGGCCTGCGCGTCATGATCGTCGTGCCCGCCGATTCAAGCGGGGCGGTTCCCGTCCAGCAGCTTTCCATGCGCCTGAACGATGTCATCCGTGAGTACACCACCGCCGATCTCGAAGACCTCGACGAATTGATCGAGGTGGGCGAGTCCGCGCGCATCTCGCTGCGCGCATTTCGGATCGGTGAGGCCGGGCAGGTGCAGGGCTTTTGCAATGGATACTGGGGCCGGCTGGCCGATGAGCCTGTCGGTACCTTCCGCGGCGCCTGGATTTCGGAAAGCGGCCGGCCCGCCGGCTTCATGCGCGGCCATTACGGCGTCAATCAAGAAGGCGATCATGTCTTCTTCGGCAAGTACATCGGCCATGGGGGCCGCTTTGGCGGATTCCTGCGCGGCACGTGGGAAGTGACCGAGACCGGCAGCGAGCCCGGCGCGGTCGACGACGATTCCCAGCCTGCCCATGTCGGTCGCTTCCGGGGACAATGGGTCGATCGCCACGGCGTCGCGCTCGGCGACATCAAGGGCCATTGGGCGAGCCGGGACGAGGGGCGGGGGGTCTTCAACGGCATCTGGAGCGGATCGAGGATCGTTCCGGCCCTCTGAGGTCAGCGGACGCGTCCCGCGGAGCCGTCCGGCGGGCCTGGGATTCGCCCCGGCGACCTTTGCGCCCCTCAGGACGTCGGGGGAAAGCAGGGAGAGAACTTCGGTTCTCTCTTCTGCTTTAATAGCGGATCGAGAATGCGGCGGCGAGGATTCCGGGACGAAGCCACCGCGATGGTTGCCCGCCGGCCCCACGCTCCGGCAAAATGGACGCGGCGGCCGACGCGCATCCCGATCTCGCGGCCGCCGGAGAAGGGGGTGTTGTGCCGGAGGCCTGGACACGCCGGGTATGGATCGTCGACGGGCACAACGCCATCTTCTCCATTCCCGAATTTGCCGCGTTGCAGGAGGAGGGGGAGAAGGCGCAGGCGCGCGGCCGCCTGGCGGCCTGGCTGCAGGGCTTCGCCTCACGTCTGAGCGAACCCCTGACGATCGTCTTCGATGGACGGCGCGAGTGCGGGGTCCCCGATCCCGAGCTGCCCTTCTTGCGCATTCTCTTCAGCCACCCTCCGGAAGAGGCGGACGACCGGATCGTCATGCTGGCGCAAGCGGCGGTGCGCGCGGGTCGAGGCGTGGCGGTCGTCAGCAACGACCGCCGCAGCCTGATGCCGCGGCTGCCGTCGGCCGCGATCGCCCTCGGCGTCGAGGAATTCCGGCAGCGCTACATCGACCGGCCGCTGCCGCGGCCGGTGAAGGAGAAGTCACTGCCCCCGCGCGACGCCGCCGCCGTCGAGCAACGGCTGCTCGAGCACCACGCCGCCCGGGCGCCGATGCCCCCGTCCCAGGCTCGTCGCGAGGAACAACGTGCCCGCCGCCGCTGGATGGCGCGCTTCAAGCCCGAGGCGTTGGGGTCCGCGGACGGGCCCCTCCCGAGCGGGCGGGTGAAGGAACGGGCGCGCAGGGACGATCGCCCGCGGCCGCCCTCAGGGGGCGCGGGCGCCTCGCGGGCGCCCTCGGCGACCGGGGCGGGACAGGCGCGTGAGGAAGCGAAAGAGACGCCGGCGCGTGAGGCGAAACGCAGGCGGGGCCTGCGCAAGCAGAAGCGCCGCCTCGAGGAACTGGCCCGGCGCAGGGGGCCGCAGGGGAAGGGCGATCGCCGGGGGGGACCGCGCAAGTCGCGTGTGGACAAGGACCCGTGAAGGTGGCCGCGGGGTTGAAGATCTTGAGGATCGCGCAAGAGAGGCGCGGGCGTTTCAGGAACGATCGACTTCTCGTCCGGAGCGCCGGATGCAGCCGGGCCTGACGCGGAAGTGACGCGGCTTCGCGGGGACGAAAGGGGGGCGGGGCCGGTTGGTTGACACCTCCGGCAGGGTTTGGTAGGGTCCCGATCCGTCAGATCAAGCCGCAGAACAGGGGGGATGGGATGCGGTCACCGACTTGCCACGGAAGGGAACGCCCGCGGCGGGCAGGCATGTTCCGGGCGCTGCGCCCGCTCTGGCTTGCCTTGGCGCTGGGTCTAGCCCTGGCTCCCGCCGTATCCGCGCAGACCAAGGGAGAGCAGGTCTTCTCCAACGAGGAGACCTGCCGGCGGACCTATCAGGAAGGTGTCCAGTACCGGAACAACCAGCAGCTCAAGGATGCCGCCGCCCGTTTCAGCGAGGTCAAGGAAGCCTGCCCCGAGATGATCCACGCCTATCTCAGCCTGGGTGAAATCCAGGTGAGCCTGCGGCAGTTTCAGGAGGCGTTCGACACCTACCGGGACGCGCTCGATCAGGAGCCGGGCAACCTGGACGTCAAGGAACACCTGGCCTTCGCGCTCAGTTCGGCGGGGGAGTTCGACGAGGCCCTCGGCTTGTATCTCGAGCTGCGGGCGGTCCTGCCCGAGAAGCCGGAGATCCTGCGCAATCTGGCCTTCGTGTACCAGCAGAAGGGCCTGATCGCGGAAGCGATCATGTTGTACACGAAACTGGTCGAGATGGACGAGGCCAACGCGAACACGGTTTCCGATGCGGGGCGTACGGCGCTTGCCAATCATCTCTACCTGCCGGCCGTGACCTTCTACAAGAAGCTCTACGAATACAATCCCAACGATGCGAGCACGCTGCACATCCTCGGCGGCTACTACTTCCAGATCGGCTTCTATGCCGAGGCGCTGTTCTACTATGACAAGCTCCTCGAGCAGGAGCTGCCCGAGGACCGGACCGTCTCCTATCACAAGTATCGTGCCTACTGCCGGAACAAGGAGAAGCAGTACATCGGGGCGGCCGAAGACTACGAGTACCTGATCGCGAAAGAGCCGGGGGAGGTTTCCCATCACTGCAATCTCGCCTTCGCCTATCGCGACGGCGGGCAATTCAACAAGGCGATGGCCGCAATTCGCTCCAGTCTGGAGCAGTCTCCGCAGGCCGGATGCCTCTACTACGCCTGGGGCGTTACCCTGCTCGGACAGGGCAGGGAATTCGAGGGACAGAAGCGCTATCCTGATGCGATCGGCGCGTACAACGAGGCAAAGCCGAAGTTCGAGAAGGTGATGGCCCTGGGGGATCGCAACTACGCCGAGGCCTCCGGCAAGCAGATCGAGGCCATCGACCAGTTGATCGAGCGGGCCGAGAAACTGATGGAGAAGGAGAGCCAGAATCGCTGAGCGGGGGAGCTGTTCACGCGGATGCCGGGCCCCCGCAGCGGGGGCCCTTTTCATTGGGCTCCCGCGACCGGAGGTAGGGAGGACTGGCGGGCGATGGCGCGGATCCTGGTGGCTCTGAGCGGGGGAGTCGACAGCGCGATCGCCGCGCAACGGCTCAAGGCGGCCGGCCACGAAGTGGGCTCGGTCACCCTGGATCTCCTGCCGGGAGACGCGACGCTGCCGCCCGAAGTCGCGGCGCACCGTCTGGACCGGGCCGCCGCGGTGGCCCGACGCCTGGGGATCGCGCACGAGGTCTGGGACTACCGGAGCCTCTTCGAGAGCCAAGTGATCGCGGCTTTCGTGGAGGAATACGCCGCGGGCAGGACCCCGAATCCCTGCGTGCTCTGCAACGAGCGTGTGAAGTTTGCGGCACTGTGGGCGCAGGCCCGCGCCCGCGGATGGGAACGTCTCGCGACCGGACACTGCGCGCGCAAGGTGCTTCTCGCTTCCGGAGTGCTCGAGCCGCGCGCCACGGAGGCCTGGGATATTCTCACCGTGGCGGATGCCGCCGGAGGCGAGGCCATTGCCGCGGCGGCCGGAAGGGATGACCCGCCCCCTGCAGGCCGTTTCGCGATCGCGCGGGCGCGCGATTCATCGAAAGATCAATCCTACATGCTCTGGCGAGTCGATCCCGATCTGCTGGCGCACGTCGAGTTCCCCCTGGGCGCGCTGACCAGGAAGGAAGTGGAAGAGCTGGCGGGTCGGTTGGGGCTTGCAGAAACCGTGTTGCCCGCAAGCCAGGATCTTTGCTTCGTCGGTGCGGGGGGCTATCCGGAGTTTCTCGCCCGCCGGTCGATGGAGCGGACCGCGATGATGGTGCCGGGGCCGATCGTCGATGCGGATGGCCGCACGCTGGGACGCCATCGCGGCCTCGCCTTCTATACGATCGGTCAGCGGCGGGGACTGGGCGTCGGATCGCCTTCGGGGCGGCCCCTCTTCGTGACGGGGCTCGACGTCGGCACCGGTACGCTGCGCGTGGGGGAGGCGAATCGGCTCTTCTGCCGGGGGGTCGAGGGAACCGGTTTCCGCGGATTCTTCCCGCCGCGCCTGATCGAAGGGGGCCTGTTCCGTGCGCGCATTCGCTATCGACAGGAAGCGCTGCCGGGCCGCGTCCTCCATTGCGACGGCAAGGCAATCGGCTTTCGATTCGAGCGGCCGGTCCGGGCGATCGCCCCGGGCCAGTCGCTGGTGCTCTATGCGGGCGAGGTGTTGGTGGGAGGTGCCTTCATCGCGGGTTGCGCCGCAGATGCCGGGCCGGCCCGCGCCGCGGCGGGGGGGTCGGAAGGCGCGGATGGATTCGAACCGGCGGGCGGGGTTGACACTCGGCCATCCTGCGAGTAATCTGCCCGCTTGTCTGCGAGTCGGAGAGGTGGCCGAGTGGTCGAAGGCGGCACATTGCTAATGTGTTGTGGGCTTAAACGGCTCACCGCGAGTTCGAATCTCGCCCTCTCCGCGGCGATCGACGGGCGCCCATAGCTCAACTGGATAGAGCATCTGACTACGGATCAGAAGGTTGGGGGTTCGAGCCCTCCTGGGCGCGCTGTTCCATGCATGACCAAGCTTCTCGATGGCCGCAGCGGGGGGACGGGACCGTTGCGCAGGCGGCCACCCGCCGCGTGTCCGTCGGGCTTGATTGCCCGAATGTCCGAATGCCCGAAGGATGGTCCCGCTGCACGGAGGTTCATCATGCGCCGGATCTGGCTGCTGCCCTTGGTCTGTCTGCTCGCCTGGGGGATCGGATGCCGCTCCCGCACGGCCGAACCCCTGACGCAGGTGACGCGCTCCCCGGCGTTCCACCCCGAGAGTCTCGAGGCGGTGGCCTATTTCGGCTTCTCCCCCGGGATCGCTCCCGACAATGTCCTGCAATGGGTCGAGGCCCTGGTTGGGGAACAACTGATGACGGTGGAGTATCCCTTCGCCGTGTTGTCCAGGACGGATGTCGAGCGCCTCACGCAGACCGAGGAGACGCGCACGCTGGTGAAGGGGGTCTGCAACTTCTGGAAGGACAGTCGTAAGGTCGACAAGTTCGAGTTGGCCCGCCTGTGTGAGGCGGTGGGGGTCCAGGGCATTCTCGTTGGGACGATCGAGGAGTGGACGGAGGCCGCGTCGGCGCGGGGCACCACCGACGTGCCCTACACACGTCTCGCGGCCAGTCTCGAATTCTACTCGGCGGAGAGCGGGCGCCGGACGTGGAAAGCGCGCTCGGCACACACAATCGAGACGCAGGCGACGCAGGAAGACTATGAGGAGCTGCGCGACAAGACGCAGAAGGGGCGGGAGCGCCTGCGCGCCGAGACGGTTCAGGCGATGCACCGGGACCATCCGGCGCCATCCGTGGAATCCGTCGCAGCGACCGTGGCCGAGGCCCTGGCGAAGGCCTTGGTGCCCGGTGGCGCGAGCTGAGAACCTGTGATGGATCGGGACGCGGACGAGCGGTGGATGCGTAGGGCCCTGGACGAGGCGCAGCGGGCGGCCGAGGAAGGTGAAGTGCCCGTCGGCTGCGTGATCGTCAACCGCACTGGGGTGATCGGGCGCGGGCGGAATCGGGTGGAGACTCTGAGGGATCCGACGGCGCATGCGGAGATTCTGGCGATCACCGCCGCGGCGGGCACCCTGGGTTCGTGGCGCGTGACCGAGGCGACCGCCTACGTGACGCTGGAGCCCTGCATGATGTGCATGGGCGCCTTTCACCAAGCCCGCGTCGATCGCGTCGTCTTCGGCGCAAGGGAACCGAAGTTCGGCGCCTGCGGCTCGCGCCTTGACTTGACGGCCGTCGCGGGCTTGAATCATACTCTGCGGGTCGATGGCGGAGTCCTTTCCGACGAAGCGGGTGGATTGATGCGCGCCTTCTTCCGCCGCATGCGTGAAGGGGGCGTCCCTGCTTCGAGGGCAGAGGGCTGAGCCGCCCCGGCAGGTTTGACCGGATACGGCCCATTGCGGAGAGATGTCCGAGTGGTCTAAGGAGCACGCCTGGAGAGCGTGTAGGCGCATTGCGCCTCCTGGGTTCGAATCCCAGTCTCTCCGCCGCTCATTCGTGGTGAAGATCCAGACGGGCCGGGCGGATGCCGCGTAGGCGGATCGGCCCCGGGCCCGCGGCCTTGAATTGGGGATGTAGCTCAGTTGGGAGAGCGCCTCGTTCGCAACGAGGAGGCCGGCGGTTCGAGTCCGCTCATCTCCACCGTCCAGCGGGGGACGCACGGATTGGGAACCGTGCTAGATGGGGAGTTAGCGGTGCCCTGTGACCCGCAATCCGCTACAGCGGGGTCGAAGTCCCTTCTGAGATCCTGATTTCTTTTCTCCTTCCTGGCCCGGGGCGTCGACGGTCAGGTTCTGCGCGACGGCGGCCCGTGAACCCCGTCAGGACCGGGAGGTAGCAGCGGTAAGCGGCCTCCGCCGGGTGCCGCAGATTCCCCTGGCCTGAGCCACCAGTCAGGACAGTGGGGGGAGAATAGGCGACCGAAGAAGGGTGCACGGTTCCTTCTCTTTTCCTTCGGCCACGGGCGGCCCCGCCGGCTCCTGGGCCGGCGCGGGGCGGGAGCGACGATGAGCTATCTCGTTCTGGCGCGGAAGTGGCGCCCGCAACGTTTCGCGGATGTGATCGGGCAGCGGCACGTCGCGCTCACATTGACCAGCGCGCTTTCCGGAGACCGCCTGAGTCACGCCTATCTGTTCACGGGACCGCGCGGCGTGGGGAAGACCTCCATGGCGCGCATCCTGGCCAAGGCGCTCAACTGCGAGCGGGGACCGGCCGCGGAACCGTGCAACGAATGCGCCGCCTGCCGATCCATCACCGAAGGACATTGCCTCGACGTCCTGGAGATCGACGGAGCCTCCAACCGGGGCATCGACGATGTCCGCCAGTTGCGCGAGAGCGTCAAGTACGCCCCCGCCAGCGTGCGGGCCAAGGTGTACATCATCGATGAAGTGCACATGCTGACGACCGACGCCTTCAATGCCTTGCTGAAGACGTTGGAAGAACCGCCCGCCCACGTCTACTTCGTCCTGGCGACGACCGAACCGGTGAAGCTCCCCGCCACGATCCTTTCGCGCTGCCAACGGCACGACTTCGGGCGGCTGACGGTGGCCGACCTGGTCGAGAATCTGCGGCGCATCGTGACCGCCGAGGGTATCGAAATCGAGGACGAGGCGCTGCGGCTGATCGGACGCAAGGCCGAGGGCAGCGTGCGCGATACCCTGACGCTGCTCGACCAGGTCGCCGCGAGCGGCCGGGGACCCTTTGTCGCGGCCGGCGTGCGGGAGATCCTCGGGCTGGCCGGCAGCGCGCTCTACTTCGAGATCTCGGCGGCCGTCATCGCCGGCGACGCCCGCGCGGCCTTGCTCGCGGTGGAGCGGGCCTATCGGGACGGACTGAATCTCCAGGAGTTGGCCGACGAGCTGGTCGGGCACTTCCGCAACATCCTGCTGCTTTCGATGGATGCCGAGTTGGCGGATGCGATCGAGGCGACCCCCGAGGAGGGGGAGGAGCTGAAACAGCAGGCCGCCCGGAGCCGGCCTGCGGATGGATTGCGCTGGCTGCGGATCCTGCTCGATATCGGTCCGCGGATGCGGCGCTCGCCGCACGGGCGAGTCCATCTGGAAGTCGCGCTGGCGGAGATGGCGGCCCTGCCGAAAGCGGTCGAACTCGCCCGCGTGCTCGAGCGGTTGCAGTCGCAGGGGTGTGAAGGTCCCGAGGGTCCCTCACGCCCCGAACGCGGGAATCCTCCCGCGGGGCGTGCGTCGCCGGAGCCGCGCGGAGGGCGGGATCGCCCGGGGTCC
>JAZDGX010000247.1:0-5416 GCA_043806645.1 Candidatus Eiseniibacteriota bacterium | reverse complement strand
CGATTGGTGTCCGCGCCCGGATCGACGTCGAGCAGCGTCACCCCTTCGGTCTCCGCCGCTTGTCGCGCGATTTCATCGATCACGCGGCGATCACGGCCCTCGCTGATGTTGGGAACGCATTCGACGAGCTTGCTCATGCCGCTTCCTCCTCTGGGCTGCGGGCGCCTGTGAAGCCGGGCGATCCGCGGGCAGGGGATGCTAGCACGAATGGCGTTTGGGATGAAGACGGTGCGTGTACTGGGCGCCGGGGCTGGATGGCGTTTGTGGGAACGGCGCGCGCAAGGAGGAAGTTACGGGGGGGGCGCGCGCCTTGAGCGCGGCGCGCGAAGAACGCTGTACCCACCGGAGGGCCGTGCGCATTGCGCGCCGCTAACATCCCACAAACGCCATCCAGCCCCGGCGCCCGAGCGGGGTCGGAAGCACGGAGGCCATCCAGCCGGCGCCCGGGCGGGGTCGGAATCACAGACGCCATCCGGCCCGAGCGCCCGGGCGGGGTCGGAAGCGGGTGATGCGATACGATCAGCGGGCGGACGTATCGGGGAGGAGCTCGGCTTCCAGGGCACGGAGATGATTGAGGCGGGGAGCCCATTCGGCGGGATCGTGCATGTCGGTGCCGGAGGTGAGGCGGGGACCGTCGGGGAAGGCGGTTTGGGCGGCTTCGCGCAGCGCGGTCAGTCCGGCACGCACCTCTTCGCGCGCGATACCGCCGGGACCGAAATCATAGGGATAGAGAAACTCGATCCCCGTGCACCCGGCGGAGCGGGTGGCTTCGACCAGGGCGGTGGCCGTCGCGCACTTCAGGTAATAGAGCGGGTGCGCGAGCACCGCGAAGCCTCCGGCGGAACGGACCCACTCCACGGCTTGGGCGGCGGTAGGCGTGGGCAGCGGAGGCAGCTCGCCCAGCGATTCCAGATGGCACTTGAACTCGCCGTAGCCGCCGCCGTAGACGTGGCCGCCCTTGGCGAGGGCGCGGTAAAGATGGACTTTCAGGAAGGCGACGGTCTCGCGACCGAGAAGCGCCTGCGGATCGACCGGCTCCCCGGCCTCGCGCAATCGTTCGGCCAGGATCCGCATCCGCTCCCGGCGGGCGATCTGCACGCGCGCCAGCCCTGCGGCGAGATCCGCGGCGTCGGCGCGAAAGCCATAGCCCAGGATCTCGACACTCCACTCGCCGAGTCGGCAATCGATCTCGACGCCCGTAATCAACTCACATCCGCGGGAGCGGGCTTGTTGCGCCAGGCGCGGGTCGCGGTGGGCGTCGATGCAATCGTGATCAGTGATCGCCACGCGGCGCAGGCCCAGCCACGCGGCGGCGCCCAGCGTCTCCGCCGGCGAGGTGAAGCCGTCCGAAAGATGCGTATGCGTGTGCCAGTCGGCGCGGCCCTCGTGCCCGTCTCCGATTTCACGGGCGCCGCGCCGGTCGCGTGGTTCGATCCCGCCGCCCATCTACTCCGAAACCTTGAACACTTCGTCGCCCACGCGCGCATGTTCGTTCAGACGGATGCCGATCGCCTGGCCTTGCTCGGCCTTGGGAATCTCCACCCGGTCGATCTGCATTGAATGAACCGTCTGGGTGAAATCCGAGGTGTGGCCCTTGATGCGAATCGTCTCCCCGACCGCCAGAGCGCCGTGGGTCAATTCGATGGCGGCCACCTGGATCTTCCCGAAGTAGTGCGTCACGGTGCCGATCTTCGTTTCACTGGCCATGCTCACTCCTCCTGTCCGTGCCCCCCCGCGCGGTCCACGCTACGCTTCCGCCCGCGAGGCTTCAACCCGGAAGCCGTCCTTTCGCCGCGCGGGCGGGGCTCCGGAGGCCGGACGCCCAACAGCTCCAAGGCCTTGTGCGTCGCGCGGGGCAGTGCATGGTCCCCCAGCCGCTCCGCATCCACCCAGCGCGCCTCCACCGGCCCCCGCAGGCGGCCCGGCTGCGCACTCGTCCCCGCACGGAAGACGTGCAGGGTTACGGAAAAGTGGCTGTAGGCATGATGAACCGTTCCCGCAAAACCGACCCGGCTCAGGCGGCGCAGCTCGAGCTCTTCGCGCAGCTCGCGTCGCAGGGCCGCTTCCAACGCCTCTCCCGCGCGGACCTTGCCGCCGGGCAATTCCCACAGTCCGCCCAGCAGGCCTTCCGCCCGCCGGAGGGTCAGCAGGATTTGTCCCTGCGGATTTCGCACGCACGCCACGACGACATCGTAATGCGGGACCGGCTTGCGCGGGCGCGGCAAGGGACGTCGGGCGATCGTGCCGTTGCTGCGGGCACGGCATGCCTTGCGCAGCGGGCAGCGGGGGCAATCGGGTTCGCGAGGCTTACAAATCAACGCACCCAATTCCATCAGGCCCTGAACGAGCGCAGGAATGCTCGCCGGGCGCAGGCCTTCCAGCAAAGGCAGGCCGTGCGCTTCGAGAACGGCGTCTCCGGGGGCGGCGACATCGAAGAGTCGCGCCAGCACGCGCCGGATGTTGCCATCCAGGGGCAGGCGCGGTTCGCGAAAGGCGATCGCGCTCACCGCAGCGGCGGTGTAACGTCCGACACCGGGCAAGCGCAGCCAATCCGCATGGGCCCGCGGCAAGTCCCCGTATTCGTCCAGCGCCTGAATGGCCGCGCGTCGCAGGTTGCGCGCCCGGGAGTAGTAGCCCAGCCCCTCCCAGGCCTTGAGCACCGCGTCGATGTCGGCGCCGGCCAGCACATTCACGGTGGGAAAGCGCTGCAAGAAAGCTGCATAATAGCCCAGAACGGTGTCCACGCGCGTTTGCTGTAGCATGATCTCGGAAACCCAGATAGCGTAGGGATCGCGCGTGCGGCGCCAGGGGAGATCCCGCGCGGCGCGCCGGTACCAGGTCGTCAACGTGCGAGTTGCGGAATGCGTGGCCATACCGGTTCTCCCCCCTGTCTCTATACCGTCAGATGGGCGCGCGCTCCAAGCGGTTTGGGAGGCGGGCGAAGAGAAGGGCCTGGGAACTCCCGGGGCACGGCCGGGTGAAAGCCCGGTCCGTCCGCGCGAGTCGAAACCAGAGCGTGGGGGTCGCTGTCCAGGGCCCTCCCAGAGTGTGCCGACCAGAGGAGGATTCGTTGATGAAGACATTGCAGTGCAGAACATCCGTCCTGCCGCAGATCGCGGCCGCCGTTGTGTTGCTGGCGGGACTGCCGGTGGGGATGAGTTTCGGGGAGGACATGCCCATGAATGCGTTCCAGGCCGAGGCTCAGGAGAGCATGACGTATACGATCGATTCCGCGCACTCCGGATTCCGCTTCAGCGTGCGCCATATCTTCAGTCCTGTTCCGGGACACTTCTCCGACTTTGCCGGAACGCTGAGCTACAACGCCGCGCAGCCGGAGAGCTCGCGCATCGAACTGACGATCCAGACCGCGAGCATCGACACCGGCAACGACCGGCGCGATCAGCATCTGCGCAGCGGGGACTTCTTCGACGCCGAGACCCATCCGGTCATCACCTTCAAGAGCACGCGCATCGAGCCGGCCAAGGAAAAGAGCCACTACCGCGTTCATGGAGATTTGTCGCTGCGCGGCGTCACCCGGCCGGTCATCGTCGAGGTGGAGGTGCTGGGATTCGCGAACGTGCCGGGCATGGGCCACCGCGGAGGATTCCTCGCCAAGACGACGATCAATCGCCAGGACTTCGGCGTGAAATGGAACAAGACCCTCGACACCGGCGGGATGCTCCTCGGCGATGACGTCTCGATCGAGTGCCCGATCGAGGTGGTCGGCGCAGAGCCGTGATACTCAGGCGCGCGGCCGGGCAGGGCGGGCAACATCCGGTCGGCCCCGCCGGCCGATACCGCGTGATGCTCGCGCTCGCGGGCAGGTAGGGCGATCGCTCAAGGCCAAGGAGGTTCCCGGTGGACGAGGCCCTCTTCAGCGTGACGATACCGGTCAACGAGCCGGTCAAGGAGTACCTTCCCGGAAGCCCCGAGCGCAGCGAGATCAAGGCCCGCCTCGACGAGATGGCCGCCACGGAGATCGAGATCCCGTTGATCATCGGCGGGCGCGAGGTCCGCACGGGGCATCTCGGCCGCGTGGTCATGCCTCACAAGCACGGCCACCTGATCGCGACCTACCATCAGGCGGGCCCCAACGAAGTGCGCACGGCGGTGGCGGCGGCGTGCGAGGCCTGGCGCGAATGGCCGCGCTTGCCGTGGCCCGAGCGGGTCTCGGCCTTCCTCAAGGCGGCGGAACTGCTGGCCGGGCCGCGGCGGGCCGAGTTGAACGCCGCCACGATGCTGGGTCAGAGCAAGACGGTTCATCAGGCCGAAATCGACGCCGCCTGCGAGTTGATCGACTTCTGGCGCTTCAACGCGCATTTCATCGACCGCATCTATTCCGAGCAGCCCGCCTCGACCCTGGGCATCTGGGATCGCCTGGAATGGCGGCCCCTGGAAGGATTCGTCTTCGCCATCTCGCCGTTCAATTTCACATCCATCGCCGGCAATCTCCCCTCCTCGCCGGCGAT
The DNA here is from genome assembly GCA_043806645.1 of Candidatus Eiseniibacteriota bacterium. Classification (GTDB taxonomy): domain Bacteria; phylum Eisenbacteria; class RBG-16-71-46; order CAIMUX01; family WJJG01; genus JAZDGX01. The sequence continues at coordinate 947 of JAZDGX010000247.1, read as the reverse complement.
GATGGGCAACACGGTGATCTGGAAGCCGGCCTCGACGGCAGTCTATTCCGGATACGTGATCATGAAGATCCTCATGGAGGCGGGCCTGCCGCCCGGGGTGATCAACTTCCTGCCCGGATCGGGCGCGGTGATCGGCGCCGAGCTGCTGCATCATCCGGCGCTGGCCGGCGTGCACTTCACCGGCGCGACCGAAACCTTCCGCGCGTTGTGGAAGACGATGGCCGAGAACATCGACCGCTACCGCTCCTATCCGCGCATCGTGGGGGAAACGGGGGGCAAGGACTTCGTGCTCGCCCACGCCTCCGCCGACGTTCCTGCCCTGGTCTGCGCGCTCGTGCGCGGGGCCTTTGAATATCAGGGCCAGAAGTGCTCGGCGGCCAGCCGGGCCTACATCCCCGACACGCTGTGGCCGGAGGTCAAGGAGCGGCTGCTCGCGTCGCTGCGCGAGATCCGCGTGGGGGACCCGCGGGACTTTCGCAATTTCATGGGCGCCGTCATCGACGAGCGGGCGTTCGATCGCATCGTCTCCTACATCCGTCTCGCCGACCAGTCGCCCGACACCGAGATCATCGCGGGCGGCGGCGCCGACAAGTCGGAGGGCTATTTCATCCAACCCACAGTGGTGGTCTCCGCCAATCCTCACTCGCGCTTGATGGAAGAGGAAATCTTCGGGCCGGTGCTGACCGTGCATGTCTATCCGCACGATCGCTACGAGGAGGTCCTGAACCTCTGCGATCGCACCTCGCCCTACGCGCTCACCGGGGCCGTCTTCGCCCGCGACCGGTATGCGATCCATCTCGCCTATCGGCGGCTGCGCTATGCGGCGGGCAACTTCTACGTCAACGACAAGCCGACGGGCGCGGTGGTCGGCCTGCAGCCCTTCGGGGGCGCCCGCGCCAGCGGCACGAACGACAAGTCCGGGTCGATGTTGAACCTGCTGCGCTGGG
>JAZDGX010000246.1:0-2600 GCA_043806645.1 Candidatus Eiseniibacteriota bacterium | reverse complement strand
CCCGGTCAGCCGTTGCCTCCGGAGAGGTCGACCTCGCACGAGTCCCCGACGCTGATCCTCTCGAACGCTGCGCGGATCACCGCGTTCTCGCCCACCACCGAGTCTTCCAGCAGGATCTCGGCGACTTCCGCCCCTTCGTTGATGATCGAATCCCGCACGACGGCGTTGCGGATTACGACGCCATCGGCGACAGAGACGTTGGGCCCGATGACCGCCCTCTCGATGCGCGCGGTGGGCGCGACATAGACCGGCGGCAGGAGCGTGACCCGGGGCAGCGGTGCGGGCTGCGGCATGCGGCTGAGCAAATGACGGTTGGTCGCCAGCAGCGTCTCCCGCTTGCCGCAATCGAACCAGCCCCCCACCTGGGAGACGCGCATCGGCAGTCCCTGGTCGAGCATCTCCTGCAGGGCGTCGGTGAGTTGGAACTCGCCTTTGGTCCTGCGGTCACCTTCGAGCAGGCGGCCCAGGGCGGCGAAGAGATCGGCCGACTCCGGAACGTAGTAGATGCCGACGATCGCCAGCCGGCTTGGAGGATCGGCGGGCTTCTCGATCAGCCGAACCACGCGCTCCCCCTCGATCTGCACGACCCCGAAGCGGCGCGGGTCGTCCACCTCCTTCACGCCGATCACCGCCTGCTCGCCCCCCAGGAAATCACCCCACTCGGGCTCGACAATCGTGTCGCCGAGCACAATCAGCACCGGCCCCGATCGCACGGCCGCGCTCGTCGTGTGGACGGCGTGCCCGAGCCCCAGCCGCTCCTCCTGCTCGACCACCTCCACACCGCTGCGATAGCGATCGGCCAGGTACTCGCGCACCCGATCGCCGTGATAGCCGACCACGACGACGACCCGTTCGATACCGTGGCCCAGCAAGGCATCGAGGATGTGCGCCAGAATCGGCTTGCCCGCGACATTGAGAAGCGCTTTGGGAATGGTGTTCGTCTGCGGACGCAGGCGCGTCCCAATGCCCGCCGCCGGGACGATGGCAACCGGTTTCATGAACCTCCCCCGATTCGGACGGCCCGCCGCGGGCCGCGTTCGCCGCTCTCAGTCTCTCTCCGGATCCCAGAAGCAGGTGAGAGACCCTTCCCGCTCCTCGCACAAGAATTGCGGGTAGACACGCAGGCCCTCCCGCACGATGCGACGGACATCCTCCACCGCGGCCGCCTCCAGGCAGCGCCCCGCCAGCCCGCGGAGTTCCTCGACCTCGACTCCGGCCAGAATCGCCTTGGTCCGGGCGATCAGAAAGGGAGCCACGCTGAGCTCGTCCACGCCCAGCCCGACCAGCAGCAACAGTCCCGGCAGTTCCCCCGACATCTCGCCGCAGGAGCCGACGCGGATGCCGGCGGCGTGGGCATTACGCACGGTCAGATCGAGCGCCCTCAGGAAGGCGGGATCGAGCGCATCGTAGAGATGGGCCACGTGGGCATTGCCCCGGTCGACGGCCAGGCAGTATTGGATGAGATCGTTCGAGCCGATGCTGAAGTAGTCCGCCTCGCGGGCCAACGCGTCGCTCATCCAGACCGCCGAGGGCACTTCGATCATCACCCCGACCGGCACCCTGGCGGGAATCGGGTAGCCTTCGTCGCGCAGCTGGTCCGCGGCGCGAGCGATGATGGCCCGCGTCTCGCGCAGTTCGCCGATCCCACTCACCATCGGCAGCAGCAGGCGGAGGTTCCCCCCCACCGCCGCCCGCAGCAACGCGCGCACCTGGGAGAGGAACAACTCGGGATGCTCGAGGCAGAAGCGGATGCCGCGCAGCCCCAGGAACGGATTCTCCTCGCGCGCGATGCCGATCAAGCCGGGGACCTTGTCGCCTCCCAGATCGAGCGTGCGAATCGTTACCATGGCATCCTGGTAGTTGCGCACGACTTCCTGGTAGGCGGCCCACTGCGCCTCTTCGCCGGGGATCGAATCGGCATTCATGAAAAGAAACTCCGTGCGAAACAGCCCGACCCCTTCCGCTCCCGACTCCCGCGCGGCCGCTGCATCCTCGGGACGCTCGAGGTTGGCTCCGACGGGCACCCGTCGGCCGTCGTGCGTGGCCGCCGGTCCGCGATCGCGGGAAGAGAGAAGCCGGCCGATGCGCCGCTCGCGTTCCCGCGTGGTGTGGTGGCGCCGGATGTCAGCCTCGTCCGGCCAGCAGATCACTTGACCGCGCTCTCCGTCGATCAGCAACGGCGCGCCGTGAGGGATCCTCTCCAACGCCTGCTCCACACCGATGACGGCCGGCACGCCCCGCGATCGCGACAGGATCGTAACGTGCGACATGAGCGTACCCTGCTGGGTGACCAACGCGACCACGCCTTCGGGCGACAGGGCGGCGGTTTCGCTCGGCGCGATCTCGCGCGCAACGACGATGCTCCCGTGCGGGGCATTGGCGATCGAGGCGCCCGATCTTCCCAGCAGGCGCGACAGCAGCCGCTCCTGCACGTCCCGCACGTCGGCGGCGCGGGCGCGGAAGACCTCGCTCGAGAGGGATTCCAGGTAGTGCGCCTTGGCGAGGAACGCCCGCCGGACGACATAGGCGACGTTCATCCGCTCCGCCTTGACTGCGGCGATGATCTCCTGCATCAGCTCCCGGTCCTGGAGGATCATCAA
>JAZDGX010000245.1:0-17270 GCA_043806645.1 Candidatus Eiseniibacteriota bacterium | reverse complement strand
CATGGCGCGGGAGTTGGCCGGATATCTCTGGGCGGTCCTGCAGGGCCCCCCAATCCCAGACGCGAAGTAAGGTCAGGAATCCCCGGGAATCTGGCAGGAATGGCGTGAGGATGGACGGAGAAGGCCGGCACGATCTGGAGAGAGTGCGGGTCCGATATGCGATAGAGCCCGCAAGGTCTCAAACTCGCGACACTGGACCGCGCACTCTCCCGACGGATCACAGTCATGCGGCTCTGGCCGGGACGCCGGCGCAACCCGCGAATATCAGCGTGACTCGTCGAAGCGCCCTGCCTTCTCCATCCCCCTCGAAACCACACACCAGAAAGGCGAAGGCCGCCCCCCACCCAGGGAAACGGCCTCCGTGACCCCTTGACAGGGTCGTTCCATATCACCGGATCAGCAACACGCGCCGGTGATTCTCTTCGCGGCCCGCACGGGCGACGACGAAATAGCAGCCGGACTCCGCGGCGCTGCCGTCGTTGCGGCGCCCATCCCAGGGGAGGGGCAGGATCTCGGCCGCTGAGGATCGGCCCGCCGCCAGGCGGCGCACGAGCCTGCCCGAAGCGTCCACGACATCGACACGCCAAGCAGTCCCCGCGGGTACCCGCAAGCGGATGTCGGTCGAGGTGGAAAAGGGATTGGGGGCCGGGCGCTCGAGGACGAGACGGGTGATCCAGTCGCCGGGCGCTCGCCGGACCAGGATGGGAAGCGCGGTCAGCGGGCGATCCGCGTCGTTGGAGCGGATGAAGAGCTTCGCGCGCCCGGCGAGTTCCGGCCGCCCTGCGAAGTCATAGGTCAGCTCCAGCGGGAAGGGAGATCCGGGGCGCGCGGTCGCGGAGCGCGTCGAGAGCGCCAGCCACGAAGAAGAAGCAGGGGCATCGGGGAACCGGTCGCCGGCCGCCTCCTGCTCGAAGAGAATCCGCATCGGCTCGGGCTGCGCCAAGGCGAAGCGCGTGCCGCCCGGCGCTTCGAGCTGGACTTTGATTTCGCAGGCGATGGAGTCCGCTGTTCCCAGAAAGCTGAGCGGGATGCCGACCTCGATGGAATCGGCGCCCTCCTGCAGGATGAGTCCGGAGGGCGTTCCCAGGAATTCGTAGCGCTCGTCGAGCAGTGCGCTGATGCTCCGGTGCTGCGTCTGCTCGAATACGCCGCGTCCCATGGCCAACAGCAGATCTCCGCCCACGGCGCGCCCCGCGAGGCCCGTCGCCAACGAGAGATCGGTATCGAACAGCATGAACAGCGTGAAGCTCGTTTCGGGATCGGGCAGGGGCCGGTGGAGACCGATGCGCAGAACGAGCCGGCCGGAAACCTCGCGGAAGGCGAGGTAGCTGAGATCGGTCTCGGGAGAATCGGGCGGATCGTCGGCGATGCGCCGGAAGCCTGCAGGGGACCCGCCACGCAGGGGCAGCCGTATGGCGGTCTCCTTCCAGGACTCGCTCGGATCGGCAAGGACGAACTCCAGAGAAAGCGAGCCGGTGCCGGCGTTGGAGACGAGGAGCGTGTCCGCGCCGGTGCCCCCATCCGTGAAGACTCCCTCGAGCGCCGGGTAGGGCAATTCGAGCAGGCTGCGGAAGGGCGCTCCCCTGACCTCGGGCGTGCGGGGGCTTTCGCCTTCTTCGTAGAGCGCCGAGACGCTATAGTAGTAGTCGAGCCCATTCTCGGATGTGACGTCTGTGTAAGACATTACATATGACGGAGGAAAGGCGATCCTAGGGCCGCCTCCGCCCGGCAGGCGGGCGCGGTAGATGGCGTACCCGAGGATGTGTCGGCCCCTTGCCAAATCTTGATCGGGCGGCTGCCAATCCAGCGTGACCTGCCCGTCTTCGCCGCTGGATGCGCTGAGCTCCGAGGGCGGGGGGAGCGCCGGCGCCGCGAGGATGCACAGATCGTCCACCATCCAGGACGATTCGGCGGCGGCCGGTCCCGGCGCCCAGAGAATGCGAACCTGCGCACTGTCTCCTGCAAAGGCGTCGAGCGGAACTGAAAGGCGCATCCAGGAAGCGGGGCCATCCTCGGTCAAGTCTGGGAAAACCGGCAGGGGAGCGAGGGGGGCGAGAGTGATCCAGGGGCCTGCCGCCGCGCCGCGAGCCTGGACGTCCGCGGCTTCGGGCAGTGTTCCATCCTCGGCGCGGCTCGAGAAATCGAACCGTGCATGCGTCCAGTCGCGCAGATCGAGAAAGGGGCAGACCAGGGAGGCGGAATCCCCGATCATGAGGGCGGGCGAACGCGCCTCCCGCCCGGAATGAGCCGCCCTGACCACGTGATCTCCGGAGGGTGCCGGAAAGGCGGCATCCTGGGCCTCGACCGGCACGACTTCCCAGCCTTGGAGCACCAGATCCGAGGGCGTTTCGAAATCCCACGCATACCCGGGCACGACATCCAGCGCATGTGCTCCGGCTTCGGGATTGCGGGCCGTGTTGTTGCCGGGAGAGACATCCCCCGCTCTCAGGCCGTAGAGGATTCGGTCCCCGGGCTGCAGCTCGCCCGCCTCGATCAGGGCTTCGTGCCAAGGGGATCCGCTTGCCTTTGGCGAAAGAGCAAAACTCCGCAGCCATTCGGACGCCGCGTCGCGCACGAGCGATGCGTCCACGAAGGCGAAGGCGAGCGTGTCGCGATTGTCCTCGATCTTCGCCACGATCCGCAGGCTGCCCGGGTTCTCCGAAGCCAGGAGGGGGGATCGATGCTGGATCACCGGTGCGGTGTCGTCCGGACCGACGCGGAAGGAGAAGACCGCGGAAGGAGCGTCGGCGGGAAGCGCCGCCGTGTGGCCGTGGGAATCGCTCGCGGTGAGGTAGTACTCGATCCGCGCGCCCGCCGCGGCTGCCGGGAGGATCGCTCGATAGACAGGCGTTTCGGTCGCCGACCGTGCGGGCACTCTCTCCATCGCGCAGGCCGAGAATGCGCCGCCGCTCACGCGGAAGTGAAGTCGCGCCTCCGCGAGAGGGTAGAGACTCCAGGCGTTCATCCGGAGCGTGTCGGGAGATCCCGCGTCGATCTGATCGCGCATGGGCTCGTGAGCGAGATGCGGCGTGAAGTCCGCGATGCGGCGCTGCTCGAAGCCCGCCGCGATCGACTCCAGGTGCGGAGTGCCATTGGAGAGATTGGCGTCGTCGTCGTCCTGCAGGAGCAGGTGCCAGAGGCACGCTTCGGAGGATGTCGGGCGGCCCAGGCGCATGAAGTGAAACAGCGTCTCCGCCAGGTGGACAGCCGCATCTCGGTCGGGGATTTCGTCGATCAGTCCCGCCCGCATGTCCCAGAGCGCTCCGGCGATCAGCACACCGGCGCAATGCGGATCCAGCGCACAGACAGGATCGAGGGGCCGGGAAAGCTCCTGCTCGAGATCACGCAACCACGTGCCGGGGCCCTGCCATCCCAGTGCTACCAGGGGTGTGTCGGCGAGCGAGACGGAATGGAAATCGGCGAATCCTTCGCTGAGTTCCGGGACGGCCAGATCGGGCCAGTAGGCGAGGAAGGTGATGAGATGGGCGTATTCGTGATAGACCACGGCGCTGACGCGTCCGAGCGAGGGGCAGGGTTCATTCGCCGGGGAGAAACGCAGCCAGGGGCTTTCCGGGTCGGCGTAGGCGTACGCGTTGCAGTCGAGCTCCTCGTCGTCGACGACGACGGGTACGGGCTGGTCGAGCAGTGTGAAGGGCGCGGGCAGACCGGCGCCGCCGGCCACGCTCCGCAGGCGGTCGTGCACGTGGTTGACGGCGAGGTAGGCCTCGCGCTCCGCATCCGCGGAATTGCCCGCCTCCCAGAGAATCGTATCCCGGGGCGTGCCCGTCCAGGAGGTCGGAGGGACCGCGAGGTTTCCGCGGTGGATCGCGCAGAACCGCCCCTCGAGGGCGGCGAGCAGGCTGCTTGCGCCCTCGGCGCCGGGGAAATCGAAGCGACCCAGGGAGTCGGTGAAGCCGCCGGCGACCAGGGTCGTTTCCTCGAGGGCCGCCACTTTAAGATGCGGGAAGGGTCTCGTCCGCTCCGCCGACCAGGGATCGGGCTGGTGCACGCGGCCGAGAACGACTCCGTCCGTGCGCCGCGCCTCTACGGCGGAAGGCCGGGGGTCGCGCACGCCGGCAGCGGGAGGATCCTCGCCGCCGCGCGAGTCCGGAGCACCGCCATCCGGGGGAGCCATGGAGAAGACGAGCGAGCGCATCTCCAGGACCTCCCCGCTGACGGCATCGACCAGCATCCTCCAGACTCCCGCCGGGTGGCGCGTGCGGCACAGGAGCCGCCAGACCCTCCGGTCGGTGGGGGGCTGCACGGGGGAACTCGGCTCGCTCCCGCCCGTGTCGAAAGCCTGGGGAGACAGGGCGCCGCGCGGGAGGACCACAAGTTGCTCCTGAATCCATTCGAAGTCCGCCCCGAGGCTGGCTTCGGGCAAGGCCCGCCGGGCTTGCTCGCGGGCCTGGGAGTTTGAAAGCTGTGGTTCGGCCTGCGGCAGATCGATGGTCTCGGCCAGGGTGGAATGGAAAAGAAGCGCCTCCCCGCGCGGGTCGCAAGCCAGCGTCAGGCGGGCTCCCTCGACCGGCAAGTCCCCATGGAATTGGGCGTAGTCGAGCAGAATCAGCTTCCCGACGCGGCGCGCGGCGCCGGGGCGCAGGTCGCTGGCCGGGACGCCGAAAGCTTTCGCGCGTCCCGCGATGAAGTCCGCCGCTCGATCGCCGGCCAAGGAGAGGGATGCCGGGGGAAACGCCGTGGCGGCTCGGGCCGCGCCGCGGACTCCGAGACGCAGCGCTCCGGTCGAGGCGTCGTGCCGCAGCATCCAGTCGGAAAGCTCGCCGGCCGGCGCGGCCGGGGGGAGGGTAGGTTCGGCGGCCCACAGCGATCCCGTGGCCCACGCGAGCATGGCGAGCGCCCAGGGTACCCTGCCGCGAAGGGCGGCGCGGCGCGCACACGGCAGTCGTCCTTGGTCGCTCAATCCTTTTCTCCCGCGCCCCGTTCGTATGTGGCGGTGACGGATCCCGCGTGGCACCGCATCCGATTCCGGGGTCGGCAATCGCCAAGGCCTCCGGACGATCGCGCGGCACCCGCCGGGGAAGTCTACGTGGCGCGCCCGTGCCCGACAACCCGAACTCGGGCACCTCCCGGCCTCGGTGCATGCCGAACTCAGCACCTCCCGGCCTCGGTTCACGCCGAACTCGGCTCCTCCCGGCCTCGGTCCGCACTCGGCCTGCGCATCCATCCGCCGCCGCTCTTTACACCCGGTTCTACCCAAGCGTACTATCCCCGATTCCGTGACCCGACCTGCTGCGCGTGGGGCGAGAACGGGCCCGGGCGCGGAGCCGGCCCCGGACACCGCCGGCATGCTGGGGGGAGGTGGATGTGAGCGTCTTCGACCGGATGATCATCGGCGTCCTGCCCGTCGTTCCGAAACCGGTGGTGGGTTTCTTCTCGCGGCGCTACATCGCCGGGGAAACCGCCGCCGCTGCGATCGCCGAGTCGCGGCGCCTGAACGCGGCGGGTTGCCGGGTGACGATGGACGTTTTGGGCGAGCATATCCAGAGACGCGAACAGGCGCTCGCGGCGCGCGACGCCTACCTCGAGCTGCTCCCCGCCCTGCACGAGGCGCGCATCGATGGCAACGTCTCGATCAAACCGACGATGTTCGGGCTCGCGTTCGGGAACGATTTTGCCTGTGAGAACATCCGGCCGCTGGCCGCACTCGCCCGCGATCTCGGCACCTTCGTGCGCATCGACATGGAAGATGCGCAGACCACCGACGCCACCCTGGACGTCTACCGCAGGCTGCGCGGGGAGTTCGACAACATCGGGGTGGTACTGCAGGCCTGCCTGCGCCGCACCGTTGCCGACGCCGCCGAATTGGCACGGACGAAGACCAATGTCCGGCTCTGCAAGGGCATCTACATCGAGCCCTACGCGATTTCCTGGCGCGATCGCGAGGTGATCCGCCGCAGTTTCCTCTACACGCTCGAGGTGCTTCTCAAAGGCGGCTCCCATGTCGGCATCGCCACGCATGACGAATTGCTGGTGGCGGAAGCGATGCATCTGGTCCACCGGCTGGGGTTGGCCGCGGACCGCTATGAGTTCCAGATGCTTCTGGGGGTCGCGGAGCGCCTGCGCGAAGTGATCGTGGGGGGCGGGCATCCCCTGCGCGTCTACGTGCCGTACGGACGCCAATGGTACGCCTACTCCACACGCCGGCTCCGCGAGAACCCGCGCATGGCGGGGACGATTGCGCGCGACATTCTAGGGCTTTCCCCGGACCGCCGCAGGCGTTAGGATCCCCCGGATGATGCGGCGTTTCATTCCAGTCGCGGTGATCCTGCTTGTTGCGGCGGCCGCCTCGGCGGCATTTGCGCAGGCAATGGACCGCCCCGCGGGCCCTTCCGGTTCAGACGAGGGCCTGCGCGGGCAGACTGTCGCGGACACCTCCGGCGGGATCGCGGCCGATGTCCCCGTGACTTCATCCAGCGGGGATCCTTCCCCCGTGGGATGGATCCGGATCGCCGATGCCGTGCAGCCCGCCACCGCCGGCTTCGTCGATCGCGCCCTCTCCTGGGCGCAGCACAAATCCCTCGGCGTGCTCGTCATCGCCCTCGACACGCCGGGAGGCCTCGATCTCTCGATGCGCCAGATGATCAAGGGCATCCTCTCCTCGCCCGTGCCGGTCGTCGTCTTCGTCTATCCACCGGGATCGCGCGCCGCTTCGGCGGGGGTGTTCCTGATGATGGCGGCGCATGTTGCGGCCATGGCGCCGGGAACGAATCTGGGGGCGGCGCATCCGGTAGCCATCGGCGGCGGGATTCCGGGAACCGACGCCCAAATCGACACGACCATGCTGGCCAAGGTGACCAACGATGCGGTCGCCTACGTGCGTTCTCTGGCGAGCCAGCGCGGGCGCAATGCCGACTGGGCCGAGAAGGCGGTGCGGCAAAGCGTGTCGGTCCCGGCCGACGAAGCGCGCGCGCTGAACGTGATCGATCTGATCGCCGGCACGCCCGAGGATCTGCTGCAGCAGATCGACGGGCGGGTTGTCGATACGGCCGGGGGTCCGCGAACCCTCGCCACCGCAGGTGCAGCGATTGTGGAACTCAAGATGAACCTGCGCGACCAGGTCCTGGGAGCCATCGCCAATCCGAATATCGCCTACATGTTGCTCCTGCTGGGCGTGCTGGGCATCTTCTTCGAGCTTTCCCATCCGGGGGCCCTTTTCCCCGGCATCGTCGGCGGCCTGGCGCTCCTGCTCGCCTTCTTCGCACTGCAGCTGCTGCCCGTGCGCGCGGTGGGGGTGGCCTTGATCGTGCTTGCCGTCATCCTCTTTATCCTGGAGATCAAAGTGACCAGCTTTGGGGCCCTTGCGATAGGCGGCATCGCCGCATTGCTCTTCGGCTCGTTCATGCTGTTCGAGAAGAGCATGTTCGGAGCGGCGCTCTCGCTCGGCGTGATCGTGCCGAGCGTGGTCGTCGTCGCGGGGCTGTTCCTGCTCGCCGTAGTGCTCGCGATCCGGGCGCAGACCCGGCGCAGCGTGACCGGGGCGGAGGGGCTGGTGGGAGAAGTAGGCGAGGCGCGGACCGATTTGGCCCCGGAGGGGCGGGTGTTTGTTCACGGCGAGATCTGGACCGCGGTCTCGTTCCCGCCGGTCACGGCCGGCAAACCCGTGCGCGTCCGCCGGGTGAACGGAAACCGTCTGGAGGTGGAGCCGGTCACGGTGCAATCTTCCCCGCCGGCGGGGGGAACAGGGAGGTAGCGATCATGGGGTTCACACCGTTTGCGATCCTACTCGTTCTCGTGCTCATGCTTCTCTCCAACGCCATCCGGGTGTTGCGCGAGTACGAGCGCGCGGTGATCTTCCGGTTGGGACGGATGGTGGGGGTCAGGGGACCGGGGCTGATCATCCTCGTGCCGATCATCGATCGGATGGTCAAGGTGAGCTTGCGCACGGTGGTGATGGATGTGCCGCCTCAGGATGTGATCACGCGCGACAACGTTTCGGTCAAGGTGAATGCGGTGATCTACTTCCGGGTCATGGACCCGGCTCGTTCGGTGGTCGAGGTCGAGAATTTCCTCTACGCCACGTCGCAGCTTTCCCAAACCACGTTGCGCAGCGTGGTCGGCCAAGCCGAGTTGGACGATCTGCTCGCTGAACGCGACAAGATCAACGCGGAACTGCAGGCGATCATCGATGCGCAGACCGACCCCTGGGGGATCAAGGTGGCGGCGGTCGAGGTCAAGGATGTCGACCTGCCGATCGAGATGAAGCGGGCGATGGCGCGCCAGGCCGAGGCCGAGCGCGAGCGGCGCGCCAAGGTGATCGCAGCCCAAGGCGAAGCGCAGGCGGCCGAGAAGCTGGCCGAAGCGGCGATCGTGCTCAGCCGCGATCCGACGGCGCTACAGCTGCGTTACCTGCAGACCTTGAATGACATCTCGGCGGAGCACAACTCGACGATCATCTTCCCGATCCCGATCGATCTGTTCGACGCTTTCCGGAAGCGGCCCGCGGGGGGAGCGACGGGGCGTTCGGAACACTAGCCTTGTGCCGGCGGGGAATCCGCCGGTCGCGGCGTGGGCGGGGGATCCGCGGGGGGGAGATACTCCCGCAGATTCGTGTTGCCGATTCTGGCCGCCGGGTATTGCTCGAGACAGCGGAGCGCGATGCGCGCGATGAGGCGCTTCACGCCCGGCGTCTTCTGCGGCGCGGAAAAGGGGTGGCAGCGCACGATCAGGGCGCCTTCCTCCTCGCGGATCAGCAGGAAGAAGGTCTGACGCAGATACTGTTCTACGACGATTGCCTCGAGGATCAGGTGCCGGCCCTCCCGGTCCAGGTAGGCTCCCTGGATCTTGAGGACCTCCGGCGGCGCCGCGGCGAGGAACTCGGCCAGGGGAGCGTGCAGATCGCGCACGCGGCAACGGCCGACGATTTGGACGTGCGGCATGGACTCGCCTCCCTAGAAAGTGCGTCGGCTTGCTCGCGGCGCGAGTTGCGCCGAGCCGGTCCAGCGAGCGTGTGAAAGCGGAGGTCGCTGCGCTCTGGCCGGGACGATGACCGCAGGGATATGCGCCTGTCAACCGCCGTGGCGCGCGGGCGGGGGCGGCGCGCCGATCCCGGTGCGCCGCGGGGGGAGCGATGCAGCAGATCCATGGCGAAGAAGACTGGCGCCATTGGGTGCCCGCCCCGCCGGGCCGGGTGTTCGACCTCTGCCGCAAGCTGCCGGAGCTGCCGGGACTTTGGGACCTGGCCGAGCGCCGTGACATCATCCCGCATTGGACGGCATTGCTGAGGAGCAATGCCCGCTACCTGCTCGAAGTCCTCGGGGCCGCGGGGTGGGATGCCGAGCGGCGGCGCGCCGCGCGCGCGCTGGCCATCTTCGAGCGGCTCCTGGACGATCTGGACCGCGGGCGGGCGGGGGAAATCCGCACCGTGCACCATGCGACCCTGGTGCGCGAGCATCTGCTGCGCGGCCACGACCTCTCCGACCCCTACCGGGGCATCAAGGCTCGGGAGGCGAGCCGCTGGCTGCCGGAGGCCTCGGAAGCGCTGTCGCGGGCTTGGCGCTCCGGCGAAGCCTCTCCCACGGAGGGGGCTCTGGCGACGGTGCTGGGCGATCTGTTGGCCGGCAACCTCTTCGACCTCGGATCGGGCGCGACGCGCGAGGCCTTCCGTCGGGGCAGTCTGGACATGGAAGGGGCGCGGCGCCGATTCGCAAAGGCGGCGCGGCAGAGCCTGGAGCGGATGGACGCCGGGCGGCGCGATCTGCTGCTGGGCCCCGCGCGCCCGCTCGATGCTCCGGCGTCAGGGCACATGCTGCTCTTCGCCGACAACGCGGGCGCCGATTTCCTGCTTGGCGTTCTGCCCGCCGCGCTCTTCTTTGCGCGGCGCTGGGCGGTGAAGCTCGTCGTCAACTCCCTGCCGGCTTCGAATGACGTGAGCGTGGACGAGGCGCGCGCGCATTTGGCGTTGTTGAGGGATGTGCCGGCCTGTCCCGTGGCGCAGGCCATGGCCGCCGGGAGGCTCGAACTCGTGGCCAGCGGCACGGGATCGCCGGGCATCGATGTGCGGCATGTGGGGGATGCGCTGAATCGAGCGGCGCAGGGGACGGCATGGCTGCTGATCGAGGGGCAGGGCCGGGCGATCGAAACCAACTGGCCGACCCGTTTCCGCTGCCCCGTCCTGCGCGCAGCGGCTGTCAAGGACCCGCTGGTCGCCGCCGAGATCGGCGCCGCGCCCGGATCGGCCCTGCTGAGCTGGGATGCGGACGAACCCGAGCGCGGCTGACGCGGGCTTCGTCCACGGTCATGTCGCCTACGGCAGCGCGCTGTGTGCCATCACCCGGATGTCGTCGAAGTAGGCGCGGGTCGCGTAGGTCCGCAGTCCGATCTTGCCCGTCGCGCCCATCGCGTTGTCGGTCACCTGGAGCACCTGCTGGCAGTTGACATACGCCCGGGCCGTCTTGCCGACGACCTCCACTCGCAGCAAGTACCACGTGTTGGTCGAGCAGGTGAAAGGCGTTGTCGCGGTCGTATAGAACGTGCCGCTCTGGACGCGCCCCAGGCGGGCGGTGTCATCCGTGGGCACGATGCCAAACGTGTAGTAGTTGGTCGAGTTGACATAGCGGAAGATGATGTAGGGATTGGTTCCGCTGGTCGCCTTCACCTTGGCCTCGTAGGCGCAGTCGGTGCGATCCCCGGGCGCGACGATCATGCGCGTGCTGGTCGAGCTCGACTGGTAGAGTTCGCGGGTGGCGGCCGACCAGGTGCCGCTGATCACGGTCCAGCCGGTGTAGTTGGCGTCGTCGAAATCATCGAAGAAGAGACCTTCGGTGATGATGCGGGAGTCGGTGACGCACTGGCCGTCGGCGGTCTGAAAGCCGAGCTCCAGCGACTGGCCGCGCTGGTCGGTGTCGAAGGCGAGCATCAATGGCAGCCCGTCGTATTGGTGGGCCGAGGAAGGCACGTCGAAATCATCCACATCGAGGACCGTGCCGCTCGGTTGGAGCCCGACATTCCCATCGTCTCCCGCGGTGCCGTCGGAGTCCCATACCTTGACCAGGGGCCGGCCCGCCCAAACCTGGTCGATCAAGGCGGCGCCGCTCCATTCCCCGGTCAGGGCCGAGAGGGTGAGGCTCTGGCCGTCGGTGGGATAGATCTCCAGGCGGACGTTCGGATAGCCGGTTCCATTGGCCAGGTAGCCGGCGCATCCGGCTTGGGCGGCGCAGGGAGTGCATTCGGTCTGGAGGAGCGCCTCCGGTGAGGGCGCGCCTTGGTTGGCCGGGTCGCAACTGTCGGCGGCCTTGACCACGATCGCGTAGCTGGCGCACGGCTCCAGGCCGGTCAGGGCGGCCCGGCAGGAATCGCCGTCCAGCACGAGCGCTCCGTCGAAGTAGACGGGCGAGGGACCCTGAGTTGCACCCGTGCCGTTGTACGGACCGCCCGTCTGGGGGCCGTAGTAGACGAAGTAGCCGTCGAGATCGCAGTCGGTCTGGTTGGCGGCCCAGGAAAGGTCCACACGATCGGGTCCGGAGAAGGCGTGCAGGGCGGCAATGGCGGCGGGCGGCTCGGGATCGCACGGGTCGGCGGTGCGGATGCTCGTTTCGTTGTAGTCGCAGACCGCCCCCGGATGTCCGCAGTCATCGATGGCGGTCACGTTGAAGTAGTAGACCTCACAGCCCGCGAGCCCCGTGACCACGGCGTCCGTATAGCCCCCCGGGACGTCGACGTAGGTGTCGTGAATGTAAGGGGTCATCTGGTAGAAGATGCGGAAGTTGCTGATCTCATCGCTCGCCAGGGCGCTGCCGTCGGCACGCTGGGTCGGCGGGGTCCAGGCGACGAGGACCTCTCCGTTGTATTCGGTCAGCTCCAGGCTGATGCCCGCGACGCAGCGCGGGGCGGAGGGGAAGGAGACATTCAGCTCCGCGGAGGGCGTGCCTTCGTTCCCGCACGCCTGGGCGGTCACGATATAGTAGAAGTCGTCGCATTCGGTGAGCGTCGTATCGACATACCAGTTGGAATAGGGCACGACGGCGATGCGGTTGGGCGCGGTTGGCACGACGCCCGCCGTCGACGAACGGTAGATGCCGTAGGTGAGGCTCGTCGTGATCGGGGTGGCGTCCTCGAAGGTCGTGACGGCAGTCCAATCGAGGCGCACGCCGGGTCCCGAGGGATTGACCTGCCAGGTGAGATTGGCGGGGATGTCGGGATAGCGCGGCGAGGTCAGATCGAGCTGCGCCATGCCCGCATAGCTCTCGACGCCGGCGCGGCTGGTGCAGGTGACCCCGAAGTAGTAGTGGTGGCCGCCGATCATTCCGGAAACCGTCCACTGATTGATCGTGCGCGCGGTGCGACAGAAGAGGCCCATGGAATCCGGGTGCGTCCCGAAGTAGACGGTAAAATGGCTGATGTCTTCGAGCGGCAGCGCGGTTCCATCGGTATGGGTGGTCGGCGTGCTCCAGGGCACGGTCACGCTCTCGCAGTTGGGCACGGTCAGCGTTCCGATCTGCGGCATGGAGGGCCGGCTGCGGGCGGGCGTGAGCGGGAGATTGCGCGGGTAGACCGTCGTGCCCAGCGTCTCCTCCATGTAGGTGCCCGTCCGCTTGTGCTCACGCGGTTCCACCGCCGTCACCTGGATCATCACCTCACCGATCAGCTCGGGATGCGGCACCGGATTGGCCAGCGCCACGCCCGCGCCGTTGAAGTACTCGAAAGCGAGGCCGGCGAACTTGATCCCGTAGGATTGCGCCTCCTGCAGGAGCACCACCCCGCCCGAGTCGGCGACGGTCTTCAGCATCACGGTGTCGAACGGATTGGGAGTGTCCTCGTCTCCCTCCAGGCTCAACGAGTAGCTGATCCGCTCCGCGCCCGGGATGTCCTGCATGATGTCGGCCACGAAGGTGACCGAGTCGGGACCGGCGTAGTGGATGGAAGGCTGAGTGGGGTCCTTGCCGTAACTGACGTGGCGGAAATCGTCCGCGATCGACTCGATGGCCACCCGGGCGTTTTGCTGCATTTCCAGGGTGACCTTTTGCTGCTCGTAGCTGGCGCGGCTGGTCGTGAGGACCTGATAGAGCCCGGTGGCCACGATGCCCATGATCAGCACGACCACCATCATTTCCGTCAGCGTGAAACCGCCCCGGCGCGCCGGGCACATGGCTTGGCCCGCGCCGCGCGAGCGCGTCGCCGACCCGCATTGCATCGATGGCGTGAACATGAACCTACCCCCGTTTCGCTTCCTGCGGGCGCCCCATGGCCTCTACATCGTTCGCGTTCGAATGCGGCCGGTCCGGACGGCGCGCACGAGGGCGCTGTCGGCGCGCTCGTTGCTGAACCGGAAGAGCGCGGGAGCGTCTTCGGCCAGCACGGTGCCCTGCGGCTCGATCACCATGTCGGCGTTGTCGGGATCGCCCCCGAATTCGGTCGTCAACTGGACCGACTCGTGAATCAGGATGTCCTCCGCGGGATCGGGCACCCAGGCGCCGTCCACGCGGCGCTCGACGCGCAGGCTCGTCCCGCCGGGAAGAATGGTGATGCGGTAGGAGGTGCGCCCCGCAAGCGCCTTCTGCCGGGCCAGGATCAAGGTGCGGTGGACGTCATAGGCGGCGCTCTCGACCCGGTCGCGGGAGGTGAGGCGGACGAAATTGGGCACGGCCATCGTGAACAGGATGCCGGCGATGGTGAGCACGATCATCAGTTCGGTCAGGCTGAACCCTGCCGCCGGGTGGATCCTGAATGCGCGTTTCGATCCCATGTCCGCCTGTCCTCGCATTGGGGGTCCGGACGGCCCGCCGCGGCCGCCCCCGTCGTCTACGGCTATTGCGGCAGATGGCTCTCCAATGTGCTCTCGACCTCGAAGATCTCCGTCCAGGTAACGTCCTTCCACAGATTGAGCGGCACCGGAAAACAAGGCGGCGGGTACTGCGTGACGTCCATGTCGTAGTTGTACCGCCGCGTCGGCCCGGTCGCGGCGGCGAGCACCGCGGCGTCGTTCCAGGGCCAGGCGTTTCCGCCGTCATAGGTGATCATCGGTCCGTTGATGTTGAGCACCCAGGTGGCGGCAGTGACGTTCAACTCGTCCCAGCCCTGTCCGGGATGGGGATCGTTGTTGTAGGGCGTTTCCCCGCTGATGCCGTCGCAGTCGAGATCGAGGGGGCCGGTGCAGACGGGATGGTCCGCGACGGTCCCGCCGATGACGCGCCAGTTGGAGTGGCAGGACATGAAGGCCGCGTCGACCTGCAGCACGCGTGGGGTGTAGCGATCGAGATAGACGTAGTCGGATGCGATCAGACCGAGATTGACCGGATCGCCCGAGCCGTTGGGATTGCCGGTGGCCGGATCGAAGCCGGTATGGCCGGTGATGATGTTGTCGGTCACGATTACATCGTCGGTCGCGAAGACCGAAATGCAGGTGCCGCTGCGCCCGTCCAGGCGGCCCTCGACCTTGGCGTCATTCTCGAAAAAGATCATGCCGTTGAACTCGCTGCGGCGCAGCGGAGAGCCGCTCCCGCCGTGCGGCACGGCGGCTCCGTTGTAGGTGATCACCGTGTCGGGGGGGGCCAGCGTCGTATTCGAGAAGTTGAAGAGGCCGAAGTCAAGCGAACCGGCGCCGATGCCGAGGGGATCGATCCCGCCGGCCAGGTTGAGGTAAATGCCGATCTCGCCCCGGTCCTCGCAATCGCATTCGGGCGCCAGGCCGCGGGCGCGGCTGCGGACCTCGGAGAAATCGACCGAGTTTTCCAGGTCGATGGGATCGGCACCGGTCACGTACCCGCGGTAGAAAACTGCGTAGGCGGCATTGGGGATGTCGCCGGTAGTGGCGACGAACTCGAGGAACTGGACCGCGTCGCTGCCGCAGTCGTTGGGCACACCCAGCTCGCCCCCCGCGTAGACTTCGCCGGTGAGCACGGCCCCGCACGACCAGGAGGTGCCGGTGGCGGAGACGAAGCGGGCATACTTCAGAAAGCTGTCGTGAACGATCTGGGCGCGCACGCGCCGGGCGGCGCTCAGGTACTCGCCTTGCACCACGAGGGTGTAGCCGTTGGAACGGTAGGCGGCGATGCCGAGGCCGGTGATGTCGGTCGCCTCCGCGACCAGATCGTAGCTGCCGTTCCAGGACAGCGTGTCGGTGAGGGTGAAATCGGAGCGCCCGTCGCTGTCGTAGTCGTCCATGGTGGCGCTCATGTCCTGGATGGTCCGCTTGCCGAAGGCGAGTCCCGATTCGGCGGCGGAGAGGGCCTGCAGCGACTGCTTATAGTACCCCGAAGTGTTGCGTTCGGTCACCGAGCTGAGGACCAGGGTCGTCGCAATCATCGAAAGGGCTCCGAGAATGAGCATGGAGATGAGCAGCGCCGAGCCCCGCTCGCCGTGCGGCTCCCGTGACCGTCGCATGAGTCGTTCGCGCATCATCCGCGGTTCCTCCCCGGATCGCCGGCGCCGCCGGCTAGAGCCCCATCCGACTGATTGAGAAGCGCACGGGCACCGTCTTGGTCACGCCGTCTTGGTCCCAGGAGACTTCGACCAGCACCGTGACCATGCCTGCAACGATGTCCGCATCCTCGCCCGGTTCCAGGACCGAGATCCGACCGCTGCCGGAGGGTCCCAATTGAGCGGCCAGATGGGTCGCCCAGGGGCTGCAGGGAAGCGTGACGGTGGCGGGCATCGTGGTATCGACGCCGTCGAAGATGCTGACCAGATCGTTGAAACTCTCGCTGAGGATCTTCTCGCGGATTTCCTCGGCGAGTGTCACGGCGGAGGTCTCGCTGCGCCCGTGATAGGCGTGGCGCTGCGAGAAGATCATCAGCCGCCCGACACCCAGGATCCCGACGGACAGTATGACCAGGGAAGCGAGCAGCTCGACCAGGGTGAATCCGGCCCCGCTGCGCGTCCGCCGAATCCGCCGGCCTCGGTGCATGCATGCGATCATGGATGGACTCCCGTCCGCCGCCTCTCTACTTGTTTTCGGCCCCGGCTATCGAGTTGTCGAATGTGAAGTTGCGGCTCGACATCCAGTCCTCGCCCCGGGCGGCTGACCCCGCCGGAAGGGATGCACAAGCCGTGCCTGGGGGCGTCCACTTGCTTGCCGGAGGGGGGGAAACCCCGTACCCTGTTGCTATTGAAAAGGATCGCAGGTCGACACCCCCGGACGTGGGGAGGGGACCCGTGGGCCCCTCGGGAACCCGCTTGCAGTGTGCAAGCGCCTCCATGCACTATGCGGGAGGCCGCTCGGGGAGGCGGCGCAACTGCGCGAGGATCAGCATGTTCGGCATTGGAACGCAGGAGTTCCTGGTCATCGTGGTCGTGGGCCTGCTGCTCTTTGGAGGCAAGCGCATTCCGGAGGTCGCCCGCTCCATCGGGACCGGATTGCGCGACTTCCGCAGGGCGATGCGCGATGTCCAGCGCGAAGTCGATCTCGAGGGCATAATCCGCGCCCCCGAGAATGAAGCTCCGCGGACGGCCAGGGTGCTGGGATCCCCCGCCGTCGAAGGGGCTCGGGCGGAGCCGAAGGCGACGGGGCCGGTCACCGGCGCGACCGGCCCGGGGGATGTCGCTTCCGAGGCGATGCCCCGGACGGACGATCGAGATGAATGCCGGCCCGGAGCCGATCGCGAGCGCCGCGAGGAGGGCGGCTCCGGTTGATGGCCCTGCCTCCTCTTGCCGCCTCGGCCTCGCACCTTCCACCGACGTTTCCGGAGGCAGGCCTGCCCGACCGAAGGGGCGGAGCTGAAGGAGATGCGGCGTGAGAATCGTCGCCGGGCAGTGGCGCGGGCGCGCGCTCGACTCGCCCGCGGGTCTGGAGCATCGGCCGACGCAGGAGCGGGTAAGGGAGGCGGTGTTCGACGCCCTCGGCGCACGCCTCCCCGGGGCGCGGGTCGTGGACCTCTATGCCGGAAGCGGGGCCATGGGGCTGGAAGCGCTGAGCCGGGGGGCCGCGGGCGCGGTTTTCGTCGAAGCGGCTCCGGCCGCCCTCGGGGCGCTTGAGGAGAACATTCGGACCCTGGGCGCCGCGGGACTCTGCAGGGTCGTCGCCTGCGATGTGTTCGCCTTCCTGGAGGGACGCGCGGGAAGCGACGTTGAAGTGGACCTGCTCTTCGCCGATCCTCCCTACGGCACTATCGACGAGGCTTGGCTGTCGCGGGTGGTGGGCGCGAGCGCTATCCGATGGCGCGCCCACGCGACCCTGGTCTTGGAGAGTTCCCGGCGCGAGGCGCCGCTCCATCCGCATTCGGGA
Source organism: Candidatus Eiseniibacteriota bacterium (assembly GCA_043806645.1). Taxonomy (GTDB): domain Bacteria; phylum Eisenbacteria; class RBG-16-71-46; order CAIMUX01; family WJJG01; genus JAZDGX01. The sequence continues at coordinate 91 of JAZDGX010000245.1, read as the reverse complement.
TGGCGCCGGTGGCGGGACCGCAGCTATGGGGAGACGCGGATCCTGATCGATGTGAGGGAGTCGCACGATGCCGAAGACTGAGGGGATAGAG
>JAZDGX010000244.1:0-2192 GCA_043806645.1 Candidatus Eiseniibacteriota bacterium | reverse complement strand
ATTCCGAATGGTTCGCCAAGAAGGCATTCGGCAGGGTGCCCGCAAGATCGAGCACTATAGCCCGGATGCCATCCTGGCGGTGGGCTACCGCGTCCGTTCCCTCCGCGGCACCCAGTTCCGCGCCTGGGCCATGGAACGGCCGCTCGAGCGCATCCGGGATATTCGGGCCAGCGAACGGCGGATGCATCCGCGGGTGCGTGACATCTTCGTCCGGGCGGAAATGTCTCAGCCCTCATCGCGCGCCCAGGTGGAAAGGCCTCACCTCTGATCCGACCAGCGCCGGCCGCCCGCCGTCCAGAAGGGCGTCAACAACGGCAGCAGCAGCCCCAGGGACCACGCGTTCAGTCCCGCCCCCTGCAGGCCGCCCCAGGACCATATGCTCCAGACGAGACAGGCGGCCAGAGCCGCATAGATCGGCGCCATGAGTTTCCAGTACCGGGTTGCGGGATGTTTCCAGGGCGCGCACGCAAGAATGAGCCCGCCCGCCAGCGCGACGAGAACGATCCCGATGATTCCTTGAAGCCAGTGAGCCCCTGCCATCCGGACAATGGCGAGGATCGCCGCCCACAGGAAGCCTCCGCACCATCCTCCGATCCAACCGAGCTTCTCTCCCCTGCGCTCGTGCATGACATCAACCTCCGGTCTTCGTGCCTGGCGAACCGATCAGGATGAAGGGGGCCCAGAAGAAGGGATGGGCCGTGTCGAGAGCCGGGTGATCGGCCGCGGCTGCTTCCTCTAACATTCGACGCTTGGCCTCCGCCAGCGCGGAGGCGCGATCGCGTATGGGCGCCGCCAGCAATTCCTCGTAGAAGATCCGCATGAATCGCGCGGTCGCCTCACCCGCGACCGGCCAGAGCGAAGCGACGACCGTCTCGGTGCCGCTGTAGAAGAACGCCTGCGTCAGTCCCAAGAGTCCTTCGCCGCGAACGTCTTCGCCCAGCGCGCTCGCGCACGCGGACAGCACGACCTGGCGGCACGGGAGATCGAGTCCGAACGCCTCATCGAGGGTCAAGTACCCGTCATCCTCGTCTCCGGGCGCGCGACTGAGGAGCAAACCGGAGTAGCGCGGCCGTCGTTCGTTGAAGATCCCATGCACGGCGAAGTGAAGATAGTCGTGTGGTTGCGCTGCCGCATCGCGCAACGCGTGCAGGTTGGCCGCCCGCCCCTCGAGACGCGTCGTCTGGGCCGGCGGAAACAGAGAGGCGATTCGCGAAAGCTCTTCATGCGCATCGGGCAAGGGCGGCGCCGTCTCTCCCAGCCCCGCGCGGGCGAAGACGCTCAAGCCTTGCGCATCACTGCAATCCGGATCTCCGACCAGGAGGATCCGCGATGATCCCGGGCCGGAGTCTCCCATGGCTGCGCGCGAACGCGCCCGTTCCTGCTCCGCGCTCCTTTCACGCAGGCGTCCCAGCACGGCCACCGATGGGACGTAGAGGATGTCGTGGTCGTAGACCAGGAAGGGCAGCGCCGCGAACCCCCGGGCGTTCGCCGGCGTGGATTGCGGAGACTCCGGTCCTCCCCGCGCGAAGAGCACTTCAAAGGGCAGGTAGTTCAGAATGTCATGTGCCACGACGATGACGCGGCGGTAGCGCTGCAGATCGGGCGCGGCATCGGACAGCAGCCACTGCGAAAGCTCCTCCACCGGCTCGACGAAATACGCCGGGTCCGCCCCGGCGATGTTGTAGTCGCCCAGCATCTCCAGGACTTCGCGCACGACCGGCGCCAGCCGGCCGCGTGGCGGGAGTCGATGAAGGGCAAGCGAGTTTGTCGTCACGACCCACAGAAAGGAGGACTCCTCCGCGACGATGTATTCGAGCAGCAGCTCGTCGGGCGCGAGGATCGCGGCCTGCACGTCCGCCAACTCGGGGGGGCGTGCATACCGGATCTCGCCGTAGCGTGGATCCACGCGGTGCAGCTCACCCCCAAGCAGATCGAGATCCTGTTCCAGGCGGGCCGTCTCGGCCGAGAGGAACGCCGCGCTGTCGGGGGCAGCGTCCAGGCGGCGCAACTGCTCGGCGATGTCGTCCAGCAGCGCGGTTTCCCGCTCGCGATAGGCGGGATCGGCATGGATGCGCAGATCGACCTCGCTCTCGGCCAGCAGATCGAGCAGCGAACGCGCGCGTCCGCGCTGGGCGATGGCGTAGGCTTCCCGCGCGAACCCACCGCTGGGATCACCCGCGTGCAGCTCGGCC
>JAZDGX010000243.1:0-18379 GCA_043806645.1 Candidatus Eiseniibacteriota bacterium | reverse complement strand
GGAGGCTTGCAGGCTGCCGAGGCGCTGTCCCCGGTCGAGCAATTCCGTGAGGGTGGCCGCCGCAGTCGCCCGTGCGGCCGTTGGAGCGCGCTTGGGCACGGGGACCCGTTTGGCAGCCGACTTGGAGCAGAGCCCTAATTTTGCCATACGCCCCCCTTTCCAGTAGGGGGGCTCCTTGGATACACCGCCGGGTTTGTCGGCAGTCGGGGCGACTGGATTTGAACCAGCGACTCCCTAGTCCCGAACCAGGTGCGCTACCGGACTGCGCTACGCCCCGACCTCACCATACATCATCAGTTTGCGCCCTCGCTTCAAGCAGGTCAAGACCCTTTATCTCCCCCGTCCTTTCCACCGTGATGCGTCCCTGTTCCCCCCACCTGGTCCAGGAACCCCGGGAAGGCTGTTTCTGCTCCGGACATTGGATCAGATCCCGAGGAGGTGGGGCAGATCACCGAACCACCGGGCGATCTGCTCAGCCATCGTTCCAGCCTTCCTTGCCGATGAGCGGGACGAAAGCGCACGCGAGCCGCTCCACCGGCGTGAACTGCGCGCCATGTCGTTCGATCACCGTCAAGCGCTGATCTTCGCGCGAACCTATGGGCGCGATCAGCCTGCCGCCGTCGGCCAATTGCGCCAGCAGGGAGCGTGGGATCTCCGGTGCCCCGGCCGTGACCAGGATCCCGTGATACGGAGCGTGCCCCGGCCAGCCCGCCGAACCGTCTCCCACGCGCTGGAAGACGTTCGAGATCCCCAGATCGGCGAGCACCGCTCTCGCCTTTTCGGCGAGTGCGGCGATGCGTTCGATCGTGAAGACGGCCCGCACCAGGCGGCTCAGGATGGCCGCCTGGTATCCCGATCCGGTTCCGATCTCCAAGACCCGGTGCTCCGGCCCCGGCCGCACGAGCTCGGTCATGAGTGCGGTCATGAAGGGCTGCGAAATCGTCTGGCCGCAACCGATCGGCAGGGCCCGGTCCGAGTAAGCGTCGGCGGAAAGCGCGGGGTCAACGAAGCGATGGCGCGCAACGGCCTCGAAGGCGCCGATAACGAGCGGCTCCCGGATGCCGCGGGCGCGCAGCTGAGTCTCTACCATCCGCGCGCGGGCTTGCGGATAGTCGTGTGTCACCGCGGAGTCTCGTCGCCGGCATAGCGGCAGAGCGCCTGCCATCGGCTCTCCCAGTCGCTGAAGAGACCGAAGGCGTCGCGCGCCGTCCAATCGAGGCGCAGCGGCGTCACGGAGACGCATCCCGAGGAAACGGCCCCGAAATCGCTCTCGGGATCGGGTTCCCACACGGGAGGTTCTCCGCCGATCCAGTAGTACATCCGTCCGCGCGGATCGGTGCGCGCCTCAATCTCGTCGCGGTATTTGCGCTTGCCCAGGTGGGTCACGCGGATGCCGCGGATCTCGCTCAGGGGGAGATCGGGAATGTTCACATTTGCGAGCGAAGCGCGTAGCCGCGGATCGTCGAGAAAGAGCTTCGCTACGCGACGCACCACTTCGCCGGAGGCTTCCCAGTGCTCGGGGTGCCAGGCGGCGTTGGAAAAAGCCAGTGCCGGCAGGCCCAGCAAACGCCCCTCGATCGCCGCGGCCACTGTCCCGCTGTAGGTGATGTCGTCGCCCATGTTGGGGCCGTGATTGATCCCGGAAACGATGAGATCCGGCTTGGGCTCCATCAGCCCGCGTATGCCGCGCACCGCGACCAGCACGCAATCGGTCGGCGTGCCGGAGATGGAGAAGACCCGCTCCCCCAGCCGGCGCACCCTCAGGGGGTCGTGGAGCGTGAGAGCGTGGCTGGCGGCGCTGTGCTCCCGCTCGGGAGCGACCACCCAAAGCTCACCGAAGCCCTCCAGAGACCGCCGCAGGGTATCCAGACCGACGGCATCGATGCCGTCGTCATTGGTCAGCAAGATGTTCATGCGTGTCCATCCAAGACCGGCGAGTACGGAAGGCAAGCCACGGGCGGAGAAGAATGGTCGGGGCGACTGGATTTGAACCAGCGACCCCTTGCCCCCCATGCAAGTGCGCTACCGGGCTGCGCTACGCCCCGACCCAAGACGTCGACGAATGTCGAAGAGCCATGCTATCAGATAGGTTATCGGACCGGCAAGCCCGATGTTGACCGCCGGGGCAGACCCAAGGCGCACAGGCCCGACCCACGGCATGCGCTCCCGCCATTACACAACGGGATGCGCCTTGCGGCCGGCGGGCAGCTCCTCCCGCGGTGGCCGGTGGCCCGGGATGCCGGTCAGCAGGGCGTGGAGTTGCGCCAGTTCCCGGCGGATCTCCTTCAAGAGCGGCTGAGCCCGGTTGCCGAGGTCGAACTCCTGCTGCGCCCGCGCGCCCGCGGTCGCCTGCAGCTGCTCCGCATCGCCCTTGCGTTCATTCAGGAGTTTCCGGCGCGCGCCGGCGATCGTGAAGCCGCGATCGTAGAGCAGATGGCGGATCTCCTTGAGAAGCTCGAGATCCTTCGGGCGGTACATCCGCACCCCGGCTCGGTTCTTCCGCGGCCGCAGCATGGAGAACTGGGTCTCCCAGTAGCGCAGCACGTGCGCTTTGACCCCCATCGCCTCGCTCACTTCGCGAATGGAACGGTAGGGTTTCTCCAGGGCATCATTCATGGTGCTGCTCCCCGGTCTCCGCCTTCAGCGGGCGCCGCATCAGATCGAGGACCGCCTCGCGGGGGGGCTTGGACTCGAACAGGACCGCATGGACCTGCTCGGTGATGGGCAGATCGACGCCGAGACGAACGCCCAATTCACGCGCCGACCTGCACGTCCTCACCCCCTCGGCCACCATCTGGAGCTCGTTCAGAATCTGCTCCAAGCCCCTGCCCCGCGCAAGGCCCAAACCGACACGATAGTTCCGGCTGAGACGGCTGGTGCAGGTCATGACGAGGTCCCCGATGCCCGCCAGCCCGAGGAAAGTCTCCTGCCGGGCCCCGAGGCGCACTCCCAAGCGGGCGATTTCGGCGAGTCCCCGTGTCACGAGGGCTCCGAGGGCATTGCGGCCGAGTTCCAGGCCCTCGGCCAGACCCGCCGCGATGGCGATCACGTTTTTGAGCGAGGCGCCGATCTCGACCCCCAGCGGGTCGGAACTCGTGTAGACGCGGAAACTGTCGCAGGAGAATAGAAGCTGGACCTCCCGCGCCAGGCGGGAGTCTTCGCATGCGGCCAGAATCGCGGTCGGATGTCCGGCGGCCACGTCGACCGCAAAGCTCGGGCCTGCGAGGACGACGATCCGGCCGGCTTCGATCCCCGCCCCCTCGGCGAGGGCCTGGCGCGGAGTCAGGCCGCTGCCCTCTTCGATGCCCTTGGTGGCGGAGATCCAGAGACGTGTTTGGAAATCCAAACCGTTAGCGGCGTCAGCCGCGCCCATCCCGCGGCCCGCACGGGCGATCCGTTCACCCACCGAACGCATCGCGTGCGAGGGAACGGCGAGGATTACGACGCGCGCGTGGCCGAGCGCCGCATCCAGGTCGGATGTGACCTGGATCGAGGGCGGCAGAGGATGCTCCGGAAGAAAGGGCAGGCTGAGCCGGCTTTCCTGAACCCTCGCTGCACGCGCGGGATCCACTTCCCACAGCACGATCCGCCGGTCGAGACGCGCCAGATGCAGGGCCAAGGTCGTGCCCCAACTTCCCGCCCCCAGAATCGAGGCCGTCGTCATCGCCTTCTCCCGCCGATGCGGCTCTCCGTGCCGTGCGCCACCCGGATGAGATTGGCGCGATGCCGCCAGCCGATCCATAGAGCGAGCACGGCACCCCAGGCGGCGGTCTGGAGGGTCGGCGTCGTTGAGCCTAGCAGAAGCACGGCCGGAGGGAAGCCCGCCACCATCGCCAGCGAGCCGAGCGAGACGATCCTCGTGGCGGCCACTACCAGCACGAAGAGAGCGGCGGCGAGCAAGGCCGCGGCGGGGGAAATCGCCAGGTAGCATCCGACCGCCGCGGCGACCCCCTTGCCCCCTCGGAAGCGCATCCAGGGGCTGTAGAGATGCCCGGCGACGACGCACAGTCCGGCAAGCAGAGGTCCCAGGGAAGCCGTCGCCTCGTGCGCACCGGACCACCAGACGAGGGGGCCGGCCGCCAGCCAGCCCTTGCCGATGTCGAGCAGCAGCGTCGCCAGGCCCCATCCAAGACCCATCACGCGCAGCACGTTCGTCGCCCCGGGATTGCCGCTGCCATGGGAGCGGATGTCGATCCGCCGGATGCGGGCGAAGAGCGCGCCAAAGGGGACCGAGCCAACCAGGAATGCGAGCAGGGCCAGTCCGAGCGGGCCCGTCGCGGCGACGGCCGCGGCGACAGGGGCCGCAGTGCCCGCGGCGGCCGGGGAAATCGCGACCGTCCCGGGAGGCGCGATCGTCTTGACGATCCTTGCGTCGAGTGTCTTATCCATGATCCCGCTCTCGCACGTGCCGGACATCGCCCCGCCCGGAATCTGCGCCTCAGGTAGCGCAGATCACGCTCCTCCGGGCCGCTGCGCCCGCCGGCCCGTGGCTTCGCGCACGCGGAAGAGAATCGGCGAACCCTCGAAGCCAAAGGCCTCCCGGAATCTGCGGCTCAGGTAGCGCAGATACTCGGCGCTCACTCCCTCAGAGTGGCGCGCGAAGAGCGCAAAAGTCGGAGGGCCGCTGCGAATCTGGGTCGCATAGAGAATGCGCGGACGCAGCTTGCCCCGGCGCACGCGCGGTGCGCTGGCATCCACCGCCCGCTCGAGAACCTGATTGACCTCGGCGGTCTTGACCACCTTGAGCGAGGTCTCGTGGACCGCCGCGATGCTCTCCGGAATGCGATTGATGCGCTGCCCCGAAAGCGCCGAGACGAAGAGCACCGGGGCATAGCTGAGGGCGCGCAGCTCCTCGCGCAGATCCTTCTCGCGATGGGCCGAGGTGAGCGAGTCTTTCGCCACGAGGTCCCATTTGTTCAGCACGATCAACGCCGAGCGGCCGCTTTCCTCAATCAACGAGGCGATGCGCTGATCCTGCCGCTCGACGGGTTGCGAGGCGTCAAGCACGAGCAGCGCAATCTGGCTGCGCTCCATCGCCCGGATGCTCCGCAGGGCGGCGTAGAACTCGAAGGTCGGCAGCCTATCCCATTGGTGGCGGAGCCCCGCGGTGTCGATCAGCCAGATCGTCTGGCCGTGCCAGCGCATCGGTACATCGATCGCATCGCGGGTCGTTCCCGGCTTGGCGTCGACGATGACGCGATCCTCGCCGAGAAGCCGGTTGGCGAGACTCGACTTGCCGACATTCGGCCGGCCGAGCAGGGCGACGCGGATGCCGTCCTGGGGCTCGGTCACGCTGCCAGCCTCCGGCAACGCGCCGATCACGGCATCCAGAACCTCACCTACCCCGCGCCCTTCCGTGGCGGAGACGGCGTGGAGCGCGGGCCATCCCAGGGCCTGGAACTCGTGCGCGTGAAGCTCCCAGCGCTCCCCATCCGCCTTGTTGACGAGCAGGACGAGGCGCGAAGCAGGAATCAACTGATGCAGCCGGCGTGAGATCTCTTCATCCAAGGGCTGGAGTCCCTCACGCGCGTCGACGACGAACAAGACGAGGTCGCATTCAGCCAGCGCCGCCAGCACCTGCTCGGCGACGCGCGCCTCCATGCCCTCGGTGGCGCCCGGGTACCAGCCGCCCGTGTCGACGAGATAGAAGCCGCGTCCGGCCCAATCTCCCACGGCGGCATTGCGATCGCGGGTAACGCCCGGCGTGTCGTCGACCACCGCGTGGCGCCGGCCGAGGAGGCGATTGAACAGCGTCGACTTCCCGACATTGGGCCGGCCGACCAACGCGATCAAAGGCAGCCGCATGCAGGTCCTTTCGCTGCGGTCGTTGCGCTTCGGGCCGGGCGGCAGCGTGGCGCCGGACCGCTCGTGGCAGCCACGCGGCGGCTGCTGCTTCCCAAGCCGATCTGCACGGGGCCCCCGATGGCTGTCGCCAGCTCCTGCAGGCCGATCCCGTCCAGGGTCAGACCATCGGCATTGAACATCTCCGGCGGCAGGACCGCCAGATCGAATCGCCCCTGCCTGGCGAACGCCTCCGCGACGTCACGCCCCGCGAGAAGCCCCGCGGTCGTGACCCTGCGGCCGAAGAGGCGGTTCTGGATGGCCAGGACGGCGGTCTCGACGCGCTCACCCTCGCCTGTGCGGGCCAGCGCAGCGCTCACCCAGCGTTCCAGCCAGGAGGCGAAGCGAATCCCGCTGGCCAGGAGCACGCGGGAGCGGACCCCTGCGGAACCGGATTTCGCCCCCGTCTTCCGGGGCGCATTCGATAGTGCGGGAAAAAGCCTGCGCATGCGCTTCAATCGCAACTCGAAATCGCGAAGCATCCCCACGCCGTTGTCGATCTGCGGAAAGTCCTCGTAGGAGTCGTAGGCGGGCAGGTCCTTTTCTGCCAGCAGATAGAACTCGTCGGCCAGGAAATGAAGGCGCGTGCCGCGGGCGCGCAGGGCACGTTGCTGGCGCGCCTCTATTTCCGCGACGATGCACCGCGCAAGAGTGCGGCGGACCATCCGCAACGGAGGCAGCGTCCGTCGATGGCGTGTCAGTCCGACGGGAACGACGGCGACGCTGCGCAGTCCCGGATGCAAGTCTTCCAGATCGTTCAGCGTTTCATCGAGCACCGCGCCGTCATTGTAGCCGGGGACGACCACGATCTGCGCGTGAAGCCGGATGCCGCCGGCGACGAGGCGGCGCAGGAGCGGCAGAATCTCCGCCCCGCGCGGGCAGCGCAGCAGCGCGCGGCGGACTTCCGGGCGGGTCGCGTGCACCGATACATAGAGCGGGCTGATGCGCTGGCTGAGGATGCGTTCGACCTCCCAGGGCCTCACGTTCGTCAGCGTGACGTAGTTTCCGAAGAGGAGCGAGAGGCGGTAGTCTTCATCTTTTACGTGAAGGCTTCTCCGCAACGCCTTGGGATTCTGGTCGATGAAGCAGAAGATGCAGTTGTTCCCGCAGCGCCGCACCGGATCCACTGAAAGCTCGATGCCCAAGTCCAGCCCGGGATCACGCCGCAGGACGATGCGGACGACCCTTGCATGGTCCGCGCGGCGGATGCGCAAGAGCAGGCGCGGGGCCGCGCTCGCGAACAGGTAGTCCAGTCCGTCGCGGATCGGGACGCCGTTGACGGAGACCAACTCGTCGCCCGCCCGCACACCCGCTCTCCCGGCCGGGGATGCATCATCGACCGCATGGATCTTCACGGAGGACTCGTTCCCTGTTCCCGCCGCACCCGCGGGTTTATGGCTTCGAAGCCGGCCTTCTCGTCGCGAGCAAGGACGCATTTCCACGCGGCTCTCCGGCCCGATCATGAAAACCGGGGGCCGGAGATTCCTCCGACCCCCGGACGATGTCTACGGGATGGAGCGGGTGACGGGGGTTGAACCCGCGACTCTCAGCTTGGGAAGCTGATACTCTACCACTGAGTTACACCCGCCCAACCACCTGTACGGTAAGGAATCCCCCGCTGCCGTGTCAATGGGATCTTCGGGGCGGGACTGCCCCCGGCCCTGCTCTCGGAGCAACGCCCGGGGCCTGGGACAGGGGCTTAGGCTGGGGCTGGTAGACTGGGGCTGGTGGGCTTGGTCCTGGGGGCCTGGCGCTGGGACGGGGGCTGGGCCTGGGACTGGGGGGCCTGGGCGCCAAGAGGCGTCTACGCGACGGTCGCTCCGAAGCGACTCAGGTCTCATGCCTCGCCCAAAAGCCTCAGGATCCGCCCGGCGGTTTCCTCGGGCTCCTCATCGCGGGAGACCGAAACCTCACGGACTCCCGCATAGCGGTTTCGAAACCAGGCCATCTGACGCCGGGCGTAGCGCCGCGTGCGTTGCAAGAAGCCCTCGAGGGCGCTCTCCATCGTCACCTCCCCCGCGAGCGCCCGGGCGAACTCGGTATAGCCGATCGCTTCCAGCGCGCAAGACGAGGCGGGGACGCCGGCCGCGAGTAGCCGGGTGACTTCATCGAGCAGTCCCGCGTCGATCATCGCCTGCGCGCGCTCATGAATGCGCTGGTCGAGGTCGCTCCTTTCCCGCGAGAGAAGCAGCATGGGTGGGCCCGCCGAGAGATCCATGCGTCCGCCGCCGCGCGTCTGCAGCCGGCTGAGCGGTCGGCCGGTCAAGGCCTGCACTTCCAGCGCCCGGCTCACGCGCTGGAAATCCCGCGGCGCCAGGCGTGCCGCCGTCGCGGGATCCGCCTGCGCGAGCCGCCGGTGCAAGGCCTCGGCACCCTCGGCGTCCCGAATGCGTTCGTGCGCGGCCCGAATCTGCGCGTCGGCGGGAGGCAGAGCATCGAGGCGGCCGAGGCACGCATCGACATACAATCCCGACCCGCCCACGGCCAGTGCGGCCTTGCCGCGAGTGCGGATCCCGTGCAACGCCTCGCGATAGCGCCGGGCGAACTCCTCGGCCGAGGCGGCCTCACGCGGATCGAACAGATCGAGGAGATGATGCGCGGCGGCCGCCCGTTGCTCCGGCGTGGGTTTGGCCGTTCCGATGTCGAGATGCCGGTAGGCCTGGCGCGAGTCGATGGACAGAATCTCCGCGCCGATCCGGCGGGCCAGAATCAGGGCTACCGCAGTCTTGCCGACGGCCGTGGGGCCGACAACGAAGATCAGGGCAGCATGCGTCGCGACGGACACGCGGCTCATCCCCCGCCCGAACGACCGAAGCGACGATCGAGATCGGAGAGCGAGAGGAAGACGAAGGTCGGCCTGCCGTGCGGATCCCCGTGCGGAAGCTGGGTCGCGAAGAGCTCGTCGACCAGACGATTCATCTCTTCGACGCTCAGCGGTTCATTCGCCTTGATCGCCGCCTGGCAGGCGAAAGCGCGCGCCAAGCCCTCCAGCGTCTCGCCCTCGCGCAGGCCCATGGCGCCCGCTTCCGCAAGCAGGTCGCGCAGCAGCTGCGCCTCGCTGCGCGACCGCCACAGGGGCGGCACGCCGCGCACGAGCACGCTGCGCTCGTCGAGGTCCTGGCAATCGAATCCCATCCGCGCGAGCACGGCCTGGTGCTCGCGGTAGATCTCCATCTCTTCAAGGGTCACTTCGAGAAACGCAGGAAAGAGCAACTGCTGTGCGGGCGATTCCGTCGACTGCATGCGCTCGCGAATCCGTTCGTAAAGAATGCGCTCGTGGGCGGCATGCTGATCGATGATGAGCAGCCCCTTGCGCGTCTGCGCGAGAACATAACGGTTGTGGAGCTGCCAGAGGGAGATCAGCTCGTCCTGCGCTGCTGCGCGCGCCGCGCTCCCGCCGGAGCGGCCGGGCCCCGACTCCCCGGCGTCGGTTCCCTCACGCGGAAGTTCTCCGGTGGCGCCCGCCAGACCGCCCGGCCCTTCCCACACTCCGGCCGCCGGGAATCCCTCGGGCAGCCCGGGCGCTCCGTAGAGCCGTTGCGCCATGTCGCTGAAGAAAGCAGTGCCGGACGCACGCGGAGTGTCCCAAGGCGTGCCCTCTTCCCGGGCCTGCCGGCGCTGCGCTCCGGCACTCGGACGCTCCACGGATCCACCGGCAGTCCCGCCCGGGCCCGCAGGCGATGCGTTCCGGTCGCCGCCCTCGTCCGCCGTGCCCGGAGTGCGGCCGCCGGCGGCCGAAGCGGGGCTCAGCCCGCCCTCCCCGCCCAGGAAGAATCGAGGGACGAGCCGCGCGACCGCCGGACGGACGGAGCGCTGCACGAAGGCAAAGACCACGCGGTCGTCCAGGAAGCGGACTTCGCGCTTGGTGGGATGGAGATTGACATCCAATTCCGCGGGAGGAACGGTGAGCAAGAGCACCGCCCACGGCGATTGATGACTCGCAATCACGTCTCCGAAGGCATGCCGCACCGCCTGGAAGAGCCAGGGCGATACGACCCACCGGCCATTGACGAACAGCACCTGATGCCGCGTCCCGGTGCGCGCCAGTTCGGGCCCACCGACGAATCCATGCAGCCCCAGACCGCCCTCACGGCTCTCGACCGGATGCAGGCTCTCCCCTACGCGCGTTCCGTGGACCTGGCTCAGGCGCGTGCGCAGGTCGGGGACGGCCGCGTACTCGATCAGGATTCGCTCGTCGTGCGAGAGTTTCCAGGAGAGTCCGGGAAAGGCCTGTGCATAGGCCTGGACCATCTCGCGCACGAGGCGCATTTCCGCGGGGCCGGTCTTCAAGAATCGCTTGCGGACGGGCGTGTTGTAGAAGATGTCCTCGACGATAACGGTCGTGCCGGGCGCGCGCGCGGCGGCCTCCAAAGGGCCGATGCGGCCCCCCTCGGCCCGCACTTGCCAGGCATGCTCCCCATCCGGAGTGCGGCTGATGAGGGTGACGCGCGCGATCTCCGCGATGGCTGCCAGCGCTTCCCCGCGGAATCCGAGCGTCTCGACGCGCAGGAGGTCCTCTTCGCCCGCGATCTTGCTCGTCGTGTAGCGCTCGAGTGCGAGGGCAAGTTCCTCGCGTGCGATGCCGGCTCCATCGTCAGCGATTTCGATGCAGCGATCGACGCCCTCGGTCACGCGCAGCGTGATGCGTCCCGCTTGCGCATCGAGGGCGTTTTCGATGAGCTCCTTCACCGCGGCGGCCGGGCGGCTGATCATCTCGCCGGCTGCGATGCGCCCGATCACCTCGGCCGGCAGGCGCTGGATTCTACGCTTCTGGGCCACGCTCATCTCGCGGTTGGTCTCCTCGACCGGCGCGCCTCACGCGCTTTCCGGCCCGCGTGCGTTCGCCTGGTTTCGGCCGCCGCTGTCCGGGACGCCGAGGCGATCCCAGTCGAAACGGCCGCCGTGGATCATCGAACGCAGTTCGCTCTCGGTCAGGCACACCGGTTCGCCGGACAGCCCGCTCGGCGGTGCGGCCCCCGCTCGGCGCACGATCACGAGGTCGACCTGCGGCGCCCCGGTCATCTCGCGCGCGGTCGGGAATTCGAGCAACTCCGCCAGGGAGGCGAGCGGTTCGCCGGGGTCGGAGATGCGCACCCAGCGGATCTTGGCCCGGGGGTCGCGGTAGAGGGCCGGGAGCAGGTCGAAGTTGCGCTCGCTCAGCCCGTCGATTCCGATGCGTACCGGGGTCTCGGGCGCCCGGGGTCCGCTCGAGGTCATGTGTCTTCCTTCTCCCTCAGGATGCTCCGCCCGCGCGCGGGTTGGCACTCCTCAATGCCCCGGCCACCCCCCTGCCCGGTGTCCACCGGCGTCCAGAAGATCCTCGGCCGCAGCGACGATTCGCGCACACTCGAGGTCCTTCCAGCAACGGATGTGCCCCAGCCAACAGGTTCTAGCACCATGAATGTGGCAGGGGCGGCAAGCCAAATCTACCCCAATCGCAAGGGAACGACCGAGCGGCGCGTACCCCAACTCCGGAACGGTCGGGCCGAAGAGGCCGATCGATGGAACGCCCACGGCGCCGGCGAGGTGCATGATTCCCGTATCCCCCCCGATGAAGAGCCGCGCCGCCGATAGCAGCGCCGCGACCTCCGGAAGGGTTCCGGCGAAGCGGAGGCTGTCCTCTCCCTTTTTCCTCGCGCGCATGCCCGGCGCGACATCTGCTCCGGGAGGCTCGATTCGAATCACCCCCCAGCCGCGCTGGAGAAACGAAAGCTCCAGCGCGGCGGCGAGCGCCTCGGGAACCGCCTTGGCCGGATGCGCCGCCGCTGAGGCAAGGACGAGCCATCCTGAAGGCGGCGCGGCAACCTCGCTCATGCGCCTCCGCAGATTCTCCGCAAGGGCCGGGTCGACGGCGACCCGGGGCGCGAGATCCGCCCGCGGCAGCGCCTGGCCGCTGTAGCTGCGCGCGAGCCGGACGACGTAGGGCTCGGGAGCCCGCAGCCTCCTTCCCCACACGACGAGCATCCGGCGGCGCAGGCACGCCTGCGGCGCGACGATTCTGGGCACACCGGGGGCATGTCGTTGTGCTGCCTGCCTGCCCTTCCATCCCCCCTGCCAGTCGAGAACGATGCCGTAGCCGCGTGGTGCGCCACCCGCCGCTCCCCGCGACGCCGGCGGATCCGTGGTCTGAGGATCGCCGTCCGCGAGGATCACCCTGTCGATCCAGGGGCAGTCGCGGAGCAGGGAAGCGTAGGCGCGGCGCGTCAGGAAATCGACGGGCAGTGCCGGATAGGACTCGCGCAGGCGGCGCAGGGGCCCCGTCGCCAGGATCACGTCTCCGAGGCTGCTCAGGCGGATGACCAGCAGCGGGCCTTTCCACGCGGCGGCGGGCCAGGCCCGGGCGCCGAGGTTCTCTGCGTCGCGGCCCGCGCGTTCTGACATCGGGTCATCCCTCCAGCCAGGTGGAATCCAGGCGGCCGAAGGGCAGCTCTCCGGGCTCGGCCGGTCCGACGAAGCCGCGCACGGGATCAAGAAGCGTATCGCGGCACCAGACCGAGTCGAGCGTCTCGGGGTGGTCGGAATTGAAGTGGAGTCCGCGCGACTCCTTGCGCTTTTCGGCGGCCGCAACGATCAACTCGGCCACGAGCGCGAGATTGCGCAACTCGACCAAGTCGCCGTCGAGGAGGAAGTCCCAATAGTAGCGCTCGATGCTCATGCGGAAGTGACGGACGTACTCCGCGGCGAGGGCCAGACGATGGTCGGTGCGCACGATGCCGACGAAGTCCCACATCAGCGCGCGCACCATTTCCCAGTGCGCATTGACCAGCACCGACTCCTTGGCCATGCTCGCCCGGCCGGGGTTCCAGGGCGGAATCTCGGGCAGGCGCTCCGCAATCCCCTCGCCCGCGCCGAGGCCTCGCGTGGCTGCGCCGGCCGCCTGGAGCGCGAAGACGGCGGCCTCGAGCAGCGAATTGCTCGCCAGGCGGTTGGCGCCATGGAGCCCGGTGCAAGCCGTTTCGCCGGCCGCATAAAGATGAACCAGATCGGTGCGCCCGGCCGCGTCGGTCACCACCCCGCCGCACATGTAGTGCGCGGCGGGAACGACCGGAATCGGCTGGCGCGGAACATCGATGCCGAGCGCCTGGCAGGCGGCGTGGATCCATGGGAAGCGCGCGCGCATGCGCTCGGGTGAAATCGCGCTCACGTCGAGGAGCGCGTGGCGGTCGCCGCGGCGCTTCATCTCCTGGTCGATTGCGCGGGCGACGACATCGCGCGGCGCGAGACTCGCCTGCGGGTGATAGTGCTCCATGAACGCATCCCCGTTCACCGCCCGCAGAATCGCACCCTCGCCGCGCACCGCCTCGCTGATGAGAAAGCGCTTCTCGCGGGGATGGTAGAGACAGGTCGGATGGAATTGGACGAATTCGAGGTCGGCGAGCCTTGCGCCTGCGCGATAGGCGAGCGCGATCCCGTCACCCGTCGCGATGTCCGGATTCGAGGTATAGCGGTAGACCTTGCCGCAGCCACCCGTTGCCAGAAGCACGCGCGGCGCGGCCACATGCCCGATCGATCCGTTGCGCGAATCGATGACGTAGGCGCCGACGACCCGCGTGCGGCCGGGCTCGACGCGGCTGTTCGATAGCTTGCTCGTCGTGATCAGATCGATCGCGCAACAATGTTCGAAGAGCTCGATCCCCCGTTCGCCCCGCACCCGGTGCAGCAGGGCCTCCTGAATCGCTCTGCCCGTCGTGTCGCCCGAATGCAGCACCCGCCGGCGCGAATGGCCGCCCTCGCGGCCGAGGTCGTAGCCCGTCACTCCCGGATGTCGGGCGAATTCGACGCCCAGCGCCTCGAGTTCGGCAACCGCAGCGGGGGCGCGCTCGACGACGAATTCGACCACACGCCGGTCGCACAGACCTGCTCCGGCGCGCAGGGTGTCGTCTTCGTGATCGTCGAAGGAATCTTCGGGCGAGGAGACGCTCGCAATGCCGCCCTGGGCCTCCTGGGTGGTGCTGTCGGCCGCCTCACGTTTGGTGATCACAGCCACACGGCCGTAAGGGGCTACCTTTATGGCAAATAGCAGCCCGGCCAGTCCCGAGCCGATCACCAGGAAGTCGTAGCGTTTCGCGAACATCCGCAGGTCCGTTCCCCGCTTCTGCGAGCTTTGAGGTTCAGGGCAGTATAGAGACAGCCGATAAGAGGAGCAAAGGGCGAAAACCGGCCTGGTTGGGGGCATCCTGCCGGGGTCATGTTGCTGCACGGAGGTTGGTTATGAGAAGCTGTCCGCTCGTGGTCCTCGGTTGCTTCTTGCTGATCATCTTCGGCTTGGGCGTCTTGCCAGGCTGCAATGACGAGGATCAGCCCCGCTCGCGCGTGCGCATCGTGCGCATCGCCGACCCCGAGGATTCCGAAGACATCTCGGCGGCCGTCTTCCAATCCGACGTGCGCGACGCCGGCGCGGACGGGGAGCCCTTCACCGAAGACGACGTGATCTTCGAGGACGAATTGCTGATCACAGTCGAGAATCAACCCGTTTCGCCGCTTCTCACCTTGGAGCCGGACGGACCCTTCGGTGCGGTCGTACTGACCGGTTATCGCGTCGACTTCGCGGTCGATGAAGAGAGCCTCGATCCGGTCTCGGGCTCGCTGCATCTGGTCATTCCCACGGGCGAAGAACGCGATGCGGCGATCGTTGCCGTGAGTGCGGCCCTCAAGGCGGTGCCCCCGCTGAGCACGCTGGCCCAGACCGGTGGAGAGATCGCCGGCAGCGCAACCATTACGTTCTGGGGATACGAGGAAACATCCGAGGACGAAGTCACGGCCGCGGGCTCGTTCCAGATCCACTTCGCCGACTGGATGGAATAGGGCCCAGCGCGCCCTTCAGGCGTTCCTCGAAGAGCTCGCGCCCTTCCATCAACTGCAGCTCGGCCGCCACGGCATAGACGGGCGGCAGGGCGTGGGCATGCGCTTCCACCTTGATCGCATCCTTCTCGCTGACAAGTATGCCGTCGCAGTGTCGCGCGGCGATGCGCGCTCTGGTCGCCGATGAAAAGGGCGCATGGTCGCGCGCGCATTCGATCCAGAGGGGCCGGATGCCCCGCGCGGCCAGTTCGTCCAGAAAAGGCCGCGGGTCGGCCAGCGCCAGCCAAACGCCCCAGCTCCTCCGACCCGCTTCCGGCCAGTCGAGCGACGCCCCATCCGGCACGCGGTAGGGCCTCCCCCAGCGGTTTCCCGTTCTGGCCACCGGAACCTCCGGCGCGTGGCGCCCCAGAAAGCGTTTCCATGCATCCGGCTCTGCGCAGCGCTCCGCGCGGTGAAGAATGAGGAAATCGGCGCGCGCGAGGTTGCGCCAGGGCTCCCGCAGATCGCCCAGGGGCAGCAGCCGCCCGCTTCCCGGACGGCGGGAGGCATCCACCGTCACGATCTGGAAATCGGCCTCCAGGCGCCGGTACTGAAAAGCCCCGTCCAGGACCAGGACATCGGGGTCGCAGCCGGCCTCGCGGGCGACCGCCAGGGCTGCCTCGCGCCGGCGGGCGACCGCCACAGGTACTCCTGGGGCGAGGCGGGCGAGGAGGAGCGCCTCCTCGCCGACATCCTGCCAGCCCAGGGCCGCCCTGCCCGATCCCACTGCCCCGCCCGCAACGGGCGCGAGCATTCGCGGCTGCCCCGAGCCGCGCCGCGCGCCGTAGCCGCGCGCGACGAGCAGGGGACGGTGGCCCCAGGCGAGCAGCAGGCGTGCCACCTCGGCCGCCAGCGGCGTCTTGCCCGTTCCTCCCGCGCTCAGACTGCCGATCGAGATCACCGGCACCCCCGCCCTCGCGCGGGGCAGAAGTCTGCGATCGTAGAGGAGGTTTCGCGCCGCCGCGCCCAGGCCGTACAGAATCGCGAGGGGCGTCAGAAACCCCTCGGCGATTCGGTCGCTCCGCCGGGGCTCGCCCCGGGCCAGTCGCCGATGGAGCGCCGTGAAACTCATCTGCGAACCTCGAACTCGCCGCCGCCGGAGGATCCTGGAGCTGGACTCAACGGGAAGCCCCATGCTTCCAACGCGGCCAGGGTGCGGGCGAGGCTTCCCCCCAAGCGCCGAGCCGCCTCCAGGGCGTTACGACCCGCCTCCTCGCGCTCCCGATCGGCGGCGAGCCAATCGCGGAGCCTGCAGCCCAGGGAAACCCCATCCCGGACGCTCAAGCCTCCCCCCGCCGAGAGCAGGGCCTGGGCGGTGTCCGCGACGTTTTCGACATGCGGCCCGAAGAGCACCGGCACTCCGCATTCGGCCGCCTCGAAGAGATTATGGCCGCCGATCGGACAGAGCGTGCCACCGACGAAGATGACGTCGGCGATCCGGTAGTATTCCTGCAGCTCGCCGATCGTGCCGAGAAGCAGAATCGTGGGAGCGTGTCGCGCAACGGTCGCCGGGAGTGCAGAAGAGACATGGACGGACCCCTGCGCGCCCACTCCATGGACGCGCGGCAGAAGATCGGGATCCCTCCTGCACCGCTCGATCACTTCCCCAACCGGACCGTCTGCGGCCCGCGCGGGCGCGAGGGCCTTGCGCAGGCGTCCGAGCGTCCTCGCCGGATGGCGCGGGGCGATCACGAAAAGCGTAGGTCCCGTCTGAGATCCCGCCGCATGCACGGCGGCGCAGATCGCATCGATTTCGGCACCGCGCACGCTGCCGAAGACGGCGATCTTCCGCCAGGGGCCCCGCGCCGCCGCGCGCTCGGCATCCGACATCCTCCCGCGCGGCGATTCGTACTTCAAATTCCCCGTCACGCGCAGCTGCTCATCCGCAATCCCGAGCGAGCGCCAGCGCGCGGCATCCTCCTCGCTCTGGGCCCCGACCCTGACCGGCGCGAGCAACGGTCTGAGCAGGCTGCGCCCGTGGCGGAGGCGGCGGGCACCGCGTGGAGTCAGGCGCGCGCTGAGGAAGGCCACCGGAACCTGCGCGCGGGCCGCCTGCGCGAGTGTGGCGGGCCAGATCTCGGTTTCCATCAAGAGGAGCGCCCGCGGGCGGACCGCCCGAAAGGCCCTCCGCACGTAGGGCCCGATGTCGAGGGGCGCATGGCGCACCGCACCGGCGCCCGCGGCGAGGAATTCCGCCTCGAGGGCGCGCGCCGCGGGAGTGACGACCGAGAGCATGACGGGCAGCCCCCGCTCGCGCAGCCCGCTCAGCAGCGCGCGAGCGGAGCGGGCCTCGCCCACGCTCGCGGCGTGGAGCCAGATGCCTCCGACGGCGCCGTCGGGCAGCGGGGCCCAGAGGCCTCGCCGCTCGCGCATCTCGGCCGGCCGCAGCAGGGTGCGCGCCAGCAGAAACGGAGAGCCGAGGGCCAACGCCCCGGCCCAGGCGATCCGGTAGCCCCAGTGCGCCGCCACGCAGACCTCTCTTCTAATCCGGACTCGGCCGGGAAGCGTCGTCCCGCACTCCGGCCCACGCCATCACTTCCGCCTCCGCCCTTTCAGAAACCTCCATCAGCGCCGCCTCCAACGGCTGGGTCCAGCGGCCGATGACCTCGGCCGCGCTTCCTTGCTCCGGAATGTGAATCGGGGCTCCATAGGCAAGCACCATTTTCGCGAAGGGCAACGGGACAAGAAACCGGTCCCAGCTCGAGAGCTGCCGGCGCGGCCACGCCGACAATGCCATCGGCAGAATGGGCACGCGGGCGCGCTGTGCCACGAGCAGCACGCCCGGCTGCACCCTGTGCCGCGGCCCGCGGGGACCGTCGGGAGTGATCCCCAATTCCTCTCCTGCCTGCCCATGATGGATCATCGCGACCAGCGAGCGAAAACCGCCCCGCGAAGTCGATCCGCGAACGGTGCGATAGCCCATGCGGTGGATCACCTGGCTGATGTACTCGCCATCGCGCCCCTGGCTGACGAGCACGACCACCCCCCTGCCCCGCTTCAGATACGAAAGCGGCAGGAGCTGACCATGCCAGAAGGCGTGGATGAAGCCCCCGCGACGCCGACAGGCTTCGATGTGCTCCACTCCGATCACACGCGAGCGCCACGTCGCCCCCAGGGCGCCCAGGAGAGCCCACCCGCCCCGGCCGATCCAGGCCGCTTTGCCGAGGTCCGCTTTCATCGGTGGCCGCCGCCAGGCGGCTGCGCCGCAGTGGCTGCTCCGGCGCCCGGGATCCCGGCCTCGCCCAGGTGCGCGCGCACGCGCCGGGCCGCGCGATCGTATGCGCCGGCCGGGCCGAAGCGCTCGCGCAGCTCTCCCAGCGCCCGCTTCATCTCCGCCCGGAGCGGCGCATCGCTCAGGAGCAAGGCCACTTCCTCGGCGACGCGCTCGGACGTGCAGTCCTCCTGCAGCACCTCGGGCACGATCGCCCGACCGGCCGCCAGATTGGCCATGGCGATGTGCGGCACGCGGACCATCCGGCGCAGCAGCCGGAAAGTGAGGGGATGGGTGCGATAGACGACCACGAGCGGCGTCCCGGTCAGGGCCGCCTCGAAGGACGCGGTGCCCGAAGCGGAGACGACGATGCGCGCGCGCGAGGCGAGGCGCAGGATCGGCTCGTCGTCGAGCTCGATCCGCCCCGCTTCGAGATGGGGCGCGTAGAGTTCGCGGCCGATTCCGGGGGCTTGCCGCACGATCCAA
>JAZDGX010000242.1:0-11456 GCA_043806645.1 Candidatus Eiseniibacteriota bacterium | reverse complement strand
GAGGGTCCGCGCGAGCGCCTCCTGTTGGAAGCGCTGCATCTGCGCCAGCGGCATGGTCTCGAACTCTTCGTTGAAGAACTTCTTCACGGCCTGTGCTCCTCCCTGCTCCGTTGTCCGCCCGGATCGATTTGTCGGCCGGTGCCCAGGGTCAGCGGCTGCGGATGCGGCCCTCCGCGCCGGCCCGCCCGGCACCGGATTCCGGTGGCTACTTGATCAGCATCAGCTCCCAACGTACAAAGTACGCGTCGTCCTGCGGAAGATAGAAATCGCCCGGCACGAACCGCTCAATCAGAAAGTGCCAGCGGATCGAGGGGTTCATGTCCACCGACAGCTTCCATTGGTGATTGATGCCGCGCTCGGTCCCGCTGCCGAAATACCCGCTCTGGAAGGACGCGGGCGAACGGAGGGGATCGTGGGTTTGCGGGGCCGTCATGTAGTAGAACGCGTAGGTCAGCGCGACGCGCGAACTCACCTCCAGATCGGCCGCCACGGTCAAGGCGCTGAAGTTCGTCCAGTAAGCGACGCGGCCGGATTCGGGAATCAACGAGTAGATGTACAATTCGCTCCACTTCGGCCATCGCGAAAAGAGCGGATTCCAGCCCTGGTCGGTCGGGTCGGGATCCCCCGGGGCGCCGGGGTCGTCGCCCGACAGGTAGACGCCGCCCAGCCTGACGGCGGGGCGAATCAACAGGAAACGGAAGGAGCGCTTGAGCCAGGCATAGCCGCCGAACGAACGATGGTCGTACTGCTCGTCCGCAGAAGCCTGGGGATTGTGGCGGCCGAACTGGAGCGCACCCTCGACGGCGTACTCGGCCGCCAACGGCAGGCTGCCCGCCGCACGCGCCCCCACGGTGTGCAGCGTCAGGCTGGGATTCGCGGCCTCGGGCAGCTCTTCTTCTTTGTGGAAGTAGTACCCCTCGAGCTTGTGTTTTTCGAAGCCCTCGTGCGTGACATAGAGGCCCAGGGCCGTTTCGTCGCTTTCCACGATACGGCCCGCTCCGGCCGCCCGCTGTTGCGCAGTCCAGCCGTTGGCCACGATGTATTCATCCCAGGCCGGATTGCGGATCGCCATGAGCTCGAGCTTCGTCTTGGGCAGTCCGAGGGGGGTCCCGCCGAGACTCAGCAGAATCGCGTTGTGATAGATGGATCGTGAGCCGTCGCGCGGCCCGCCCTCGAACAGGAGGAAGCCTTCGCCGCGGACCAGATCCTGGCGCCCGATCCGCGCGGACAGCGGCAGGCCGGGGATGTTCGGGAGGTCGAGGTAGAGGTTGTCGACGATGATCTCGGTCTTCTCGGGCGTCAGATAGGGCGTCATGTACTTGCGCCACTCGGTGGTGAAGCGCGAATAGAGCCGCCAGCCGGCGCGGAAGCGCAGTTGGGCCCACAAGCGGTGTCGGACGCGGAAGAAGTGGGCGTCCGAGGCCGTGTTCAACTCGCCCAGGCTCTCGCTCTCGTCATAGTCGAAGTCGATCGTATTGTGCAGGGTCTTCTCGCGTACGCGCGTGTCCAACCCCAGGTCGAAGTCCACCGGGGGCGGCGGCACGGGGGGCCGCGCCGGCCGGGAGGCCTGGGCGAAGGCCGGCCCGCCCGTCGCGGCCAGAAGCACTCCCGCCGCCAGGAGGCCGAGGAATGCCCCGCGCAGGGAGTGTCGGGCGGCCGTGGGCAGCGGGACGTGGATCATCGGCAAGAGTCCTCCTTCCTGGATCCCATGTCTGTGTCGGTGAGTGGATTCGCAAGCCTGCACCGATGGGAGGTAGAGTAGGATTCCGAGTTCCGGGATTCAAGCACTGTGGTCCACGACTGGGGTGAGCGGCGATGGTCCGCGGCCGTGGTACGCGACTGGGGTGAGCGGCGATGGTCCGCGGCTGTGGTCCGCGACAAGGGTCTGCGGCGGGGGTCGCGGCGGACCGGTCGGCCGCGCTCTTTTCCCTTGCAGGGAAGCGGGACCTCGAAGAAGTATTCGTCCGGGATCACCGAGCGACAGCCATCAAGAAACCTGGAGGAGGTCTGCATGCCCGGCCCCGAGGAGAAACGCGTCTGTCAGCCCCGGGCCGCCCTTCGCCCCCGACGGTTGGGGATCCTCATCCCCGTCGGGCTGCTGCTGGCCGCTCTGATGATCGCGCCGCAGGCGCTGGGGCAGGCTGGGCCGACCGCGCCCTCCTCCGGCGCGGACTCGCCCACCATCCTGAAGTTCGTTTTGGCGCTGTTGCCCCTGCTTGTCGTGCTGGCCGGGATCATCTTCCTGCGCCAGAGCGGCACGACGATGGCGCTCATCGGCTGGCTGGCGGCCGTTCTGCTGGCGGTCGCTTTCTTCAAGACCCCGTGGCGCGTCGCCCTCGGCGGGTCCTGGTACGGGTTCGTCAAGTCCTTCGGCATCTCCATCTCCGTGGTCTTCACGATGTTCATGATCTTCCTGATGAAGGAGGTCGGAGCGCTGGGCGTGATCTCGGGGGCGGTCAAGCGGACCGTGGTCGGCAAGGAGATGCAGGCGCTCAATATCGGCATCGGGTTCGGCTCGTTCCTGACCTCGCTCGGGATCGTCACGCCGGCCATGTTCCCCCCGCTGCTGATCGCCATGGGCTTTGCCCCGGCCGCGGCAGTGGGCATCGCGGTGCTCGGCTATAACGCGACGACTTCCTTTGCCCTGCTCTCGATTCCCATCACCCTGCCGGCCGAGATCTTCAAGATCAGCGCGGTCGATTTCACGTTCAAGATCTGCATCTTCCTGCCCGTCATCGCCGTGGGGCTGAGCTTCGGAATCCTGTGGCTGACGGGCGGGCGCGCGTCGATGCGGCGGGGCGCGGTCGCCGCCGTCGTCGCGGGACTCTCCATCGCTGCCTGCGCCCTGGGCCTGGCGACGATCAACTACGCGGCGGGCAAGGAAATCGTGCCGATCCGCATCATCGGCATCGTGGCGGGCCTCTTCTCGATGGCGGTGCTGATCCTCTGGCAGCGCCTGTTCCAGGGCCGCGCGGTGGCCGGAGAGCTTGCGCGGGCGCGCGAGGAAAACCCGGTTCGGGCGGGGTCCTTGTGGCGGGCGCTGTCGCCCTGGATCATCCTCACGATCCTGGCCACGGTGGTCTCCTTCCCCGGAGTGAATCGGTACCTGAGCAATCTGCCTGGGCGGGCGGAAGTTTTCAGGATTTTCGACAAGCCGCTCGATCTCGACGTGCTCGGTCAGATTTACACATGGATCCTCACCGCCGTGCTGCTTTCCTGCCTGTTCCTGCGGCCGAGCGGGGAGCAATGGCGGCGGGCCTTGCAGGTCTGGCTCAAGCGATTCTTGTCTCCGTTTCTCGCCTACGCGGTCTATTTCTCGATCGCCTATGTC
The DNA here is from genome assembly GCA_043806645.1 of Candidatus Eiseniibacteriota bacterium. GTDB lineage: Bacteria > Eisenbacteria > RBG-16-71-46 > CAIMUX01 > WJJG01 > JAZDGX01. The sequence goes on along the minus strand of JAZDGX010000242.1, from coordinate 8,125 downwards.
ATGGCCTGGTCGGCGATGCATCTGGTGGCGGGAGCCGACGCGCTCCAGGCGCTCGTGCCCTCGCCGCTCTTCCAGGGCTGGAACATGAACATCGTCGTAGGCGCATCGCTGGCCGCATTCTTCGGAGGCGCCTACAGCTTTGTCTCCCCCGGGCTGGGCTTGTTCGGCGCCGTGGTGGGAGGCTCGGAAACCGGATCGAACGTGCTGTTCATGAAGATCCAGCAGAAGGCGGCAACGGACATCGGCCTCTCGGACGCGCAATTCATGACCATCTACGGCGCACATGCCGCGACGGGCGGCGTCGCCTCGGCCATCACCCCTGCCAAGATCACCAATGCGGTGGCCACAATCGGCGCGGGCAAGGACCTCGAGGCGCAGATCATGCGCAGGCACCTCATGATCGCCGTCCTGCTCACGGTTGCGATCGGAATCCTGACCGGTTTGTTCGTCGCGTGGGGATTCTGATCCCCATCCCCGGGGACGCCGCCGGCCGGGGCCCATCCCTCTCGCGGGATTCCCGACCCCGCCGGCCGGAGATCATCCCTCGCATGGGACTTCCGGACTCCATCCGGCCTCTACATCTTCGGATAGTCTGCCGATAACAAACATGGGTGCCCGCCGCCCCGAGGGCCGGGCACCCGCACCGGCAATCGGATCGCCGCCCCACCGGGCGACCGGGGCTTGCAGGGGCGCAGGCCGCGGCCGCGCGGCAGCGCCATGCGCCAGGGCCCGGAGCAAACAGGATGCTGGGCGGAGTGACGCGCGGAGGTTCTGGATGAGCGAGAAGCCTACGGGCCGCACCCCCATCCCCTTGAAGATGGACAGCACCTTCGCCGCGGAGGCCCGGAAGATCCGCCTCCCGCCCTTGCCGGTGGCCGTCGCGCGTCTGATTTCGGAGATCAACCGGCCCGACCCGGACATGGAGCGCCTGGTCGAGGTCCTCTCGGCAAACTCCGAAACGGCGACCAAGGTCCTGCAGACGGTCAATTCGTCGATCTTCGCCTTGCGGCATCCCGTCATTTCGGTCCGCCACGCCGTGGCGCTCCTGGGACTGCGCCACATTCGGCCGATCGCGCTTTCCTTCGCCATGGCCGGTGCGCTGCCCCGGCCCTCCGCCGAGGTTTTCGATCACGAAGGATTCTGGAGCGACTCGCTGATCCGCGCCATGTTCGCACGCTCCTTTGCCGGACGCTGCGCGCCCGGAGAAAAGGAGATCGCCTTTACCGCCGCGCTGCTGGCGGATCTGGCTATTCCTGTGCTGCTGATGGTCTGGCCGCGGCAGTACGCTCCGGTGCTCACGAAGTGGAGGACGACCGATCATCGCCTCTCCGAGATGGAAAAGCAGCTCTACGGGTGGGAGCACGGTGCGGCCGGAGCCCACATTCTGGATGCCTGGGGGCTGCCCGCCGAACTGAATCGCCTGGTCGCCGCGCATGTCCTGGATCTGGAGGCGATCCGGCAGCAGGAGGAGACAGCGGGGATCAATGTCGCGATCGCGGTGGCCGCGCGGGCGCCGAGCGTGCAGCGCCCGAATGATCAGCGCGCCGAGGATTTCGTGCGGACGGCGCTCGGCGAGTTCGCCTTTTCCCCGGGCGAGATGGTAGCGCTGATCTCGCAGACCAGGGCGGGTTTCGAGGATGTGTGCGGGCTTTTCGAGATCAAGCAAAAGCGCGCATTCGCGATGCTCGATCAGCTCGTTTGCGCTGCCAGCCGGCAGGAAGAGATCGGCGAGGCGGCGTGACGGATGCCGTCTACGCGCCGGCCCCCTCCTTGACCCACAGCCGGGCGATTTCGAGGATCATCCGCACCGACTCCTCCATCACGTTGAGCGACACCCACTCGCGCACGCTGTGGTAGTTTGCTCCGCCCGTGAAGAGGTTGGGTGTGGGGACCCCCATGTAGGAAAGACGGGCCCCGTCGGTGCCGCCCCGGATCTGATGGACCTGCGGCGGTACTCCCACCCGGCGGCTGGCCTCCATGGCGATCTCCATGATCCGCGGGTTCTCGTCCACCTTCGGCCCCATGTTGAGGTAACTCTCGGTGACTTCCAGGCGGATGCGCGTCCGCGGGAAGCTCGCCTGCACCTCGCCCCGGATGCGTTCGAGGAGGCGGATCTTGGCCTGCGAACCCTGCATGTCGAAGTCGCGCACCAGTAGATGGATCGTGCAGCGGTCGACCACTCCGTCGATCGCGCGCGGATGCAGATACCCCTGGCGGCCCGCGGTCGTCTCCGGCCGCGCGTCCTCGGGCAGGCGGCGAATGATCTCCGCCGCCGCGTAGAGCGTGTTGATCATCTTGTCCTTGGCCGTCCCCGGATGGACGTTGTAGCCCTCGAGATGGAACGTCGCCGAGTGGGCGTTGAAGGTCTCCTTTTCGATGAGACCGCGCGTCTCGCCGTCGAGCGTATAGGCGATACGCGCCTTGAACGTATCCAGATCGAACTTGTCGACGCCGCGGCCGATCTCCTCGTCCGGCGTGAAGGCGATCCAGAGCGGGCCATGCAGGAGCGCGGGATCGTGGACGATCCGCTCGACCGCCTCCATGATCTCGGCCACGCCCGCCTTGTCGTCCGCCCCCAGCAAGGTCGTCCCATCGCTGGTGACGATGTCGTGTCCCAGATGATCGGCCAGCTCCGGGGTTTCGGCGGCGCGGACCGTCTCGTCCGGGTTCCCCGGGAGCGGTATGTCGCCGCCGGCATAGTCGCAATGGACGACCGGCTTGACGTCGCGCCCGGGGGCGTCGGGACTGGTGTCCATGTGAGCGATGAATCCGACCGCCGGCACGCGCCCGCGGGCAGGATGGCCGGCCGGCAGGTTCTCCGGGACTTCCGCGTAGACGTAGCCGTGCTCATCCAAACGCGCGGCGAGCCCCAGTCCCTGCAGTTCGGATTGCAGCAGGCGGGCCAGATCCAACTGGCGAGGTGTGCTCGGAATGGTGGATGACGATTCGTCGGAGGTCGTGTGGATCTTCACATAGCGCAGGAAGCGTTCGAGAAGCCGCTCGGTTTCGGGAGATCGGGCCGTGCGAGCCATGAGTCCGCCTTTCGTTGTCGGCGGCCCCGCGTGGGGGCCGCTTGCCTGTTGCTGCGGCCGTCGCTTTGTGGGCGGCCGGATCTTCGCTGTGCCGCCGCCGGTGGCCGCTCAGCCCTTCTGTTTCGCCCAGCGCACGATTTCGGGCAGCGTGGGCGGCTTGCCGTACATGAGAATCCCCACGCGAAAGACCTTGGCCGCGGCGCGGATCATGACCCACGTGGAGAAGATCATGAGTCCCGCGGCCGTCACGATCTGCCACAACGGCGCCGGTGGCCGCGCCGGAATGCGATTCATCATCAGGAAGGGGGTGAAGGGAGGAAAGAAGGAGCCGACCACCGCGACGATGTTGTCGGGGTTGTTGGTGACGTACATCATCAGGAAGATCGGTATGATCATGATGAACATGACCGGTTGCAGCAGGTTCTGCGCCTCGCGCATGGTGTTGCACACCGAACCGACGGCCACATAGAAGGCCGCATAGAAAAGGAAGCCCAGCAAAAAGTAGATCAGGAACCAGAAGAAGGTCGCGCCGGAGAAGGCGCTGCCGAGGCCCGTGAAGATCTGCTGAACGACGGGATTGGGAATGACCTGCGTGACAAGGACCCCGGTCAGGACCCAGGCCAGGATCGTCGTCAGCCCCGCCCCGGCGAGACCGGCCAGCTTGCCGGCCATGAACTCGAGCGGGGAGGTCGAGGAGAGGATCACCTCGACGATGCGGCTCGACTTTTCTTCGATCGTGCTCGTCATCAGATGGCTGGACATGACGAGGATGGCGAGCCACAAGACATAGACGAAGGCCATCGGGGCGTAGGAGCGCGCGATGTGCGCGGCGGTCGCCATCTCCTCGCCTTCCGCGGTGATCGCGTGGGTCTCCATGGCGATGCCCTGGAGCGCGCTGCGCAGCAGATCCTGATCGGCGATGAATGGTTGGAGCCGTTCGATCGTCACCAGCTCGCCCAGGATGCCGCGCACCAGTTGGGGCAGGCGCATCGCGGAGGGATCGGTCGAGTAGTAGACCAGCCGATGCGAAGGCTCCGGCCCGGTCGAGATGACGAAATAGGCGAAGAGTTCTTCCTTGGCCGCCAGCTCCTGCAACGCCTGCATGCGGGCCGCCGGGTCCGCCGGCAGACCGAGGTCCTCGGGCGAGCGATAGATGTGGTCGCGCAGCTCGATCCGCAGGATTCCGTGGCCGTCTCCGGCCCGTTCGTTGAGCGCGGCGACGAGGCGGTCGGTGAAGCGCCCGGTTTCATCGATGATCGTGAAGGGCCGGGGCGGGTTGGGCAACGACTCCATGAGCTTCATGGCGCCGATGTAGAGTGCCAGCATGAGGGGCAGCGAGAGCACGCCGATCACGAAGGTCTTGGTGCGCACGTAGGCCAGGTACTCGCGCTGGGCCACGCGATAGATGCGGCGGATCATCTCCGCGCCTCCTTTGCGGTGGGACCCGCTCCGGCCGGGAGGGACTCACCGGCGCGGCCGGCTTCTTCGGCCACGAGCAGATTTCCGTCGGGACCGAAGCGGCGGCCGCGATCGGGCGCGACCTGCTCCAGGAAGATGTCGTACAGCGACGGCTCGGCCACCTCGAAGCGGGAGACGTCCACTTGCGCGACGATATCGCGCAGCAGCGTCTGCGGCGAGGCCCCGGGAGCGAGGAAGACCTCCAGATCGTTGCCGAATTCGCGCACGCGCTTGACATAGGGCAACCGGCCGACGAAGGCGTGGTCGCCGTAGCAGGTCACGCGCAGCGGGCGATCGGGCATCGAGGCCTTGATCTTCGACAGGGCCCCATCGAGAACCTTGCGCCCCTGGTGGATCATGAAGATCGAATCGCAGAGGCGCTCCGCATGTTCCATCATGTGCGTGGAGAAGATCACCGTGCGGCCGGAGTCGCGCGAGCGGCGGACCGCCTCGGTCATGGTGGCGATGTTCACGGGATCGAGTCCGGAAAAGGGCTCGTCGAGGATCAGGAGATCCGGCTCGTGGACGATCGTCGCGATGAATTGCATCTTCTGCTGCATGCCCTTCGACAGGGCATCGACGGTCGCCTGCTTCCAGGCACCCAAGTCATACTCGTCCATCAGCGCCGCCACACGCCGGCGGGCATCGGCCGGAGCCATGCCCTTCAACAGGCCGATGTAGACCGCGAACTCCATGGTGCGCATCTTTTTGTACATCCCGCGCTCTTCCGGGAGGTAGCCGATGCGATGGCGGACGCGCGAGAGGTCACGCTCGCCGAAGACCGAGATGGTCCCGGTGTCGGGGCGGATGATGTCGACGACCATGCGCATGGTCGTGGTCTTGCCGGCGCCGTTGGGTCCGATGAAGCCGTAGACGGTCCCGGCCGGGATGGCGAGGGAGAGGTTGTCGACGGCCACGTGGGAACCAAACCGCTTGGTCACCGCATCCAACTGAATCACGGATTGGGCGTGCATCAAGGACCTTTCATGCGGCAGGCCTGCGGCCGGCGAACGCGACGTCGGGCGACGGTAGGAAACAGCCTCCCCAATGTCAAGCTGCGGCCCTGCGGCGTTGGGGAATCAACCCGGAGGGTGCGGATGCGGGATGCGTGACGCGAGCATGAGACGGAGGATGGGAAGCGAATTCGGGAAGCGCGGCCTGGATGGGGGATAGGGACCGGACGCGGCTGCGCAACGGGAGCGCGGAGCGCGGGGCGTGGGGCGGGACCGGGGAGGGAGGCCCGAAGCACCCCCGACGCTCTTGAGCCAGAAATTCACACAGTGCACAATCGCAGTAACACGGTCAGATGGACCCTTGGTTTTCCCTCCTCGGTCCCAAACTGAACCTCGCACGAACCCTCCATGCAATCCGGGTGCCAGGACACTCTGCAAGAGATGGGGGAAGGAAGTGAATTCTCAACTTGATTCCTGGCAATGAGTTACAGACGCGGTCTCCGGGCGGTGGACCGCGTCCGGCGGTCGGAATCAGGCAGGTCGCGCTCCCGCTGCCCGGTTCCGGCCAGATTCGTCAACCAGGGAGTGACAATCAAGGGAATGCGGCGGATTGGTGTCACCCTGAAATTGACTCTTCGCCGCGGATTCGGCGGCCCGCCGAGTGGCGGGTGCGCCGAAACGGCTCGGCGCTCAGCTCTGCCCGCTCGAGAGCCTTGTAGAAGGCTTGCCTCGAGACCCCCATCGCGCGGGAGGCGCGCGACACGGAGCCACTGTAAACCTGAAGCAGGGCCGTAAGATAGTTTCGTTCGAAGCGCCGCATGGCGATCTCGCGAGCCTCCTCCCAGGGCAGTGCCAGGAAGGCCGCGCCCTCCGAAATCGGACTCATCAACTCGGGCCCGATCTCGCCGGTCTCGCAGAAGACGACGGCGCGCTCGATCAGATTCTCGAGCTCCCGGGAGTTCCCCGGCCAGTCGTGCGCCAGCAGCAGGGCCTCCGCTTCCGCCGACAGGCGCGAGACGCGCTTGCCCAGCTCGCGGCACTTGCACTCCAGGAAATGGTGCGCCTGCAGGCGGATGTCTTCACGGCGATCGCGAAGGGGTGGAATGTGCAGGTGAACGACGTTGATGCGATAGAAGAGATCTTCACGGAGCACCCGTTCCGCGGCGGCCTTCTGCGGGTCGCGATTGGTCGAGCAGATCACGCGGGCCTTGGCCCATTGCTTCCGCTCGGATCCGACCCGCGAGTACTCGCCCGACTGCAATGTGCGCAGGAGCTTGGCTTGCAGCGCATAGGGGATCTCGGTGATTTCATCGAGCAGCAGCGTACCGCTGCCGGCCAGCTCGAAGCTTCCCCGGTGCATGGACGTCGCTCCGGTGAAAGCACCCTTCTCGTGGCCGAAGAGCTCGCTTTCGAAGAGGTTCTCCGGAATGGCCGCGCAGTTGATCGCCACAAAGGGCTGACCGCTGCGGGGGCTGTGGCGATGGATGAAGCGCGCCAGGATCTCCTTGCCGGTGCCGTGCTCTCCGGTGATGAGGACGGGGCTGTCGACCTGCGCCACGGTCAGGGCGTCTTTGAGCAGCGCGCGGGAAGCGTCGCTTTCGCCGACGAAGCGCCAGTCGGTCGCGCGGGCATCCCGGGCCGCGGCTTCCGCGCGGCGGTCGGCGATCACTTGTTCGAGAGCCGAGGCGAGCCGTCGCTCGAGCAGGTCCGCGGGGGCGTCGCGAGGGACGCAATCGGTTGCGCCCAAGCGTCCGGCCTGGAGAACCATCTCGGTGCTCCCGGCGCAGCTGATCAGGATGACCGGCAGCAACGGGTCGATTTCGCGGATGCGCTTCAGGGTCTCCAGCGGGTCCGGGATACACGCCGCTTCGAGGCGCAGCAGGACGACGTCGTAGGCGCGCGTCGCCAAATCCGCGACCGCGCGCTGCCCGTCGGGCTCGATGTGAAGATCGGCCCGTTCTCGAAGCCGCGCAAGGACCGCGGGGGAATAGAAGTCCTCCGGCGCGATCAGGAGGATGCTGGAGCGGACAGCGCTTCTGGATTTGCTGTGAACCATCAGCGCTTTCCCTCGCCGGCCGACTGGGCGGTGACATCGCGGGTCAATCCGATCACCGCCGGGCGGCCATGGTAGCGGATGACGGCCCCGTCGAACTCGATCATCTTCTCGGTGCCGTCCTTGCAAACCACTCTGAGCGGACCGTAGCGCAGGGTCTTTTCCGCTGCCAGATCCTGACGCGTCCGCGCCAGGATTGCCTCATGGTTTTCGGGTGGAATGAAGTCGATCACCGGCTTGCCGGCCAACTCCTCGGCCGTATATCCGAGCATCTCGCACAGGGTCCGGTTGGCGAAGCGGAAGCGCTCACCCTCGATGATGGCGATTCCATCGGAGGCGTGCTCGGCCAGCGCCTGGCGGATCGCATCGGCTTCCTCAAGGGCGAATTGGGCCGTCTTCAGATCGTGAATGTCGGTAATCACGCCGCGCACGCCCGTGACGGCCCCGTCCGTGCGAATCGGCCGGCTGGAGATGCGCACCCAGCGGTTCTCTCCCGACTTGAAGCGCAGGCGGTATTCGTGGGCCTCCATTTCCGTACCCGCCAGCAACGCGGCCATATTGGTGCGCGCCTGCTCCACCTCCTCGGGATGCACGAAATCCACGAAGCTGCGGCCGATCACCTCCGCGGC
>JAZDGX010000241.1:0-12056 GCA_043806645.1 Candidatus Eiseniibacteriota bacterium | reverse complement strand
TGCTTGGAACATGGGCGTGCCTGGGAGTGGTCCCCGCTCTCCTCGCAGGGTGTGGGATGGGTGCGCCCTCCTCGCCGGACGAATTTCGGGCGCCCTGGGACTCCCTCCAGCTCTTCTCGGTGTTGGTTTCCGACACACTCGCTGTCCTGGGAGATGGGACCTTGGACTACCGGGCCGATACGCTCGCCGCCAGCGGGCTGATCTCGGAGGGCAGTCTGAGGGTCCTTGAGAATGCGCTCGGCGGCGCACAGCTCGAGCCGTGGGATGCCTCGGGGCCTCCGGTCGGCGCCGTTGGTTGGGTGATCTCGGCTCAGGGGGCTCGGACCTTGGGCTTTTCCTGGGAGGCGGACGCGCAGCTCAGTGAGCCGCGGCGGCGCATGGTCGATCTGCTGGATGAGATCCGCTGCAAGGCCCGCAGCCAGGCGCTCGGAGAGGGTAACGAGCGCGTGGAGCTGATTGGCACTTCCGTCGTGCTGCGCGGAGAGCGGTCGCGCCTGGACCAGCGGAGTGCGCGCGTCATTCGTGATGCGGATGCACTGCTGCAGGTCGTGCGCGAGTGCCTTGGGGGGGATCCGGTCATCATGCCGGAAGTGGATTTCGAGTCGGAGATCCTGCTGGCCGTGTTCGCCGGCCGGCAGGCCGCCGGGGCTGAGATCCACGTCGATGGACTGGCCAGTCGTACGGTGGGAGGCTTTCTGCTGGTGCCGGTCACGGTCTACGCGCCGGCGCCGGGGTGTGCCGCCCTGGGGGAATCGAGCCCCTTCGAAATCGTGCGGCTGCGGAAGGTCGATCTTGAGGTCTTCTTCCAATGGGCGGTCGAGAACGGCGATTGCCCCACGGAAGAGAGAGCGCGCCCATTCGGGCAGGCGAACAGGCTGGGAGCGTCCCTCTCGATAGAGGTGGTCACCGACTAGCTTGCACAAGCGGGGACCCGGGGGCCTGCCGGCCGATCTTTGCAGTGTGCCAGGGACGCGATCGAGTTCCTGGCACTTCTGCTTAACACCAAGGCTTCCGGGGTCGTGCAGGCGCCGCAGACCACGGCCCCGCGGCTGAGCGCCCCACGGCGGCCGTTCTTGACAGCCCCGACCATGTTCCATAGTGTGCAGCTCTTGTGGGAGGAGCGCCATGAGCGAGGCCGACGGCGGAGGCGTGCGGGTCGAAGAAGCGATCCCCGGATACCTCATTCGCCTGGACAATTTCGAGGGCCCCCTCGACCTGCTGCTTCATCTGATCAAAGCAGCCGAGATCGAGATTTGGGAAGTCTCGGTTTCCGAGATCACCGCTCAGTATCTGCGCTATCTGGAGCGCATGGAGGAACTCGACGTCGAAATCGCCGGGGAGTTCCTGCTCATGGCGGCGACGCTCATGCGCATCAAGTCGAAGGGTCTGCTGCCACGGCCGGCCGCCCTCGAAAGTGAGGATGACCAGCCCCAGAGCGAGGAGGAGTTGATCCAGCGGCTGCTGACCTACAAAGCGTTCAAGGAGGCTGCCGCCGCCATGGGCATCCGGCTGGCCCAGGCCGGACCGCGCTTTGCCCGCCGCTTCCATCCCGGGTTGCCGGCGGACTACGAGTTGCCGCTGCAGGAGGTCGACCTCTATGCGTTGGTGAAGGTTTTTCACGAAGTCGTTGAGCGCGGTCGTACGAGAAGCGCGGCGGTTCACGAAGTCCGCCTCGACACGGTGCGGTTGGAAGACCAGGTCACCTTTCTGCTCGGCCGCCTCGAGTCCGGCGGAGGGCATCTCGCCTTCCGCGATCTATTCACCGCGGCCAGCCGGGGCGTCGAGATCGCCGTGACCCTGCTCGCGGCACTGGAACTCGCGCGCCAGCAAGTCGTCCTGCTGCTGCAGGACGAGACGTTCGGCGAGATCTGGGTTCGCGCCCGACTGTTCGAGGAACGGGAGCTTCACTGGTCCGCCTCGACAGCGCAGGAACCGGCGGGGGCGGGCGTATGGGAGCAGGGGGCATGAAAGATCTCGTGCGGATCATCGAGGCGCTGCTGTTCGTTGCGGACGGGCCGCTGTCCGGGGAGCAGATCCAAGAGGCGGTGCCCGAGGCGAGTCAAGTCGAAGTCGAGGAAGCCCTGGCCGAGCTGCGGACCACGATGGGCGACGGCGACCGCGGGGTTTCCCTCTACTCGGTGGGGGGGGGCAGCCAGATCCTGACGCGGCCGGAGTTCTCTCCTTGGGTCGAGCGCTTGCTGGCCGGGCGGCGCCGGCAAAGACTCTCTCGCGCCGCGCTGGAAGTTCTTGCCATCGTTGCGTACCGCCAGCCGGCCACGCGCGGCGAGATCGAGACGATCCGTGGCGTGGATTGCGGGGCGACCTTGCACACGTTGCTCGAGCGCAAGTTGATCGCGATCAAGGGGCGGGCGAAGGCCGTGGGGCATCCCCTGCTGTACGCGACGAGCGCGACGTTCCTCGAACACTTCGGGCTGGACGATTTGCGGGGTCTGCCGAAGTTGGAGGAGTTTGCCGCCCTGCTGGATCGCGAAGAAGCGCGCGCGGAGCTGCGACGCTCGGGGCTTCTTCCCGAAGCGGGCGGCGCTGCGAAATCGATCGAGGATCTCCCCGGCGGAGAGTTGCTGCCGGCGACCGAAGATACGCGGGATTGGTCGTGCGATGGTTCCGCATGAGGAGCCCGGCGCAACGCCGGGGGAAAGCGGGCAGAATGCCGGTGGGCCGGGCATGCGCCTCAATCGGTATCTCGCCCTGTGCGGAATCGCGTCGCGCAGGCAGGCGATGGCGATCGTCTTTTCCGGCCGCGTGACGATCAACGGTGAGGTCGTGCTCGATCCGGGCCGCCGCGTCGAAGGTGCGGCGGATCGTGTGGCCGTTGACGGCGAACGCGTGCAGCCCCCGCGCAAGTGGTACTACCTGGCATTCCACAAGCCCCGCGGAGTCCTCGTCACTGCGCACGATGAACTCGGGCGGCCGAGCATCGACACCTATTTTCGCAAGATCCCGGATCGGGTCTTTCCGGTCGGGCGTCTCGACCGCGCCTCCGAGGGATTGCTGCTGGTGACCAATCACGGCGAGCTGGCCGACGCGCTGCTGCATCCCTCTCGGGGTGTGGAGAAGGTCTATCGGGTGCGGGTGCGCCCGCGGCCGCAACCCGCTCAACTGGCGCGCATCGAGCAAGGCGTGCCGATCGGTGCGGGGGAGACGAGCGCGCCTGGCCGCGTGCACATCAAGCGGGCCGGCCGGGGCGGGGCGTTGCTCACGCTCACCATCACGGAAGGCAAGAAACGGGAAGTGCGGCGCATCTGCCGAACGGTGGGCTTGCAGGTGCAGCGACTCAAGCGGGTCGCCTTCGCGGGCATACGACTGGGCCTGCTTCCTCCCGGGGCATTGCGTCCCTTGACGGGGGAAGAGCTCGATCATCTGCGGCGGCTCACGGGACTGCCGCTTTGAGCGGTGGCGCGCGCAATGGGGGCCGGACGCGGGGCGACCCTTGGAGCCCCGCCGCGCGGGAAGAAGAATGGGAAAGCGCGAAGAAGCGGGCCCGCGGGGGCTTCGTCCGGTCATCGCGATCGACGGTCCCGCCGGGGTGGGAAAGTCGACCACGGCCCGCGAGGTCGCACGCCGGCTCGGCTTCATGGTTCTCGACTCGGGGGCCCTCTACCGGGCAGTGGCCATCTCTCTCCCCACATCCCCGCCCGACGATGAGGATGCGCTGACCCGGCTTCTGGAGGGGATCGCACTCGAGTCGGTCCCCGATGGAGAGATTTTCCGCATGCGGATCGAGGGTCGGGAGGTCGAAGCGCAGCTTCGGGCGACGCAGGCCGGCGAGCGGGCGTCGCAGTTGGCGACGCATCCGGTCGTGCGCGCCTTTGTCGGCCGGAGGCTGCGCGCGCTGGCCGAGCGCTATTCGTGTGTGGCCGAGGGTCGCGACATGGGAACAGCGGTCTTTCCGCAAGCCGCGCTGAAGATCTTCCTGAGCGCTTCTCTGGATGCCCGTGCCGGCCGGCGGCAGGCCCAACTTCGAGAAGGGGGTGTGGATCTGGAGGCGGCGGAAGTGCGGGAAGGGATCGAACGCCGGGATGAGCGAGATCGAAGTCGTGCTGCCTCACCCTTGCGTGCGGCCGAGGATGCCATCCAGATCGACAACACCCGGCTTTCGTTTGCCGAGCAGGTCGATCTCATCGTCTCCCTATACCGCGGTGGGGGATGGCTGCAGGGGTCGCGGGCACATCAGATGGTCCGCCTCACCGCCCGCGCGCTATTTCGGGTGATGCTGAACGGGCGCGTGGCCGGCCGCGAGCGGCTTCCGAAAGGGGCATGCCTACTCGCCAGCAATCACAAGTCCTACCTCGATCCTCCCATCGTCGGTTCGGTCGGTCCGGGCAAGGTCGCCTTTCTGGCCAAGGAGGAGCTCTTCCGCTTGCCGGGGATGGGTGGGGTCATGCGGGGCTTGGGGGCTGTTGCGATCCGCAGGGGCATGGCGGACCGCCGGGCCCTGAAAGTCGCGCTCGACCTTCTCGGGCGGGGAATGCCGGTGGTCGTCTTTCCGGAAGGCACGCGCATTCGCGGGCCGGGACTGGGTGAGCCCCATCCCGGCATCTCATTGCTGGCGCGCCGCTCGCAGCTGCCGGTGGTCCCCGTGCGCATCTGGGGCAGCGATCGCTTCTGGCAGGCGTTTCTGCGGCGCCGGTCGGCGTGGGTCCTCTTCGGTGAACCCCTGGCCCCGCCCCGCGCAGACGATCCAGGGTCGGGGCGGCGCTTCGCCGAGCAGGTCATGACGGCCATCGGTGCTTTGCGGCCGCCCGGGTGAGTTGCGCCATGCAGGCCGCTGGAGCCAAAACCCGCACAAAACCGGGTTGATCCATGCGACCCGACAGGTATAATAATACGTTTGCGCGATCGCCCGGCGCGTGATTCCGGGTGGGTGAAGACATGTCGACAAGCAGGAGGACCGAACCACCATGACCGAAGAACCCAGGCCCCAGGAGCCAATGGAATCCGCAGCGCCGCAAGCCTCAGTCACGCCCGCAGCGGGCGGGGAGCTGCCGCGGACTCGCCCGCCCGAGCCGGCACGTGAGCCGGCCGCCAGGCCCGAAGGAATCTCGGTGTCCGAGGAAACCGAACGGATTGCCCCCATCCGCCTGGTCAATCGCCGCGAGGCGGAAGGCGCTGAGCGGGTGGAAGTCGATGCTCTGGTCGAGATGTACGTCGAATCGATGAAGAACCTCGAAGAGGGCGAAGTTCTGAAAGGGCGCGTGCTCAGGGTCGACGAGAAGGACGTGCTCGTCGACATCGGATTCAAGAGCGAGGGCATCGTCCCGATCGACGAATTCGGCGAGGTCGACAGCATCAAGGTGGGCGATCTGATCGACGTCTTTCTCGAGCGCATGGAGGACGACCAAGGTATGGTCGTGCTCTCGAAGCAGCGCGCCGACTTCGTGAAGGTCTGGGACCGCGTCAAGGACGCCGCCGAGAAGGGCGAAGTCGTCGAGGGGCGCCTGGTCAAGAAGATCAAGGGCGGAGTCGTGGTGGATCTCTTCGGAGTCGAGGCCTTCCTGCCGGGCTCGCAGATCGCGTTGCGCCAGCCGCAGAGCATCGAGAGCCTGATGAATCACACGCTGCAGTTCAAGATCATCAAGCTGAACAAGCGGCGCCGCAACATCGTCGTTTCGCGGCGCTTGGTTCTCGAGGAAGAGCGGGAGAAGGCGAAGACGACGATCCTGAAAGAGCTCGCCGTCGACCAGATCCGCGAGGGCTACGTCAAGAACATCACCGACTTCGGCGCCTTCATCGACCTGGGTGGTATCGACGGCCTGCTGCACATCACCGACATGTCGTGGGGGCGGATCCGCCACCCCTCCGAAGTGCTGAGCGTCGGCGATCGCGTCCACGTGAAGGTGCTTTCCTTCGATCCGGAGCGCGAGCGAATCAGCCTGGGGATCAAGCAGCTGAGCGAGTACCCCTGGCAGCGGGTGGACGCGAAGTATCCGGTCGGTTCCAAGGTGCACGGGCGCGTGGTCAGCATCACCGAGTACGGTGCCTTTGTCGAGTTGGAGAACGGAGTCGAGGGGCTGATCCACATCTCCGAGATGTCTTGGACGAAACACATACGCCATCCATCGAAGATCCTGCGCGAGGGGCAGGAGGTCGAGTGCATGGTGCTCAAGGTCGACAAGGAGAACGAGCGGATTTCGCTCGGCTTGAAGCAGGTGGAGCCCGACCCCTGGTTGACTCTCGACGAACGCTATCCGGTCAACTCGATCGTCACCGGGAAGGTCCGGAATCTCACGAATTTCGGGGCCTTCGTCGAGCTGGAGGACGGTATCGACGGCCTGGTGCATATTTCCGACATGTCCTGGACGCGGCGCATCGGGCATCCCAGCGAGGTGCTGAAGAAGGGGGACACGGTCACTGTGCGCGTGCTCTCGCTCGACAAAGCCAACCGTCGCGTCAGCCTGGGCCTGAAGCAGGTGCAGGATGACCCCTGGCCGCAGTTGATCGAGAAGTACCCGATCAACAGCGCGGTGAAGGGCACGATTGCGAAGGTGATCGACCGTGGCGCGGTGGTCATGCTCGAGGACGACGTGGAAGGCTTCGTTCCGGCCAGTCAGCTCGGGGTGGACGAGATCTCCGACCCACGGGAGTATTTCCGGGATGGGGATGAGGTCGACCTGAAGATCACCCGTGTCGATCCCGCCAATCGGCGTATCCTGCTGAGCGTGAAGGCTTGGCTGACGGAGCAGGATGCGGCGGTGAACGAGGAGTTCGTCAAGAAGTACACCGCGCGCGCGGCCGAGGCGCGGGCGGCGGCGGAAGCCAAGGCGGCGGCGGAAGCCAAGGCGGTGGCGGAAGCCGATGCGGCGGCGGAAGCCGAGCAGGGGCCGGCCGCGGATTCCGGTACGGCGAGCGACGCTCCGCCGACGCTGGAGAGTGCGTCCGCCGAGGTCCCGGCGGATACGGGCACGGAGCCGGCGCGGCCCGAGGCCAGCGAGGGTCCCGAGACGGCGCAGGCCGAGATGCCCGCGGAGGAGCCGGAGAGCAGGGACGTCTAGGACGGGACGGCGCGACTGCCCGACGCGGGCCCGCCCGGACGCAGATGCGGCGAACGCTGTGAGTGCAAGGGGGAGGACGGCAGGGCCGTTGCTCCCCCTTTTCCTTGCCGATCCCGCAGTGGGCGCTCCAGCGTGGGGGGGCCGAAGAGGCGTGCCGTCACCCGGCCCGGTCGCGCCGTTGCATCGCACGTGCGCGGGCCCTAGAATCGCCCGCGATGATCGGTGTGGCAGAAATCGACCTCGGGGGGTGAGCCGTGTGGCATGTGAGGCTCGTTCTGTTGGTCCTGATCAATGCCGCGGTGATTCTCTTCGCCCTGGCCAACCTCCGCGAGACGGTCACCCTGCGCTGGTGGAGCGCGTACTCCACCGGCACGCAGATCAGTCTGACCGCCGCGCTGGTGGTTGCCTATCTGCTTGGGCTCTTTACCCTATTGATCTTCTCGGCCTTTCGCGAGATCCGCCTGCGCCGGCGCTGCGCGCGAATGGAGCGGCTGATGCACACCATGCGGGAGGAGTTGAACGCCCTGCGGACCGCGGCGTTCGAGGAGCCCCTGTCGCAATCCCCGCCCCCGTCCCCGGATGAGCCGCAGGAGTAAGCCATGGATGCCTATTTGATCGTCATAGGGCTGGGCATCGTGGCGGCGGGGATCCTGCTCTTGCCGCTGTGGGGGGCACGCCAGCGTCAGGGTCTGAGAAGCATGCTGTCGCGCTACCAGACGATCGTGGACGCCGTGTTGGCGGACGACTTGGTGCGCGCGCGAGAGGAACTGAAGGAGATCATCCGGGTCGACACCGACGATATCGGGGCCTATTTGAAACTGGCGCAGGTTTTCCGAAGGGAGGGCGACCGGGAACGCTCGATCGCCATCCACCGCAGCCTGACCGCGCGCGAGATCGCTGACCGGGGAGTGAAGGTGGCCGTGCTGTCGGGGCTGGCCGAGGATCTGATGCAGATGCAGCGCTATGGCGAGGCGCGCCCGGTGGCCGAGGCGCTGCGGCAGATCGACCGGCGTCATCCCCTCCCGAATCGCGTGGAGCTGCACCAGTCGCTCGAGCGGGAGGACTGGGACGGGGTCCGCCGGGCGCTGGCGGCCCTGCGGCGCGCGGGGCGAGCGATGGCGGATGAGGAAGCGGATCGTATCCGCGTCTGGGTGGCTGCGAGGATGAGCGAAGGCGGCAGCGGGCAGGACGCTCGCAAGCTTCTGGAGGAGGTCCTGCGCGACCGACCGGACCAGGTCCCGGCTGCCTTGCTGCTGGGGGACTCGTGGGCGGAGGAGGGACATTTCGAGAGAGCGGCCGATGTCTGGACCGAGCTTCTGCGCCGGCGGATCGATGCGGCGCCGCATCTCCTGCATCGCCTGGAGAAGTCCTACTTCGAGTTGGGGCGCTTCGGCGAACTCGAGCGCCTGTACGCAGAGGTGATCGGCCAGGAACGTCCCGGAAGCGGCGTCGTGCGCTTGGCGCTGGCGCGGATGGCGCTGCGCAAGGGAGATCCTGCCCGCGGGCTGGCCTTGGTGGAGGAGGCGCTGCAGCGCGAACCCGAGGACCCGCAGAACAAGAAATGGCATGTGTACCTGCAGATCGAAGCAGGTTTGACCGAAGCGGCGCGCCGCGTGCTGAAGCAGGAGCTCGAGGCGACGATCGAACAGGCGCAGCAACGCAGGTGCCCGTATTGCCGCCAATCGAACGACGCGGCCGTGGTGAGGTGTCTGCACTGCCAGCACTGGCTTGCCGACATACCGGTGACGCCCCCCGCCGTGGCGAGGCACGCATGACTGCAGCATACCCCGAGACCTCCGCACGCGGTCGAGACGGGGCGATCGTGACGATCCAGGGTCGGGGTCGGGTATTGCTCGCGGTGTGCCTGCTGGTCGCGGCGTCGGCCGCGCTCTCCCGCGCGGGGGCGGCTCCGCTTGAGGAGACCGCCAAGAGGATCGTCGAACGCATCCCCTCAGGTTCGCGAGCCGCGCAGGCTGACTGGCTCTTCGACGAGGCGCGCCGACAGGAGGATGGGCGACTGGCGCTTCTCTTGATGGACGAGGTTCTGCGACGGGGCGACGGCTCGCTCGTGATCGAGGCGCGTCTTTGGAAGGTCCGTTTCTGGATGGCGTCCGGAGACTTGGTGCAAGCAGCGGGGGAACTCGAGCGGGTCGTGGCGCTTCCGGAAGGGGCTCCCGGAGATGCTGAATGCCGCTTCTGGCGGGCGATCCTGGGTGAAGCGATCGAGGTGCCCGAGATCGGCATCTTGCGCGCCCCGCCGTGGGAGCTGCTGGGACAGCTGGCGGTGCTGAGGGCGGGTGCCGCGGAGCGGGGAGATGTGCGCTTCGCCCTTTCCCTCGAAGGCGAGGTGCGGCGCTGGGGACTTCTGGGAGCTTGGTTGTGGCGCCTCGAGCAGAGTGGGCTGGAAGGATTGCGGCGGGCCGCGGCCGAAATCGGTTCCACGGCGCGGCGGGATCTGGCCGCTGCGCCCGAACGGGCCTTCCTGGCGACCGGCGCGGAGTCGGGGGCAAGCCGGCCGGAAGGCGAGCCGGGGGTGCTCGGCGGCCCGGAACCGGGCCGTGATCCGGCAGGGGTTGCCCCCCATTGACGGCGGCCGGCAGTGAAGCGACGATGAAGCCGACACCGGTCATGAGCCAGTACCTGCGGCTCAAGCAGGAAGCGGGTGATGCGATCCTCCTTTTCCGCATGGGTGATTTCTACGAGATGTTCATGGAGGATGCCGTCGAGGCGTCCCGCCTGCTTGACCTCACCTTGACCTCACGCGACAAGAGTTCCCCCGATCCGATCCCGATGGCCGGTGTGCCATGGCACAGCGCGAGCAGCTACGTTTCGCGCCTGCTGAAAGCCGGACGGCGGGTGGCGATCTGCGAACAGATCGAACGGCCGGGCGGCCGGGGCCTGATGGAGCGCGAGATCGTCGAGATCCTCACCCCGGGGACGGCCATCAGCGAGACCCTGCTGGAGGACGCCGGCAATGTCTTTCTTGCGGCGGTCGCCGTCCGTCCCTCCGTGTGGGGTATCGCGGCGGCCGATGTGTCGACGGGCGAATTCCATCTGGGGGAGTTGCCCCCCGAGCTGGCGCTGGAGGAACTGGAGCGGATCCTTCCGCGCGAGCTGCTCGTGTCGCGCGACGCGCTGGGGGATCCGATGCTCGCCCGCTTCCTGCGCGAGCAGCCGGGGGTATTTCCCGCGACGCTGGATGAATGGCAGTTCTCGGTCCGCAAGGGCAGTGAACTGCTGAAGGAACACTACGGCGTGCTCACGCTCGAACCGTTCGGGATCGCCGGACTGGAGGCGGGGATCGGCGCGGCGGGGGCGCTGCTCTGCTATGCGCAAGAACAACGCCGGTCTCCGCTGAAGCACCTGCGTCCACCCACGGCCCCGCGCGCCGGAAGCGAACTCGTGCTCGACGACAGCACGCTGCGAAACCTCGAAGTGCTGACGCCATTGGCCGGTTCGGGAAAGCATTCACTTCTCGCCACGTTGGACGCGACCCTGACGCCGATGGGCGCACGCGCTTTGCGCCAGGCGCTGGCGCGGCCGTCGGCCGAGCTGGCGGTGATCGAGGCGCGCCATGAAGCGATTCAAGCCCTGGTAGACGCCCCGGCCGCGCTGGACGCTCTGCGCGGAGCGCTGCGCGGCATCGCGGATATCGAACGGCTGCTCGGCCGTGCGCATTACGGACGCGCCCGGCCGCAAGACCTCGGACGTCTGCGGGATTCGCTCGCGCGCGTCCCGCCGCTTTGCAGGATTGCCGGTGAGCTTGGAGGGGAGGGCTTGTTTCCCCACGCCGGCGATCTCGACATGCTCGAAGACTTGACGGCTGAGCTGAGCCGCGCGCTGGCGGATTCGCCGGCTCTGGCGATGGAGGAGGGTCGCATCCGCGCCGGCTACGACGCGCGCCTGGACGAATTGCGGGGTATGACGCGCGACGGAGAGACCTGGCTCGCCCAATTCCAAGAACGCGAGCGCCGCGACGCGGGGATCCCATCGCTAAAGGTCGGTTACAACAAGGTCTTCGGATATTACATCGAGGTGACCCACACCCACGGGGCGCGCGTCCCGACGCATTACGAACGGAAACAGACCCTCGTGAACGCGGAACGCTATGTGACTTCCGAGCTGCGCGAGTGGGAGGGCAAGATCTCCACGGCGCGTGAGGACGCGCAGGTCCGGGAGAAAGAGATTCTGGCGCGACTGACCGGGGCGGTCGTAGCGGCCACGGTCGGCCTGCAGGCGCTGGCCGCCGTGATCGCCGGGTGGGATCTGCTGGCGAACTTCGCTCTGCGGGCGCGGGAGCACCGGTACGTGCGCCCCCGTATGGATGAAGGGGACCGCATCGAAATCCGGGGCGGCAGGCATCCGGTGGTGGAGCGTTTTCTCGAGGCGGAGACCTTCGTGCCCAACGACGTGGACCTCGACGCGCGCGGCCGGCAGATCCAGATCATCACCGGCCCCAACATGGCCGGCAAATCGACCTACCTGCGCCAGATCGGCCTGATCGTGCTGATGGCCCAGGCGGGCAGCTTCGTGCCTGCCGACGAAGCGGCGATCGGCATCGCGGATCGGATCTTCACGCGGGTGGGGGCGAACGACAACATCGCCCGCGGGCATTCGACCTTCCTGGTGGAGATGATTGAGACCAGCCGCATCCCGCATGCGGCCACGAGTCGCAGCCTGGTGCTGCTCGACGAGATCGGAAGGGGAACGAGCACCTTCGATGGCCTGGCAATCGCTTGGGCGGTAGCCGAGCACTTGCGGCGGGATCCGCTCTGCAGGCCGCGCACGCTCTTCGCGACGCACTTCCACGAGTTGACCGCGCTGGCCCAGCGACAGGCGGGATACATCAATCTGAATATCCTGGTAAAGGAGTGGAAGGATCGGGTGATCTTCGTGCGGCGCGTCGCCGCGGGGGCGGCGGATCGAAGCTACGGCATCCAGGTGGCGCGCCTGGCCGGTCTTCCGGAAGAGGTGCTGGAGAGGGCGCGCGAGATCCTGGTCGAGTTGGAGGAGCATGGACCGCAGCGTCTGCTGGCCGGCGGC
>JAZDGX010000240.1:0-3779 GCA_043806645.1 Candidatus Eiseniibacteriota bacterium | reverse complement strand
CTTCCTCGGAGAACTTCCCGGATCCTGTGACCGAATCGCGGCCGCGCGAAAGGAATCCGCATGAACGAGACCGATCGGGTGTGCATCAACACGATCCGCATGTTGAGCGCCGATGCGGTGCAGCAGGCGCGGTCCGGACATCCGGGGCTGCCGATGGGTGCGGCCGCGATGGCCTACGTTCTCTGGACCCGCTTCCTGCGTCACAATCCCGCCGATCCCTGCTGGCCCGATCGCGATCGCTTCGTTCTGTCGGCCGGCCATGGTTCCATGCTCCTCTACAGTCTGCTCCATCTGACCGGGTACGACCTCGCGCTCGAAGAGCTGCGGCGTTTCCGGCAGTGGGGCTCGCGCACGCCGGGACATCCGGAGCGTGGCTTGACCCCGGGCGTCGAAGTCACGACCGGCCCGCTTGGTCAAGGGTTCGCCAATGCGGTCGGCATGGCGATGGCCGAACGATTCCTCGCCCGGCGCTTCAATCGCCCCGCATTCTCGATCGTCGATCATTCCACCTATGTCCTCGCCGGTGACGGCGACATGATGGAAGGCATCTCGCACGAGGCGGCTTCGCTGGCCGGACACTTGAAGCTGGGGAAATTGATCTGCCTCTACGACGACAATCAGATCACCATCGAGGGACCGACCTCGCTCGCGATGAGCGATCGCACCGGGGAGCGCTTCGCCGCCTATGGCTGGCACATCCAGTCGGTCGACGGCGACGATCTGGGCGCGGTCGCATCCGCGCTCGAGGCGGCGCGCAACGAGACCGACCGCCCCAGCTTGATCCTGGCGCGCACGCACATCGGCCATGGCAGCCCCAACCGGCAGGACAAGGCCAAGGCCCACGGGGAGCCGCTTGGCGAGGACGAGCTGCGCCTGACCAAAGAGGCGCTGGGCTGGCCGGCCGAACCGCGCTTCCATGTGCCGGAGGAGGCCCGCCGCTCCTTCTTGCGCGCCCGGGAGCGAGGCGCCGCATGGCAGGAGCAGTGGAACGAGCGTCTGACGGCCTACCGAAAGGCCTTTCCCGAAGATGCCGAGGAGTGGGAGCGTTGGCAAGCGGGGCGTTTCCCCGCCGGGTGGCGCAAGGCACTCCTGGAGACCGATCCCGGCCGCGATCCGCTGCCCACACGGGCGGTTTCGGGCATCGCTTTGAACGCCCTCGCCGCTCGCCTCGGCAATCTCGTGGGAGGTTCAGCCGATCTGGGACCCTCGAACAACACGGCCATCAAGGGCGCGGGGGATTTCGTCCCCGGAGACGTCCTCGGGCCCAACATCCACTTCGGGGTGCGGGAGCACTGCATGGGCGCCGCGGTCAACGGCATGGCCCTCCATGGCGGGTTGCTGCCCTACTGCGGGACATTCCTCTGCTTCTCCGACTACCAGCGCCCGGCGCTACGCCTCGCGGCCATGAGCCATGCCAAGTCGATCTACATCTTCACGCACGACAGTATCGGGTTGGGGGAAGACGGGCCGACGCATCAGCCGATCGAACATCTGCCTTCCCTGCGGGCCATCCCCGGCCTGACCCTTCTGCGTCCCGCAGATGCCCGAGAGACCTTCGAGGCCTGGAGCCTCGCGGTCGAGCGTCCGGGGCCGACCGCGCTCGTCCTGACACGCCAGAACCTGCCCTCGCTGCCGCGCGACCGCGTCCGCCTGCCCGAGCGGACCGGGTCCGAGGCGGACGGGATCCTCTCGGCACGCGGGGCCTACGTGATCTCCGAATGCGCGGCGGCCGCAGACGCGGGCCCCGCGGTGATCTTGATCGCAAGCGGCTCGGAGGTTTCCCTCTGTCTGGAGGCCCAGGCCCTTCTGGAAGCCGGGGGATGCGCAACGCGCGTCGTCAGCATGCCGAGTTGGGAGCTGTTCAAAGAACAGCCCGCCGAATACCGGGATTTCGTACTGCCCCGCGCGGTCAAAGCGCGCCTCGCCGTCGAAGCCGCCTCGCCGTTGGGATGGGAACGCTATGTCGGCGAGCGCGGTTCGGTACTCGGGATGTCCGGCTTCGGCGCATCGGCCCCATCCAACGTCCTTTTCGAGCGCTTCGGTTTCACGGCCCGGGAGATCGCCCGCCGCGCGCTCGCTCTCTTGCCTGGGACGATCCCGGTAGATAGCCCTGGACCACGATGAGCCCATCCCGCGCCCGCCCCGATGCTCGTTCGGGTCTCGCGCTCCCACCGTCCGCGGAGCAGGGACGATGGGCGACCGGACCCTGGACACGCCTTTCCCGTCCGGCCAGCTCCGTTCGCCGCAAGGTGTTCGTCGAGGAGATGAAGGTGCCGCTCGAGCTCGATCTCGACGGGACCGACACGGGCGCGATCCATCTGGTCTTCTTCTCGGGACGCCGTGCGATCGCCACGGGACGCCTCAGGACGGCGCAGATGCGGATCGGAAGAGTGGCCGTCCTGGAGCCTTTCCGCGGCCGGGGGATCGGGCGCGAGCTGGTGATCCGGCTGATGCGCGAGGCGGTGCGCGCCGGATTGGCGCACGTCGAACTGCATGCGCAGGCAGACGCGGCCGGTTTCTATGCGCGCCTTCGTTTCCGCCCGCAAGGCCGTCTCTTCGACGATGCGGGCCTCCCCCATCGCCGGATGCGACGGGACCTCCGATGGAAGGATGCGGCGGCCGCCGTCATCGTTCGATCCGGGGAGTTCCTCCTTGGCCGCCGGGCACCCGGAACGATCATGGCGGACCATTGGGACCTCTTCGGGGGCAAGCTCAAACCGGGGGAAACTCACGCGGCGGCACTCGTCCGCGAGTTGAAGGAGGAACTCGCCATTGACGCGCGGATCGGGGGCCGACTCGGCATCAGCCTCTACGATGATCCCCGCGATGGCTGCATCTTCCGCTGTCCGGTCTACCGCGTGGCGCGGTGGAAAGGGGAAATCCGACTGAATCCCGAGCATAGCCGTGCGGAATGGCTCACCCTCGCCCGGCTGCGCCGGCGCGCACTCGCCCATCCCGACATCCCCGGCCTGTGCGCTCTGGCCCTGGGCCGGCATCCCTGAGCCCTGAACACCTGCCCCGCCGCGGTCGTCATCCAAGTGGATACCCGGCCTCGGGGTCAAGAAATGTGGAAACTCCTGATTCTGTTGCACCGTATGAAGTTGTGCGGACGCGGCATTCACCCACGATCGATTGAAAGCTCGCCGCGGGCCTGCGATCATGGTTCTCGTGCAACCGGCAGGGGTCTGGGCTGTCTTCCGAGTGGAAGGGCGAGCGGGTCGAACCCGCAGGTGAGAGAGGCCACGCTGGTGAAGTCGTGCAGTGCCGGAAAGGCGGCCGGGCAGGGCATGCCGTGCGCGGGCATGCGGTGCTCATTCTGCGCGACACCCTGCCCCGCGCACGCAGGAAAGCGGCCGGGGGAGCGCGGAACGATCCTCCTGCTGGCCCTGCTCCTCGGAATCGCCATCGCCTGCGATGCGCCCTCGCGTGCCTTCGCCGCGCCCGGCAGCGGCGGCTCCGCAATCGGTTCGAAGAGCGGCGCGATCAATGGAGACAATGGACTCCTCAGCGGCTTGGCCACCGATAATCTGGGCCGCACCGACCTCGGCGCCCTCACCGATGGAACCTCTGCCGGGCCGAGCGTGGGCAAGGCCGGCACCGCCAAGCGGGGGTGGGAGCGCCTTCTCGACATGCCCCTGGTCCGCCGGGTGGTTTCGATCGGGAAGTGGATCGCCAGTCTGCTGCGATTCCTCTGGTCGATCCCCAAGGCGGTGTTGCAAGGCGATTCGCACCAGATGATCGAGGCCCTCGGAGATCTCCTGGCGCGCACGACTCCGGCC
>JAZDGX010000239.1:0-11919 GCA_043806645.1 Candidatus Eiseniibacteriota bacterium | reverse complement strand
CGGACATCGCTTTCCCCCCAAGGCCCATCTCCGCTCCGCGATCCATATAAGGGACGTTCCCGGGGTGCGAAAGGTTTAGATCGCGGATCGAAGAATGTGCGCCCGGGCATCGGAGAGGGAGGCACCCCCAGGTGGCAGGGGGGGAGGGGCCTCACGGTGGGCTGGTGCCGCAACCGGGCCGGTCTGCTTGTCTGCCCCCCGTCGGGCTGCTATCGTGGCCGCGCATCGAGCAGCAATCCCCGGCGTGCTTCTTGGGCGAGGCCCGATCGGTGGGGCCGCCGGGGCGCGAATGGGGTGGAAGCTCGGAGGAGGCGGGATGGCGCAGATGCTGATCACGGGCGGGGCGGGATTCATCGGATCCCATGCCGCGCTCTATTTCTCTGCACGAGGATATGAAGTGACGGTTCTGGACAATCTTTCGCGGGGCCGGTTGCTCAAGCGCGAGGATCCGAACGCCCTTTTCAATTGGGACTTTCTCTCCGCGCACGGGGGAATCCGGCTCAAACGGGGCGATGTCTGCGACCCCGATGTCGTGGGGCCGCTGGCCGCGAAGGCGGATGTGATTCTGCATGCCGCCGCCCAGACGGCGGTCACGACATCGGTGATCGATCCCGAGACGGATTTCTTCAGCAACGCCGTCGGCACCTTCAACGTGCTCGAGGCAGCCCGCAAGGCGGGCCGGCGCCCCACGATCGTCTTCTGCTCGACCAACAAGGTCTACGGCGAGAATGTCAACCGCGTCGAGGTCGAGGAGGGGCCCCAGCGCTATCGCTTCGCGCAGCAGATGGCCGCGGGCATTCCCGAGTCGTTCTCGATCGATCACTGCGAGCATACGCCCTACGGGTGCTCCAAGTTGACCGGGGATCTCTACGTGCAGGACTTCGGGCACCTCTACGGATTCCGCACCGGCGTCTTCCGGATGTCCTGCATCTACGGCACCCGCCAGTTCGGAATGGAGGACCAGGGGTGGGTCGCCTGGTTCGTCATCGCCGCGCTCTCGGGCAAGCCGATCACGATCTACGGCGACGGCAAACAGGTCCGGGACGTCCTGTGGATCGAGGATCTTCTCGCAGCCTATGAGGCCTTCATCGGCAATCCCGACCTGCGCGGGGCCGTCATCAACATGGGGGGCGGGCCGGCGCACACCCTCTCGCTGCTGGAATTGCTGGAGATGATCCACGAGATGACCGGTGTGGCGCCGCGGATCTCATTCTCCGACTGGCGCCCCAGCGACCAGAAGGTCTACATCTCGGACATACGGCGGGCGAGGGAGATTCTGGCGTGGGAGCCGCGGACATCCCCGCGGGAAGGGGTCTCCCGGCTGATCGCGTGGACCCAGGAGAACCTCGGACGCTTTCGGACCTGAGTCGGCTAGCGGACAGGCGGAAGGGACGGAAGGGGCCGGCTGCCAGGGATGCCGGGGCAGGGGGGCGCCAGGTGCGGACAGGTCGATTCGGGAGCGTTTGCTGCGCGGCGCTGGCTGTCGCGGCCGCATGGGTGGGCCTGGATGCGTGCGGCTATTCGTTTTCGGGAACCTCTCTGCCGAGCCATATCGCCTCGATCGCGATCCCGGTCTTTCACAACGAGACACTGGACGCGACGATCGCGAGTGAGACGACGCAGGGAATCACGGAGCGTTTCGTCCAAGACAACCGCCTCAAGCTGGCCCGCGAGACGAATGCCGATTGCGTCCTGGAAGGCAAGGTGACCGGTTACGAGCGCAACGTCTACAGCTACAGTTCCAGCCAGGAGCCCGAGGAGTACATCGTCGTCGTGCGCTTGGCGATCGTACTGAAGGACCGGGTGAAGAACAGGGATCTCTGGTCCGACGAGAATCTGACGGCGACCGCGACCTATCCGGCCGGCGTACCCGCCTCGACGGGCGAGGCGACGAGCGGCACGCTGCCGCGCAGCGAAGAAGAGGCGCGGCGCGCGGCGATCGGCAAGCTCGCGCAGGACATCCTGGCGCGCACGCTCGAGCAGTGGTGATGCGACCGCGCAGGGCGGACGGAGTGCGTCTCCGGAGGTGGTGAGATGAGTCGTGCAGCCAAGGGACGGGGCGCCGCCAAGGCCCCGCCTGCTCCGGCGCGACCTCGCGGCGGCAGCATCCCGTGGTATGACTTTGAGAAGCGGATCCAGCGCACCGGACCGCGGGGCGTCTACGCGTTCTGCGGGCCCGAGACGCTGCTCAAGCGCGAGGCGCTGGCGGAGTTGACGCGCGCTTTGGCGGGCGGTGAGGGCGAAGGCGGGGCCGGGCGTTACGCGGTGGACAGCTTCCGGATCGGGGAGCACGAGGTGGGCGCGATCCTCTCGGCCGCCTCGCAGGCGGGCCTCTTCGGAGGCGATCGGCTGGTGTGGGTGGAGGGTCTGGATAAGTTCACGCGACTGAGCCAGAGGGATCGGGATGCGTGGTTCGAGATGATCGCCTCCGGACCGGCCAATCCGGTCGTCCTGGTGGCGGAACAGACGTCGCGGGAAATGAGCCGGCGAGCCAAGGCGCTTGCGGAGATCCTCGGTTCGGTCACCGTCGTCGATTTCTGGCGCCTGCATCCGGAGAAGGCGATCGAGTGGGTGCGCAAACGGGGGGAGAGGCTGGGCCTGCGTGTTTCAGCGGAGGCGGCGAAAACCCTGGTGCGCCATCTCGGTGCCGATCTGCAGACCCTCGCCACGGAGCTCGAAAAGATCTCGCTCGTGTGCGCCTCCGGAAAGCTGGGCGAGCAGGACCTGCGGGAACTGTCGCGCCGAGGGGTGCTGAGTTCATCCTGGGAGTGCGTCGAGCATGTGCTCGCGGGCACGTTGAGGGAGGCTCTCGAGAGTCTGCAGTCGGTGCGGCGCGAGGAGTCGTCCTTCAGTTTCGCCTGGAAACTCAACCAGGCGGTCGCGCGCAGCCTGGCCGAAACTTCCGGAAGCGAGAACGCGCGCGGATTCGGCGGATGGCGAGGCGAGCGGGAGCGAGCGAAGAGCACTTCGCGCTTGACGGAGCGTCAGAAGAAATCGCTTGGCCGGTTGCTGTGGGGGTGCTACGAGTGGGAGCGTAATCTGAAGACAGGTCGATGGGCGGGAGCGCGTGACTATGCGGCGCTCGAAGCTCTGGTGATTGCGCACATGGACCGCCTGCGGTCCGAGCGGTCCGGCACCTGATGCGGACTGCCGCTAAGGCAGGTCCATCCGACCAGCTTTGGGAGGCCACGATGCCGGCGCGGAGCGTGCCTCAAGTGATTGACGTAACGGATGCCACGCTGAATCAAGAGGTCCTGTCCGCTCAAACGCTCGTCATGCTCGATGTGTGGGGCGACTGGTGCGAGCCCTGCAAGGCCCTCGATCCATTGCTGGCCGGACTGGCTCGGACATATGCAGGCAAGCTCAAGATCTGCCGCTTGAATGTCGGCTCGAATCCAAGAGCCGCCTCGGCGTTTCATATTGAATCGGTGCCGACCCTGTTGCTCTTCCAGGGCGGACGGGTGGTCGGCCAGCATGTCGGTGGCGCCAGTGCGGAGTCCCTGACCGGGCTGATCGAGACGCACCTCTCCGCAACCCGCCGGCATCGCTGATAGCCTAGGTGCGAGGGCCGGGCCGGCCGCTCCAAACCATGGGGAAAACAAGGAAGCGCGCCCGAAGGCGCGCTTCCAGCGGATTTAGACCTGGGGCCGTAGCCGGAGGTCCGCGGCCGGACTTTCGCCCCGCCGCAAGTGCATGGAGGGATCGGTCCGCTTCCGTCGTGCCACGAGTGCCGGTAATGGTCACCACGCTTTTTTTTGGGCCTCGGACTCGCGGAAGGCTCACGTCCGGTGCAGGCAGGTCCCTCCAAAGCCGAGAGCGGATCGTGCCGTTGCCTTGGGTCCCGTTTTCCGCTCTCTGCCGGCGAATGACTGCAGGCAGCGTGCCGCCAAGCCTCCGAGGGTCCCCGGACGCCGGGCGGGGCCCTGGCGGTATTCCTCACGCAACGCTGGGGATTGGGTCGCAGTGAGAGCCCCACCTGCAGGAATGGTCTGGGGTTGCAGGCAGCGGCCTGCATGTCGGCTGGTCGCGCCTGCAACGCCGCTGACGGAGAGCAGAGTTCGAAGGGCGTGACTCTCCCGCGCGTTTGGCGCGCGAGTGGCTGCGGACCGGAGATCTGCGAATGCGATTCGCAATGCCGTAGCCGTCCATCCGTGCAGAACGCGCGGGCAGGGGGCTCGGGTCGGGAGAGGAGTGCGGAGGGATGGGCCGGGGGAAGGTTTGGCATTCAGTAGGCGTTTGGTGCGGCTGGATGGATGCAGGTTTACATAATGATTCTTATGCGACGTGCAATCCGAGCGAACCCGCCAACCCCCCCGGGGACCCACTTCGACCGCGGCAGCCCGGCTCTGAGCAGCAGCCCCCGCCTCTGAGCGGATGCAGCGGAGCCGCAGATGGGCTACGCTGGTTGCCCCAGCGTCGTGGGCGTTGGCGGGTGGTAACAGGTGGCGTCGGTAGCGCGTATGAGGGTTGAGATACGGGCCGCTTCTCGCGGGGCTGCCGTCTCGGGGTGGCGCTGTCTCGGACGTGGATGGCGGCGGGAAATCGACTGTCCCGTGGAGGGATTGGTTCCAACGGGCCGCAGCTTGCCGGAGGGCCGGCCGGGCATACCGGCGGGCGCCCGGTCAAAGGGGGTTGGCATGATTTCGAGAGCCTGGATGTGGGCCGCGCTGGTGGGAACGCTGTGTCTGGCTGCGCCGGCTTGGGCGGGCGAGCATGTGACGACGGATGGAGTCGAGCATGTCGTGAACAAGGACAAGCCCAAGCTGGAAGCACAGACTCTGCGTTTGGAGAAGGTCTGGAGTGCAGGCGGTCCCGACGGCGAGGCGCTCTTTGGGCTCATCACTCAAGCCATCGTCGACGAGTCTGGCAATGTCTACCTGCTCGACACCCAGCTCTCTGAAGTGCAGGTCTACTCCCCCGCCGGGGAACAGGTGAAGACGCTCAGCCGCGAAGGCGAAGGGCCGGGAGAAGTGCGCACGCCTACCGACCTCTTCTTCCTTCCCGACGGCCGCCTCGGTCTGGTGCAGGCGTTTCCGGGAAAGGTCGTCACCGTCGATCGGGAGGGCAATCCGGGCGGGACGATCACGGTAGGAGGCACGGATCCCACGGCGGGCGGGTTTATGGTGCTCCTCGACGGCAGCGCCGCCGGAGGCAACCTCGTCCTGGCCGGCATCCACCTCGCGACGCGCGAGACAAGTCAGGATCGCACGAGCTTTCTGGCCAGCTTCACGCTCGAGGGCGTCGAGCGGACCCGCTACCTCGAACGCAAGAGCGTCCTCGACTTCCAGAACTTCAAGATCGTGGAGAAGGATCAGTACTTCGTCTATCCCCGCCGTTGGGCGGTGGGCCCGCAGGGCGAGGTCTATGCCGCGCCCGAGCGGGATGCGTACGTGATCCAGGTCTACAGCCCCGAGGGGAAACTGGTGCGCGTGATCGAGCGCGCCTTCGAGCCCCGCCCGCGGACCGAAAAGGAAATGGCCCGTGTCGAGGCGGTGGCCGAGGCGCAGACGCGGCAGATTCCCATCGAAGTCGAGATGAACCTCGAGAAGACCGAGCCCGCGATCACGTCGATCCATGCGCGCCCCAACGGCGAGCTCTGGGTGGCAAGCAGCCGCAGCATTCACGGGCAGCCGGCCGGGATCATGGTGACCTTCGACGTTTTCGACAAGCAGGGCGACTTCTCTCGACAGGTCGCGGTGGCATGCGACGGCGACGGTATCGAGGACGGGCTTTTCTTCGCGGGAAGCGGGCACATGCTCCTGGTCAAGGGGCTCGCGGATGCCGCGGTAAGCATGCAGGGTGCGACCCTGGAAACGGCCGAGGGCGAAGAGCCCGCACCGATGGAGGCGGTCTACTACCGGATCGCCGGCTAGCGCGCGTCTCCCCCTCCCTGCGGTTGGTTTGACCCTGTCGAAGGAGGAAGGATGAACCGAATCGTGTTCCCCGGACGTCCCGGGTCTTCTCTGGCGGGTGCCCGCGGCGTCCTGGGCTTCTGCGCCGGCTTGCTGCTGCTCTGGTCCGGCTCCGCCGCGCAAGCGCAGCTGGGCGGCGCGCCGCCGCGCGTGGCCAATCCCGCGCTGGCTCCGGGAGGTCTGCGCCAAGTCGCGCTCGAAGAGCGCTGGCGTCTGGGAGGCGAGAGCGAGGGTGTCTTCTTTGGCGTGATCGGACAGGTGCTTGCCGACCGGGAAGGCAATCTGTACCTGCTCGACAGCCAACTCAATCAAGTGCATGTGTTCGGACCGGACGGGACGTTGCTGCGCACGCTGGCCGGTGAGGGCGACGGCCCGGGAGAGATCCGCGGAGCCGGCGACATGTTCCTCCTGCCCGGCGACCGGATCGCGCTGCTGCAAAGCTTTCCCGGCAAGGCGGTCTATTTGGATCTCAAGGGGATTCCCGCGGGAGGCTTCTCCTTCGGCGGGAGCGATCCCAGCCAGGGCTCTTTCGGCGTGCTCGTTGCGGGGCGCGGCCAGGGCCCGCACCTGGCCGTTGCGGGCATCCGCATGAGTTTCGCCGGCCAGGGGCTCAGCGATCAGGAGTACTTCCTCTCCGGCATCGACGAGCAAGGTGCGGAGAAGGTCCGCTATTTCACGAAGTCGCATCAGATCAACTACTCCGACTTCGTGGCGTCCGAGGATGGATTCGATTTCGTCTGGAGCGGCCGGTGGGACATGGCGCGCGACGGGCGGATCTTCGGCGCTCCCGAGCGCGAGGCCTATCGCATCGAAGTGCGCCAGCCCGACGGCGTGCTCGAACGGATCATCGAGCGCGAGTGCGCGCCCTACCAGCGCAACGCGGCGGAGAAGGCCGAGGCGAGGCTGCTCATTCAGGCGCTCGCCCGCAACTACCCTACTCAGGCGCGCGACATTGTCATTCTCGACACCGAGCCGACCATCACCGCCATGCACTGCCGGGCCAACGGCGAGCTGTGGGTGCGGACGACGCAGGGCGACAGCGAGCGTCCTGCCGGCGCGCTCACCGTCATCGACGTCTTTGACTCTGCCGGCAAGTTGCGGCGTCAGATCGCACTGCTGGCACCGGGAGATCCGCGCCAGGACGCCGTCTACTTCGTGGGAGACGACCGCGTCATCGTCGTCACTCAGGCGCTCTCGAGCTTCCGGGCGATGCAGGGCGTCGCCTCAGACGCGGAGGGTGAAGCGGCGACGCCCATGGAAGTGATCTGCTACGGGATGGCGGCTGAGTAGCGCGGCCGGCTCGCGCCGGGCGCGGATGAACGTTCCGGCTCCGGAAGAGGTCTACCGAAGGAGCGTGCGCGCCCGACCAGCTCGCACGCGGGGGGCTAAGGAAGTGCCGAGATCGAACGACGATGCGGGGCGGCGGCAGGCGCCATGGCAGGTAATGCGGTGCAGGTGGGCTGCCCTTGGGCTCCTCTTCGCCGCGGGTGGATGGGTCGTGCAGGGCTGCGGGCCGCGCCAGGCGGGCGGGGACGCGGACAGCACCGCCGTGGCGGCCACGCCGGCCGCTGGCGCGGATACGGCCTCCGCGGAGGCGAAGCAGGAGAAGTCGATCAGCGTCGAAGCCGGGACCGTGCGGCGGGGAACCCTGGTGCGATCGATCTATGCCGACGGTACGATCCGCACGCCCCGTTCCGTCCAGGTGCGCACCAAGATTTCGGGCGAGCTGACCGCCGTCGCTGTCCGCGATGGCGAGCGGGTCAAGGCGGGGCAGGTCCTGGCGCGGATCGATCCCCGTCCCTACTCCCTGTCCCTGGAAGACAGCCACTATCGTCACGTGCGGGCACTGACGCAGGTCGCCGCGGAATCC
Organism: Candidatus Eiseniibacteriota bacterium; assembly: GCA_043806645.1. Taxonomy (GTDB): domain Bacteria; phylum Eisenbacteria; class RBG-16-71-46; order CAIMUX01; family WJJG01; genus JAZDGX01. The sequence continues at coordinate 4,137 of JAZDGX010000239.1, read as the reverse complement.
GACACGGTCGGCGTCAACGCCGAGGCCCTGGCACGCTTCACCGAGCAACGCGCGGCTTTGGAGCAGGACCACCAGTCGGGCCGTCTGGGCCAGGAGGAGTACCGCGCACGGTTGCTCGCACTGGAACTGGCCGCGCTCGAGGAGGGCGCCTTCCGGCAGCAGGTCTTCGAGCAGCGCACGGGCCTCGCCGAGGCGCGCCTGGCGGAGGAGCGCGCCCGCCTGGAGCTCGAGTACACCGAAATCCGCGCGCCCTGGGGTGGCATGGTCGAGGGAGTGGATGTCGTGGCGGGCGAAATCGTCTCGCTCAATACTCCCATTTGCACGATCTACGACAACCAGCGGCTGGAAGCTGCGCTCAATGTCCTGGAGGCGGATCTCGGCAATCTCGACGAGGGGCGGCCGGTTCTGCTGGCCGTGCCGGCGACGGGCGATACGCTGCAGGCCGAGGTCGACGTGATCAGTCCCTATCTCGAGGCGTCCAGCCGCACCTGCGAGGTGCTCGTGCGTTTCGCGAACCCCGCGGGTCGCTACCGGCCCGGCATGTTCGTGCGGGGTGAGATCGCGGGCTGGGTTCACCCCGACCTCCTGCTCGTGCCGAAGGATGCGGTGCTGACGCGCGACGAGCGCGCGCTCGTATTCAAGGTGGTCGAGGATCACGCGCAATGGCTGTACGTGGATACCGGGCTGGAAAACGACCGTTGGGTGGAGATTCGCGCCGTGCATAGCGGGGGCTCGCTGGCGCCCGGCGAGCAGGTTGTCGTAAGCGATCATCTCACCCTGGCCCATGAGGCCAAACTGAAGATCCGGCGCGTGCGGCCGCCGGAGGATCGCTGGGGCATGCAGGCCGTCGAGGGCCTTGGGCAGCCGGAATCCGGCCGATGATCGGTGCCACCTTCGGCCGCCCCGTCACGGAGTTGGAAGCGGGAGGGTGGGGATGATTCGGCTCGCCGTCGACCATCCCGTCGTGGTCTGGATGCTCTTTGCCGCGTTGATGATCTGCGGGGTCTATGCGCTGCCACGCCTGAATCTCGAGGCGATGCCCGAGACCGAACTGCCTTCGCTCACCATCCGGACCTCCTGGCTGGGGGCCTCCCCCACGGCGGTGCAGCAGTCGATCACGATTCCCATCGAGGAGGCTGCCCGCGGGGTCTACGGAATCGAGCGCATCAAGGCCCATTCGTATCCGGGCAATAGCCAGGTCGAGGTCTCCTTCCGCCGGGGCACCAATCTCGAGTTCGCCCGCCTGCAGCTTTCGGAGCAGCTCGGCGCGGTGCGCCGCTGGCTGCCGGCCACCGCTTCGCAGCCGGTGCTCGTTCCCTTCGTGCCGGAGGAATTCCGCACCGACGATTTTTTCACGGTCAGCCTCATCTCTCCCCTCTCCCCCGACCAGTTGCGGGACGAGGCACAAGACTGGCTCGTGCCGCGCCTGCTCGCGATTCCCGGGGTCGCCGACGCCGAACTGCAGGGCGGCGCGGGCTCGTTGATCCGCATCTACATCGATCTCACGCGCCTCGAGCACTACGGGCTGGCCGTCGACCGGGTCTACAGCCGGCTGGCCGAGATGGACGACATCGTTCCCGGCGGTCCGGTGCGGCGTGCGGGGCGGGAGCTGATGGTCAGCGTTCGCGACGATGTGTCGGTGGACGAGTTGGAGCAGACGATCCTGGCGGTCGTGGGCGGCCAGCCGATCCGGGTGCAGCATGTCGGGCGCGTGGAGCGGGGCTATGAAGACCCCGGCTATTTCGTGCGCATCAACGGCGAGAATGTCATCCAGGCGACGATCGCCAAGCGCAGTGGACAGAATGCCGTGGGGGTCAGCCGACGCCTGCGGGCGGAGCTGCCCGGCATCGCGGGGGCGATGCCCTTCCCCCTCTCCTTCGAGATCGACGAAGATCAGGGCCAGGAACTCGAGGACAAGCTGGTCGAGCTCATCTACCGCTCACTGATCATCCTGGCGCTGCTGTTCGTGGTTCTCGTCATTGCCCTGCGGCAGATTCTCTTCACCGGGATCGTCACCGCCTCCATCCTGCTCGCCGTCGTGATCAGCCTGTCGTTCTTCTACTTCCTGGGCATGTCGGTCAACTTCATCACGATCAGCGGCCTCACGGTCTGTTTCGGCATGCTGCTCGACAACAGCATCCTCACGCTGGACGCGATCCACCGCCGGCTGACCGGCCGGCCCACTCCGCTTGCGCGGACGGCCCTGGTGCAGGGCGCCCAGGAAGTCACCTTCCCCATATTCTCTACGACCCTGACGACGGTCGTCGCCTTCCTTTCCTTCAGCATGCTTTCCGGCCGCCTGTCGCTCTACTACCGGCCGCTGGCCGCGAGCGTCGGCATCGCGATGCTCGCCTCGATCCTGGTCGCCTTCCTCTGGATCCCGGTCGCCTTGCGCGCTCCGGCATCACGCATCGTCGCTCGGATTTCAGACCAGCCTGCGGCCGAGCAGGAGGACGGCGCCCGCGGCATGCGCCGCTGGTTGCTCGTCTCCGCGGCGCTGGGGGCGGTGGGCCTGGGAATCTTCGCGGTGCTCAAGGGCTTCGCGAGTCTCGCCGCTCACTGGCCCTGGGTGGTCGGGTTGCTGGGCCTGGTGCTGCTGGTCGGCCTGTTCGTCAGCTTCATCGAGAAGATCACCGCCTTCAACCTGCGCCACGCCTGGTACCCGCTGGTTCTCTTCGCCGCCCTGATTGCCGGTGCCGGGTACATCTTCAAGCACGAGATCCATCAGGGGGGCTTCTGGAATCAGCAGGATCCCGAGGAGCTGATGGTCTACATCCAGCGTCCGGTGGGCACCGATGTCGTGCTCTCGAACGAGACGATCAAGCTCTTCGAGGCGGAGCTGCTCCCGCTTCCCGAGGGTATCCATGCGAAGTCCTGGAGCTGGGAGAACCGCGGCTACATGCGGGTGCGCTTCTCGCCCGAGCGACTGCGCTCGGTCTACCCCGAGCTTTTCCGCAATCGCATGATCCTGCTGGCAGAGGAACTGGGGGGGATGCAGATCTACATCGCAGGTTTCGGCGACCCGTACTTCAAGGGTGGCATCGGCGGCCTGCTGAGCAACTCCCTGATCAAGGTCAGCGGGTACAACAGCAAGGCGCTGGGGGAAATCTGCGACGGAGTGATGAAGAGGCTGGAGCGCAACCGCCGGGTGCGCAACGTGCGGCTGACCAGCGGCGAGCAGTTCGAGCGCGGCGCGGCGGACGAGACGGTCATCCGCATCGACCGCGAACGCCTTGAGGCTTACCACGTGAGCGTGGCGGAAGTGGCCGGGCACCTGCAGCGCATGCTGGGGATCGACACGCCCTGGCACATGGTGATCGACGGAGAGGACCGGCGCCTGCAGCTGTCCCTCGAGGATGCGGCGGCCATCCAGTACGACCAGGTCATGCGCAAAACGATTACGACCTCGCGCGGCCCGGTCCGCTTGGGCGATCTGATCGACATCGAGACGCGTCCGGTCGTCGGATCGATCCACCGCGAGGACCAGCGCTATTCCACGCAAATCAACTGGGAGTACATCGGTACCGACCGTATGCGCCAGGCGTTCATCCAGGAGGTTCTGGCCGGGCTGGAACTGCCCTACGGCTTCAAGGCCGAGGATGTCTCGGGGGAGCAGATGACGGAGGAGGAGGAAGAGGAGGTGGAGACCGTCCTCTGGGTGACGCTGCTCTTCGTCTTCATGACCCTCGCCGCGCTGTTCGAGAGCCTGAGTCTTCCGTTCCTTGTGTTGGTCTCGGTGCCGATGGCGTTGATCGGCGTGGTCGGACTCTTCTGGATCACCGACGCGAGCTTCGATTCCTCCGCCAAGATCGGACTCGTGTTGCTCTTCGGAGTAGTGGTCAACAACGCGATCCTCCTCATCAACCGCTTCCGGCTCCAGGTGCGAGAGGCGGTCGTTGCGCGTCCGGAGCTGCAATCGCGGCTGCCGCAGAAGCGCCGGTTGGGGCCGAGCGACCTCTGGTCGCTTCCGGGAGGAACGCGGCGGATTCTGTTGCTCGATGGGATCGTCAGCGGCATGCGCATTCAGCTGCGCTCGGTGCTCCTGACGACCGGCACGACCATCGCCGGCCTGCTGCCCTTGCTGATCCAGCTGTCGGAGCGAAACGAAGGCAAGGACATCTGGGAGAACCTGGCGCT
>JAZDGX010000238.1:0-7352 GCA_043806645.1 Candidatus Eiseniibacteriota bacterium | reverse complement strand
GCGGAGAAGCTGGTCAATTCCGCCCGACCGAGAACTTCGTTGATGGTGTAACCCGCGGGGGTCTGCTGCCAGGAGTTCGCTACCAGGATCCAGAAGGCCGAGATCGTTGCCCCGATCGCGACGAGCAGGATCGAGACCCAGTGCATCGCGGGAGAGAGTTTCTTGCGGCCGAAGAGATAGACCCCGAGGAAACCGGATTCGAGGAAGAAGGCGAAGATGCCCTCGACCGCGAGCGGAGCTCCGAAGATGTCGCCGACGAACTTCGAATAGTTCGCCCAGTTCATGCCGAACTGGAACTCCATGGTCAAGCCGCTCGCCACGCCCACTGCGAAGCTGATGCCGAAGAGCAGCCCGAAGAAGCGCGCGGCGCGTTTGTAGACTTCTTCTCCCGTCCGCCAGGCGCAGCCCTCGAGCGCGACGAGCATCCACGCGAGGCCGATCGTGAGCGGGGGAAAGAGGAAGTGGAAACCGATCGTGAGGGCGAACTGCAAGCGCGCGAGCAGAACTCCATCCATGAACGGCTCCCTTCGGGGTTGATTCCGCCGACTCGCCTTGCGCCCGGCACCTGCGGGCGGTCCCGGAGGACAATCTAGCCGCAAAATCGTGCCGGGCCAAGCCGGACCGCGAGACCACAGGGAGAGGCGCCCTCGCTGCAACTCGCTGGGGAACCTGGCACTACGGATACGCGTAACTCTATGCGCCATATCGGAATGAAACAGGGAATCACCGGGCGGCAACAGACGTGACAGGCCGGCCGGGATCTTTTCAACAAGAGGATAGAGCGTGGGGACGGATTCGCGGGCGTCCCTTCTGAATGGCGCAGGGACGGGGCGGAAGGGGTGGGACGCGGAGGCGTTCGGAATCATGATATCATGCCGGGCAATGGGTCACAGTCACAGTGCCGGAACTCGGGAAACGAGGAACCAGGGACGGAAACGGACCTCGATCCTGCCGGCCGGGCGTGGGACTTGAGATAGAGGATCCGTGCGGCTGGGGAACACGGCCGCACGGCCATGATCGCGGGCTGCCAAGGGGCACCGGCACGAGCATGGGCACGGGCATGGGAAGGCGTACGGCCATGGCCAAGGGCACGGACACAGCCACGGCTATGGGCACGGGCACGGCCACGCCCCCGGCCGCGGCCATGGGTGGAAGGCGCGGCCGCCGGCGGGCGTTGCTGCCGATCTTCGCCTTGGCGCTGGTCATCCTGATCATCGTGGTTGCAACAGTGGGCAAGCAGCGGCCAGATCTCGTCGTCCTCATCGTAGTCGACACGCTGCGTGCGGATCATCTCGGCTGCTACGGGTACGAATCGATCGACACGCCGAACATCGATCGACTGGCGCGTGAAGGCACGCTTTACGAGAATGCGCTCGCGGCCGCTCCCGTCACCCTGCCTTCGGTCAGCACCATCCTCACTGGGGCCTACCCGGTCCAGCACGGCATCCGCGACAACGGTCCCTACGAATTGAGCGATCGCTGGACGACCCTGCCGGAGATTTTCGCGCGGGCGGGATACACGGCGGGAGCGTTCGTTTCCTCGGACGTGCTGGCCAAGGACCACAACCTCACCCAGGGCTTCGAGATCTACGATGCCGACTTCTCCGCGGAATTCGAAAGCTTTGACCCGCGGATGAAAGGCATCGGCGAGGACCATCAGGGCGTCGAACGCCGCGCGGACGACACTGTCGCGCGCGCGCTGGCCTGGGCGACCAAGCATGACGACAAGGACCTGTTCCTGTTCGTCCATCTCTTCGATCCACACATTCCGCGCGACCCGCCCCCGCCGTTTCACAACCTCTACGAGAATCATCCCTACGATGGTGAGATCGCCTTCGCCGATCAGCAGATCGGCCGCCTGCTGGAAGGACTGGGCAGGATTCACGGGCCAGAGCACGTGCTCACCGTCTTCGTGGCCGATCACGGCGAGGGCCTGCAGGATCATGAGGAAGAGCTGCATGGATTCCTGCTCTTCGAGGAGGTGGTGCGGGTCCCCATGATCCTGCATGGCTGGCATGTCGAACCCGGCCTGCGCGTGAATGAACTCGTGCGAACGATCGACCTGCTGCCCAGTCTGTGCGCCCTGACGCGGTGCGAGATTCCCGAAGAGTGCAGTGGGGCACCCCTGCCGGGCATCGACTATCCGAAGGCGGAATGGTCGGGTGGTCATGAAGATCGCGAGAACGAGACGCATGTCGCGCGAAGCGGTTCGGATGGTCACGGCGTGACGGTCGGCCATGAAGAGCGGATCGCCTATCTGGAAACGTTCCGGCCACGGCTATCCTACGGGTGGTGCGAGCAGCGCGGCCTGCGGTCCGACCGCTGGAAGCTGACCTGCGGGCCCGCGTACGAGCTGTACGACCTGCACGCCGATCCCCAGGAACGGGTGGAGCTTCAGGATCGCCTGCCTGCCGTGCGCGATTCGCTGGCGCGCCTGATGGACGCGGTCGCGTTGGCGAGCGTGGCGCGCGGGAGCTTCGCGGCCGCGGAGACGACTCTGACGGCCGAGCAATCCGCCAGGCTGGAGAGCCTAGGGTATCTCTCCTCATCTCGGCCGGCGGACGGCCCGCCGGAAGGCCGCGGGGGGATCGCGCCGTCCGCAACGGCGGGGGCGCGAAGCGATTCGCTGGCCGTCTGGCTCTATCCTCCCGAGGAGCAGGGAGCGCGGAGCGGGCTCGCCAGTCCGCGATCGAAGCTGGGCGCGTACAATCGTCGGGTCGTGGCGACTTCGTTCTGTCAGGTGGGAACGGCGGCGCTAAGAGCAGGTGAAGTCGAGAAAGCGCGGGGGCAGTTCGAACGGGCGATCGCGGAGGCTCCCGAGCATCCGGATGGGTACCTCGGGCTGGCGCAGATCCATACGCAGGCAGGGAGTCCGGAGCGGGCGCGGGCCATTCTCGTTCGTGCCGTGGACGCGGGTGTGAAATCGGCCGCGGTCTACGCTCGCCTGGCCGAGCTCCACCGGCAATGCGGAGACCTGCCGGCGGCACAGGAGATCCTCGCGGCGGCCACGGAAGAGTTCCCGCGCTCGGGATGGTGCTGGAGCGCGCGGGCCCTCATGCTCCTCGATCTGGGCCGCATGCAGGAAGCGGCGGTCTGTGCGGAGAGGGCCATTGCCGAGGAGCCGGCTTTCGCGCGCGCGCACTTCATGCAGGGTCTGATCGCCCGCGAGATGAGCGATGTCGTCGCCGCCCGCAAGGCGTGGCGCCGTTATCTCGAGCTCGAACCGGACTCGCCGGACACCGAGACGATCCGGGCCTATCTCGAAGAGAACTGAGCCGGACCGCGGCCCTGCGCGGGCTGAAGAAACCTCCCCCTTCGGGGAGGCACGTGCTCTGCGGCACGTTCATCCCACGCTCGTGCCGCGACGGTGACGTGCCTCAGCCTCCAAGCAGACTCAGAATCCAACGATGCTGCTGCGCAAGCTGGAACAGGTACGCGCTCGATCCCATGACGATCGCCATGAAGAAGAGGAAGATCAGCGTATAGCCGGAAACCAGGAGGAAGTGCTTCGCTAACGTCTTGGGCCAGCCCTGTCGATAGACGCGCTTCATGGCGAGCAGGAGGTAGAGGCCCCCGAGGGGTGGGATCATCAACACCGCGGTCTGGGAATTCGTCAGCGCGGCGATCGCGAAACCAAGAAAGAACGCCGCGTGATAGTACAGTGAGAAGACCAGATGCTCGACGAACATCCGCCGGGCGCGCAGGTAGATGAGGGCCAGGAGAGCGGCAAACAAGGGGAGCAGGCAGAAGACCATCTTTGGAGCGAGCTTGAAGGCCCCCCGGATGACCCGGTTCTCGGAGCCGGTGATGTCCTGACCCATCACGGTGGTGTTTCTCAGCGAGCCGAGGCGGATCACGGGGCCGCCGGATGCCGTGGAATCGCCGTCGTCGTCCGCAGAATCAAGGTCGCCCGCCGCAGAATCGCCGTCGTCGCCGGCGGCGGTATCTGCCGCGCTTGCCGATGACGAATCGGCCGCGGCCCGCGCCTGATCGAGCGCTGCGAGAAGCTCCAGGCGCAGTTGATCGGAGCGGTCCGATCTGACAGCCGCGGGCAGGTGTTCCAGGTTGGTGATCGCCGCGGCGATGGCTGTGGAGTCGGCCGGGGTCTCGCTGGGGTCATGGCTCTTGTCGAAGATGGGATTGACCCGGATGGTGATCGAGAAGAACAGCAAGAGGGTGATGAATAGAAAGAGCCTCAAAGGCGGGACGTACCGCGCGCGCCGGCCGCGGATGTACTCGAGCGGCAGTTCGCCCGGCTTGAAGAGCAGCGGGATGATCGTGCGAATGAGCCGGGAATCGAGGGTAAAGAGCACGGCCCACAGGTCGCCCGCGAGCACGCGCAGCGAGACCGCGTGATCGCGACAGTCCTGGCCGCAATTGGGGCAGTAATTGCCCATGACCGGGGTGCCGCAGTTCTGACAAGCGGTGACCTTTGGGAGACGGCGTGGCATGGACGCATAGTGCACCTTGCCGGACGAACCGGCAAGTCCGCCGGCGTGCGCGGCCACCGTTGCCGCATCACCGGCCTCATTCCAGCAGGCCGGATGGATGCGGTGGCGGGCCACATCATTCCCCGTCCACGGCAGTCATCGCGGGGGCGCCGTCCAGATCGAATCGATCTGCGCGCGCATGGCTGCATCGGACGCGGCGTCGCGTGCGCGGGCCAGAGACTCCTCCGCTTCGTCCCGTGAACCGGCCGCCCGGAAACTGAGGGCCGCCCAAAGGTAGGCCTGAGAGCCGCCTCCGCGCAGGGCGGCCTGCGTGTAGTGGCGCGCCGCTTCGGCATGGCGCAGCCGGCGGAAGGCGAGATGGCCGAGTTCGATAAGCGGCCGGGGGTTGTCGGGATTGTGCGTGCTTGTCACGAGGAGCAGTGATTCGCTTTCGGCGCGACGATTGAGGGCGTGCAAGGCCTTGCTGAGATCGATCCCGGCTTCGATGTTGTCGGGATCGCGTTCGAGGGCCTGACGCAACCGGCGCTCCGCCTCGGAGAGCTCTGCCAGTTTCGCTTCCACGGCGGCGAGATTGGCGTGCGCGTCGCCTGCGCGGGGGGCCAGATCCAGACTGCGACGGAAGGCCTCGCGCGCATCCTCCAGTCGGCCGGCCCGGACCAGAGCGGCCCCCAGATGATCGAATGCGGCCGCGATCCAGGGTGCGGCTTGCACGGCGGCGAAGGCTTCCTCCACAGCCGCATCGGATCTGCTCAACTGAAGAAGCGCTCGCGAGCGGGCCATCCGAGTCTCGGCCTGCACGCGACCGGGGGCGCTCAACCAGGCCGCAGCAAAGGACCGCCGATGGGGATGCGGAATGTCGAGTGGTTGCTCGGTCTGCAGGTCAAGGTCCGGGGGAGGGGGCAGCGGTGCGGCGATGTCGGTCTTACGCACCTCGGAGGACGAATGCTGGAAGACCATGGCGGCGTCGTCGTACGCCGTCAGAACCCAATCCGGATGTGCGTTCAGTGCGGCCAGCAAGGGCATCAGATGAGGCCAGCCATGCGCGATCACGGCCGTCGTGGCATCGGATCGCCGGGCGAACCGATTGAAGAGATTCGGATCGACGAAACAGGCCTGGAGCTCGGCCAGGCGCGGATCGCCGTAGACTTCGGAACGCCCATCGCGCGACACGCGCGTGGCGGGCCACAGACGCCACAGGAGGTAATGCCCGAGGGCCTGATCGTTCATGACGCGCGCCGGGGGCGCCGGCGCCAAACGCGAGACCGTTTGCTGGGGGAACAGGCGCGGATCGATCCCCACTCCGAACAACTTCCGGATTCCGAGATGGTGATAGAGACTCGAGCTGATCGTGCCGAGCGCGAGCAAGACGAAAACCACGGCCACGCCCGTGCGGGCCAGGGACGGCACGAGCCGGCGCGACCCGGGCGCGAGGAGTCCGACGGCGACAAACGATCCGGCGAACGCAAAGAGGGGAATATTGCGCACGCTCATCAAGGCCAGGGCGGCGAGCGCAGTGAGAACGATGAAGTGAAAGAGATCCAGGCGACGCAGGCGTGGGACGATGATGCCGAGCAACGCGACGCAGAAGACGTAGAACGGAAGAACCGTGCGCTGGGGGATGGCCGGGTCGAACAGCGAGCGCAGTTCCAGAATGGATCCCCCGGCGACATTGTCGGGGCGGCTCAACATGCCGAGGAAACGTAACGGAGCGAGTGCCCCGGTGACGCCGTAGGGGTTGATCACCGAGACCGCGGCGGAGACCGCCAGAACGGGCAGCCAGACGCGGAGCCCGGCGAGGGACGAGCGACGAAATGCACCCAACGCCCCCGCGCCCAGCACGCCGAGTCCGAGCGGGAAGAGCGCTTCACTGTTGACCCAGATCAACTGCAGGAGGGGGAACCCCCAGAGCAGCCTCGTGCGCCGAGCCCGCCCGGCTTCCACCAACAGGAGCGCGACGACGAGGTAGAGCAGGCTCAGACTTTCCGGTCGAACGAGGAGCCGCTGCGCCGACGCGAGCGTCGCAAGCGCGAGCAGGGCCACGATCAAATCGTGGGGCGCGCCTGCGCGGATCCCCCTGCGCGCGATCAGCGCGAGTGCCGCCGCGAGAATCAGGGTATTGAAGAGAATGACCGCGGTCGTGCCGCCCAACCGGTGTGCGAGGGCCGACGGGATTTGAAAGACGGTGCTCAAGTTGATCCATCGCGCATCGGCGGTGAAGGAGAACGGATCCTCCTGCGGGAATCCACCGCCCGACAGGAGCCACTCGCCGGCCCGCAGATGAAACCAAGTATCGTAGTCTGAGATCTTATTAACCAACAGCAGACCGGTGAGTGCCGTCGCGGCGACGATCAGCAACATGCTGCTGAACTTGTACAAGGTGGACGCCATGCGAAGGGCTCCGACTTGGACCGGCAGCAGGCCGGTGCATTCAGGCGCGATCGGCGGCTTTCCTCGGCTTCCCTCGGCCGCATGCGGCCTGCAGAACATAGCACCGGCGGAGGCGGTGGGCTAGACGGGAGAAGGGATGGGGAATGCGGCTGAAGGGGCGCCAGGTGCGATGCGCGGGGAGCTGCGAACAGAGCGCTTGGAGGTCCGCCGGGTCGCGGCGGCGTGGCGGAAAGAAGCCAATCCGGCTGCGGCTCGACCTTGCCTGATGGGAGCTCGGCATGCCGATTGCTACTGCGCTGCAGCGGTCTTCTGCCGATAGATCCAATGGATGCGCCGGGTGGGGACTCGCAGATGGCGGGACGCGCGAGCGGGGCAGGCCTGAGTTGCGCAGGCCGAGTTGCGCCTTGACCCGCCGGGCGCGGATCCCTAGCATAATGCGCATGGTGCCGTGAGTAGATCGGCCCGAGTCTGCATGGCAGAGCGGTCGTACATCCTCGGGCCAGACGAGACCGT
>JAZDGX010000237.1:0-4524 GCA_043806645.1 Candidatus Eiseniibacteriota bacterium | reverse complement strand
GCGGCGGCGTCAAGGCGCGCGCCCGGGAGACCGGGATGCCGAGAGCGCGCGCCGGTCCCGCGGGGCCCTCTCCCGACCCGTCGTCCTGAGGCGCGCGGGCGGTCCGCAGCGCCCGGGCGTCTCCGCCGGCTACACCCGATACGGCCGGCGGCCGCCGGGGTCGTGCAGCTCCACGGCGATCTTGCGGCGACGCCAGCCCAGGACGGCCAGCAGGATCAGGGGGATGTAGGCGAGCACCAGAATCGCGAGAAACAGCCAGTGCTCCCGCAGCGAGAGCATCAACTGCTCGCGCGAGAGCAGCTCCCAGGAACTGGTGGCCGGCGAGATCTCCATCACGTTGCCAAGCGAAACGCCGAACACGAGCAGAAAGAGATAGTAGAAGTTGCGCAGCAGGCGGCGGCCCATCGCCTCGGCCATCGAGATCTTGAAGGTCGGATAGAGAAGATCGGCCGTGAGGTCGTGGCGCCAGGGGCCCTGCGGCATGCGGTCCATTCCCGAGACGATCGGCGCGAGGATGTGCGCCTCCAGAATCCGCATACGCCAGCGCCAGACGTCATAGAAGCGGTAGCGGCGGGATTCCATGATCAGCAGCACCCACAACGCGGCCAGATTGACGAGTAGGATGGAGTCGGCGTTGGGATTCTGCACGGAGAGCGAGAGCAGACCGATCGTCGCCACGATGGCCCAGTTGGTCGTGACGTCCATGCGGCTGCGCCAGACGGTGAGGCGGTTCATCTCGCCGCGATAGAAGTGGGCCATGATGGTGCCGTCGGGTCCGGAGAAGCCACGCCGGGCCATGAGCGAGGTGTCGGGGAGTGCGTCGCCTCCCGTGCGCGGAGGGGGCGCTGGCGCCCCGACGGCCTCCGCTCCGGCCGGTCCGGCCGCCTCGCTCCCGGTCATCGAACGGGCCACCTCGGCGCGGACCGCTTCGCGCGCGTCCTCCTGGCGCCGGTCCATCCCTTTTGATTCACCCGTTGATCCATCCATTCCCATGGCCCTCCCCGCCGAGCGTCCGGCAGCAGATCATAGGACGGATCCCGGGCCGTGGCATCGCCTTTCGACACATCGCGTGTCGACTCGTTTCGACGCCTTGCGGGGGAAGGCAGCGGTGTGCGACGCTAGATCGTTGCGCTACAGCCGCCCCGGCGGCGGGAGCCGCCTATGCGCTCCACCCCGCCCGCAACGCAGCGCCGGCAAAGGAGAGTCCGTGAGCGAATCCTTGATCTACCTCGACTTCAATGCCACGACTCCGATCGCTCCCGAAGTGGCCGCCGCCATGCGCCCCTATTTGGAGAGCGCTTTCGGCAATCCTTCCAGCTCCCACCGCTTCGGAATCGAGGCGCGCCGCGCTGTCGAGCGCGCCCGGACCCAGCTTGCCGCCCTCTTTGACTGCCATCCCGACGAGATCGTCTTCACCAGCGGGGGCACCGAGGCGAACAATGCCGCCATCAAGGGCACGGCCTATCGCCTCCGCGAGCGGGGCCGCCACATCATCACCACCGCCATCGAGCACCCCGCGGTCACCGAAGTCTGCCGGTTCCTAGAGCAGGAGGGGTTTGGGGTCAGCTACGTGGCGGTCGACGGGAGCGGCCGCGTCGATCCGGCCGCGGTCGAGCGCGCGATCCGCGGCGACACGATCCTCATCTCCGTCATGCATGCCAACAACGAAGTCGGCACGATCCAGCCCATCGGCGAGATCGGCCGCATCGCCCGCGGCCGAGGCGTCCGGCTGCACAGCGACGGGGCCCAGGCGGCCGGCAAGATCGCCATCCGCGTCGCGGACCTCGGCGTCGACCTCTATTCGATCGCGGGACACAAGCTCTACGCACCGAAAGGAATCGGTGCGCTCTACGTGCGCCGAGGCGTGGAGGTGGCGAAGTTCATGCACGGGGCGCAGCACGAGCAGAATCGCCGCGCCGGAACCGAAAACGTCCTCGAGATCGTCGGCCTCGGAATGGCCGCCGAGATCGCCCGGCGGGATCTCGAGCGCAACGCGGCCCACATGCAGGCGATGCGCGACCGCCTGCGCGGGCGACTCATGGCCGCGATCCCCGCGCTGCACGTCAATGGGCATCCGGAGTTCTGCCTGCCGAACACACTCAGCATCTCGGTGCCGCACGTTGAGGCCAATGCCATTCTGGATGAACTCGATCAGGTGGCCGCCTCGGCCGGGGCCGCTTGTCACGCCGAGCATATCGATGTCTCGCATGTACTGAAGGCGATGGGGATCCCCGAGGAGATCGCCATGGGCACGATCCGTCTCTCGGTCGGACGAGAGACGACGCCGGAGGAGATCGACCGCGCGGCCGAGGAGTTGATCGCGGTCGCGACGCGCTTGGGAGGCGACCGCCTCGCCGGCGCTGCGTCCGATTCCGACGACAGCGGCGCGGCGACGGTCATTGCGCCCGGCGAGACCATCCGCCTCACCCGGTTCACGCATGGCCTGGGCTGCGCGTGCAAGATTCGTCCCCAGGCGCTCGAGGAGATCCTGCGCCACTTGCCGCGACCGACGGACCCGGACCTGCTCATCGGGACCGAGACCTCGGATGACGCCGCGGTCTATCGCATCACCCCCGATCTCGCGATTGTCGAGACGCTCGATTTCTTCACCCCCATCGTCGATGACCCGCGCGCGTTCGGGGCGATCGCGGCCGCCAACGCGCTGAGCGACATCTACGCGATGGGTGCGCGGCCGCTGTTCGCGCTCAACATTGTGGGCTTTCCGGTGCGGCGGCTGCCACTGGCCGTACTCGCCGAGATTCTCGCCGGAGCGAACGAAGTGGCCGCCGAGGCGGGCATCCCGATCGCGGGCGGCCACTCGATCGACGACCCCGAGCCGAAATTCGGCTGGGCGGTGACGGGCATCGTCGATCCCCGCCGCGTGCTGGCCAACCATACCGCGCATCCCGGGGATGCCCTCGTGCTGACCAAACCGATCGGTCTGGGCATTCTCTCCACGGCGGCGAAACGAGGCGCCGGCAGCCCGGAGGCCATCGCCCGCGGCATCGCGGTCATGCGACGGATCAACCGCGTCGCGGCCGAGGTGATGAACAGCTATCCGGTGAGCGCCTGCACCGATGTCACCGGCTTCGGACTGATCGGCCACTTGCTCGAGATGACCCGCGGCAGCGGCGTCACGGCCGAGGTGTGGGCCGCCGCGGTGCCGGTGCTCGCAGAGGTTGAGGAGTGGGCCCGCGCAGGCCTCGTCCCCGGGGGCACGCGGGACAATCTCGCCCACGCGGGGCCTTACCTCGAATGGAGCGCGGCGATTCCGCAGGTCACGCGCCTCATTCTCTGCGACGCTCAGACTTCCGGGGGTCTGCTGATTGCGTTGCCCGAGGAGCGGGCCGGGGACCTGGTGGCCGACCTGCGGGGTTTGGGTGTCGATGCCGCCGCGCAGATCGGACGGATCACGGGAAGCGGACCGGGCAGTATTGCGGTGCGGCTGGACCAAGAGGAGCGGGCATGACACGGATCGTCCTGGCAGCGGCTTTGCTGGCGGCGTTTTCAGCATTCGCGGGACCGGCGGGCGCTTCGGCCCCGGCGCCCCAACCCGAGCGCGCATTCGACAACCCGGCCCGCTGCTCCATCGCCCATCACGCAATCGAGGCGATGCTCGACCCGGCGACGGCAACGCTCACGGCGACCGACCGTCTCACGTTGTGCCACGCGTCGGGCGTGCCCGCCGAGGCCAAGGTCCCCCTGCTCCTTCATCGCGGTCTGCAGGTCCGCGACATCCGCGTCGCGGACGAGGGCGGACCACGCCTGCAGTGGGAAGAGTCGCCGCGTTGGAACCCGCGCGACTTTTGGGAGCGCCCCGAGTACGCCGAGCTGGCCGGCCTGAGTCATGGCCGGCAGATCGATCTCACCCTTGCCGCCCCTTCCGCGGCCGTCTGGCCGGAATCGTTGGTCGTCGTCGTCCGCTATGCGGGCGTCGTCTACGACTCGCTGCGGCCGCCGCCCGAGAACTACCAGCGCGGCTTCGAGACCACGACCGGCTTGATCGATCCGCGCGGCGCCTACCTGAGTGGGACCTCGCTCTGGTATCCCCAGCGCTTCGACGGTCCCTGCCCCTTCCGTCTGGATGTCACGGTGCCGCCGGGATGGCAGGCGGTCTCCCAGGGCGAGCGGTTCCACGGCGAGGCGGAGCAGCGGGTCACGTGGATCTCGACCGCTCCAATGGACGAGATTTACCTTGTCGCAGGCCCCTACGTGCTGAGAGAAGAGTCGCATCCCGGCCCGACGGGCGCGGGCCGCCCGATCGCCATCCAGACCTTCACGTATGGCAACGACGATGACGAACTCGTGCGCACGTACCTGGATGCCACGCACGACTACCTCGATCTCTACAGCCGGCGCATCGGCCCCTACCCTTTCCCGAAGTTCGCGTTGGTCGAGAACTTCTGGCAGACCGGCTATGGGATGCCGGGGTTCACGCTGCTGGGCGATCGCGTCATCCGCCTGCCCTTCATCGTCCACACATCCTATGGGCACGAGATCCTCCACAACTGGTGGGGCAACGGG
>JAZDGX010000236.1:0-18328 GCA_043806645.1 Candidatus Eiseniibacteriota bacterium | reverse complement strand
CCGGCCATGAGGGCCGCGGCGGTGTTCTTGAACTGCCCATAAGTCTGGAGCATGGTGAGCGCGGCGTTGCGGCGCACGGCCGGGTCCGGGCTCTCGAGCAGCATCATCATGCGGCCCTCGGAGAGCTGCACGTCATTGCCGTCTTCGTCCTTCACCGTGGGGAACTGCAGATCGGCTTCACGCAGCGCGACGTTGGTGCTGAGGGGAGCGTTGGCGAGGGTGTACGACAGCGCGAGGATCTTCTCCTCGGGAGCCGAAAGGGTGTGCGCCTGGGTCCGGAGCAGATTGTCGATGTACTGCCGGTAGATTTGCAGATCGGGAGTCTCGGCAAACCACTTCTCCCATGTCTCCCTGGGCACCGCGGTCACTGCAGGCCCGAACCACGAGGCCGCATCGCTGACGGCCTGGACGGTGGTGGTCCCGCGCTCCTTGAAACCGATGTACTTCTGATCGGCGGTGTTCTGATCGTAGGACATGCTGGCGTAGGAGGTGACGTTGTCGAGCCTCTGCCATACCTCCGCGTACACCTTCATGAAGGCCAGGAACTGCTGCGGCGACTGGTGGATCTTGCCTTCGAAGCCTCGCAGGACTGGAAGCTGGGCTTCGACGGCCTTCACGTCCTCTTCCCATGCGGCATCCGAGCCGTACATCGCGGACAGATCCCATTGGTACTTCGCGTCGATCTGGTCGCGGCGCGGAGTCTCGATCTGCTCGCCCCCGGCAGCGGGGATCGTGACCAGCAAAACGCCCAGGACAAGCGCACTTCCCAAGACCTTTGCAAACATCCGACAGAACCGCCCGACCATGATCGCCTCCCGAAGCAAAACGGTGTTGGGGATACGGCCTTTTATCGAACCAGACAGGATAAGTACTTCCTGTGCATAAAACAAGGGGCAGGCTCGTAGTTCCATGAATTCAGGCTCGCGCTTGCCGGCGGCGACCGCTGGAGCAGGGTACGGACGCGCGGGTGCACCCGGAGGCCTTCCAGCATGGGATGGCGGGCGCACCTAGCCTCGGGCGGTCCCGGAACGCCCTGCCCGAGAGACGGGTGAGAGCCCACACGCGCCATCGCAGGTTCGCGTTCCGAGCGCCCCAAGGGAACGCCCCAAGGGATATTCCGCCCGCGCCGCACTTGTCGTATGATCTCCCGAATGCAAGCCCGCCCACCCGGAAACTCCCTCCCCGCGCCCGGCCTGATCGCCTGGCGCCGGCTGCTCGCCGCCGGCGGCGGCTGCCTGGCGGCTTGGGTTCTGAACGCCCTGATCGGGGGGTTGGCTCCCACGTCGGCTTGGCTGCTCGCCATCCTGCTGGCCGGAGCTTGGTGGACGGCGATCCGCTTCCTGTTGATCTCCTCGCGGATCCGCCGCGTCTGGATCGTCCTGCTCGGGATCGCGGCAGCGATGGTCGTCATATTCGGTCCCGATCCGACCGGCTTCCGCCTGGCTGCCATCCTCAGCGTTCTCTTTCTGCTCTTCCGCAAGTACAGGCCCTATCGATTCCTGACCGGCCCGCAGCGGGCGCGCATCTTCCTTCTCGGTCTCCTCACCCTGGTCCTGATCTCTCTCGATTGGCGGCTTCCTGCGGAAGACGCCGAGGGACTTTCCTGGCTGCACGGCACAGGAGTGAACCTTGCCCGCTGGGCGCTCTTCTCCCTGCGCGTCTTCTGGTTCCTCTCGCTGCTCCAGCTCTTCTTCCGCATGCGCCTCCATTTCATGCGGCTGAAGCCGAAGCTCGGAGTGAGCGCGCTCTTCATCGCGCTCGTGCCCCTGATCCTCATCATGGGCTTCGGCGTGGTCTTCACCTACGGCCTGCTCGGCGGCAGCCGCGCCACTCGCGGGAAGGCGATTCTGGACCAGTGGATCCGCCAGACTTCCGCGGGCATGGACCTCACCCCGATCCCCTTTTCGACCACACTCCGGATCCACCCCGGAGAAGCTTCTCGGTTGCCCGGCGATCAGCGACCTCTCTGGCTCGATCGTTTCCTGGATCTTCTCAGTCCTGCGGAAGAGACCGCGGTTACGCAGCCGATTCCGCGCGCCCAGGCCGACGGAGATACGACCCCCGTGCCGCCGCCCCTTGCCGCTGCGCCGCGCACCGAAACTCGCGGGACTCTCGATCTTCCGGGTTGGACTCCGGCGGACACGACCGCCCTCTTCCACGTGGGCGACGAACTCTGGCTGCTGCGCCTGCGTGAGATCGGCACGGAGACTCCGTGGATCGACGGCTACCGGCTCGACGTCGGGGCGCTCGATCATCTCTCCCGCTTGCTCGGGTGCAATGTCGGCGCCTACAGCCCGGGCAATGTGGTTCTCGCCGGCGACAGCACTGCGACAGAGCGTGGATCCGGATTCCAGTTCACCATCAATGAGGGCGTCGACTCGACTGGCAGCCGCATTCACATCCGGGGTCATCTGCAGCCCGAGGACACGACGGCCGCCGCCGGGGCGACCGTTTCCGGAACGGCCCGGCGCGCCGGCCGATCACTCTGGAGTCGCTCCCTCGGCTTCGGCGGCGGCCTGGTGGATATCCTCTATCTCCCGGAGGACCGCATCGTCGAAGCGGACGCCTTCTTCCACCTCGATGTCCGTCTGGCCGATCTGGCCAGCGAGTTCCTGAATCGGGAGCATCCCTTCAACCGGGCGGTGTTCACGGTGCTGGCCGTCATCGCGGGGCTGCTAGTGCTTCTCGAAGGCCTTGCGCTCACCCTGGGCGTGCGTATCACGAGCGGGATCCTGAGTGCCGTGCGCTCGCTCTACCAGGGGACGGTGCGCCTGGCGGGAGGCGACCTCGAGACCCGCATCACGATCCCCAATCAGGATGAATTCGGAGATCTCGCGGCCGCCTTCAACGAGATGACCGTCGCCGTGCAGCGCGGGCGCGAAGCGGCCATCGCCCACGAACGCTTGGAACGCGAGCTGGAGACGGCCCGCCAAATCCAACAGCACCTGCTGCCGCACGCGATTCCCCATGCCCCCGGCTTCGAAATCACCGGACTCAGCGTGCCCAGCCTCCAGGTGGGCGGCGACTACTTCGACTTCCTCTCCTACGGGGACGGACGGCTGGGCATCGCGATCGCCGATGTCTCCGGCAAGGGGATGCCCGCCGCGCTGCTGATGGCGAATCTGCAGGCCAGTCTGCAGGGGCAGGTGATCCACCCGAGCAGCGTTGCCGAAGTCGTCGGGCGCGTGAACACGCTGCTCTCTCGCTCGACCGATGCCCAGATGTTCGCCACCTTCTTCTACGGCGTGCTCGACAGCACCACCGGCACCTTCACGTCGACCAACGCCGGGCACAACCCGCCGATCATTCTGCGCGCCGGCGGCGCGTTGGAATACCTCAAGCACGGAGGCCTGCTGCTGGGCATGCTGTCCAGCTACACCTACGAGCAGGAAACGATCGCCTTGGAGCCCGGTGACGTCATGGTGCTCTATACCGACGGAGTGACCGAGGCCGTGGGGCCGACCCCCGCGGGCCCTTCCGCGACCGGGGAGGCGAACGCGCCTCCAGGTCCCGCGTCCGCCCCGGACGAGTCGCAGTCCGAGGAAGTCGCGAACATGTTCGGAGAGGAACGCCTGATCGACGCCATCCGCGCGAGCGGACATCGCTCGGCGGTGGAGATCAAGGAGGCGATCCTGAAGGCGGTCAATCGTTTCGTCGCCGGCGTGCCGCAATCGGACGACATCACGCTGGTGGTGATCAGGCGGGCTGATCGCTGAGCGCGATCGGCATGGAACGAACAGGGGAGGACACACATGTTTCAGAAGATCTCCGACTTCCACACGACGTATGAACACTTCACCTCGGGAACGCTCAAACTTCTCGAGGCGCTCGACAACGCGTGCCTCTCCTGCTCCGCGGCGCCCGGGCATCGCACGCTGGGACAGGTCGCCTGGCACATCGTGACGACGATCCCGGAGATGATGAGCAAGACGGGGCTTCCGTTGAGCGCCATCCCTCACGATGCCCCGCCGCCGGCCAAGGCGACCGAAATCGTATCGGCCTATCGAAAGGTCAGCGGCGAGCTGGCGCGGGCGGTCAAAGAGAACTGGACGGACGCGTCGCTCCAGGTCGCCGATGATCTGTACGGCGAGAAGTGGCTGCGCGGGATGACGCTGCGGATCCTGCTCGATCATGAGATCCACCATCGCGGCCAGATGACGGTGCTCATGCGTCACGCGGGCGTGGCCGTCCCGGGAATCTACGGCCCGGCGAAGGAAGATTGGGTCAAGATGGGGATGCAGCCGCCCCAGTTCTGATCGGCCGCGCACCGCCGGCCCTCTTCGCCGCGCGGGCTGGCACGACTTGGGTTTCAAACATCGTGGACACCGGCGACCTCGACGCCGCCGGCGGCGAGGATCGCGATCACCCGTTCGCGATCCTCGCGCTGCACTCGCAGGCAGACGCCGCAATCGGAGCTGAGCTGCCGGGGAACCGGAACCAGCGAGCAGGGAATGGCCCGGTCGCCGAGGAGTTTCTCCGCGCGGAAGGCGTGGTTGCTCGTGTGAAAGAGGACGACGGACCTCTTCGGGGTCATCCATCTACTCCAACGCTACGTCTCTGACGACGATCGTCCCTCGCGGCGGCCGTCCACCGGCAACCATCACCCGCCCGCGCCCCGGGCGAGGCGAGCCACCGCCTCCACGGCGCGATCGACAGCCTCATCCGTGACGTGTACGCCCGGTGAGAAGCGCACCGTACCGCGGGGGAAGGTGCCGATCGTGCGATGCGCGGCGGGGGCGCAGTGCAGGCCGACGCGGCAGAGGATGCCGTGCTCGGCGTCCAGGCATTCGCCGATTTCCGAAGGCTCGCGACCTTCGATGGTGAAGGACAAGACCGCGGTGCGGCCCTCGACCTGCAGCCGCCCGTGGAGCGTGACGCCTGGAATACCACGCAGGCCGGCGATCAATCGCCGCGTCAGATCCTCCTCGCGATGCCCGATCTCCGCAACCCCTTGGTCCATCACCCACCGCGCCGCGTGGGCGAGGCCGGCGATCCCGGAACTGTTCAGCGTTCCGCATTCGAGCATGTCGGGAAGGAACTCCGGCTGTTCCTCGCGGTCCGACCGGCTGCCCGTCCCGCCCTGCTTCAAGGGCCGCAGGCGCCGCGCATCCACGCGATTCCCAAGCACGAGGCCCCCCGTGCCGGGCGGTCCGTACAGGGATTTGTGACCGGTGAAGGCGAGCAGATCGATGCCGTCCTCGCCCATGTCGATCGGCACGCATCCCGCCGTCGGGGCGGCATCGACGAGCAGGAGCACGCCGTGACGGCGCGCGATCTCCCCGATCTCACGGATCGGCAGCAACGTTCCCACGACATTGGAGGCGTGCGCGAGGGCGATGAGGGCCGTGTCCGAAGCGATCGCCGCCTCGATGTCCTCCGGGTCGAGCGAGCCGTCCTGGGCACATGTCGTAACCGTCAGCCGCACGCCCACCTGCTCCAGGGTCCGCAGCGGCCGCATCATCGAGTTGTGCTCGATGGAACTCGTGATGACATGATCGCCCGGCCTGAGAAGCCCGTGGAGCGCGATGTTCAACGCTTCGGTGGCATTGGCGGTGAAGATCACCCGCAGCGGATCGGGCGCACCCAGCAGACGTGCGATCGTCTCCCGCGCGGCGTAGACGATCCGGCCCGCCTCGACCGACAACCGGTGGCCCGAACGGCCGGGGTTCGCGCCGACGCGATCGAGGAATTCCCCCATTGCCCGCGCGACCCCCGGCGCCTTCGGCCAGGCGGTAGCGGCATGGTCGAGATAGATGAGCCCCGGCGCACTCATCGATACTGCCCGCCTCTCCATGGATGCCACTCATGTCCACCCGGATCCAGCCCGCTCACGTGGCCGGTCCCGTGCTTCCCTTTCGGATGATCATCCGATACCCGTCGGGATGTTCTTCGATCGAGACCGTACAGCCCATCGATCTTGCCGCGCGCAAGACATTCTCGCGCGAGGTGACCGTCTCCACCAGCACTTCGAGCTGCTCCCCGGAAGGCAGTGTCGAGATGGCGCGCCGGGTCCGCAGGACCGGCTCCGGACAGGACAAGCCCCGAGCATCCACCGTGATCATCGCGATCCTCCCTTCCCGGCGGTCGCCTGCGCCCACCGCTCGCGCATCCCGAATCCCAGCGCCAGGCAGAGCGCGAGACCGATCAACACCGCAGCCTGGCCATCGGGCGCCGGGCCGCCGACCTGGGTGACGCCCTCAACGATCTTGTCGGGAACTGCCCCCAAACCGAAATTGTGCGCGAAGGCCGCCCCGGAGATCATGCCGATCACGAAGATCCCGGCGTCCCCATCCCCTTCGCCCGCCATGAAGAGCTGCCGTCCCGGGCATCCGCCGGCGAGCGCGAAGGCCAGGCCCGCCAGCGTCATGCCGAGAAAGCTCCACACGTGATCGCCATGCGCGACCGGCTGGCCCCGCGCGCCGAGATGGAACTGCCCGGCGAGCAGGTTCACGCCGAAGGCAACGATCAGCAGGGCGGCCACGCCGCTCAACAGATGAAC
Source organism: Candidatus Eiseniibacteriota bacterium (assembly GCA_043806645.1). Taxonomy (GTDB): domain Bacteria; phylum Eisenbacteria; class RBG-16-71-46; order CAIMUX01; family WJJG01; genus JAZDGX01. The sequence continues at coordinate 11,829 of JAZDGX010000236.1, read as the reverse complement.
GTCGCGCGCAATGAAGATGTCTCGGATCGCCCCCATCGTGCAGAAGCGCGTGCGTTGCGCCAAGACACCGATCAGCAGTCCTGCCGCGAGCGAGGCCAGGATGGGCGCGTGCATGGAGCCAGGGCCCGCCTCGCTGGCGAAGATGAAGCCGGGACGCAGCAAAGCGAGGAGCATGCCTCCCGCCATGAGAATCGGCATGAGCCATCCGGTGAGCGGGCGCGCCGCATGCGCACGCCCAAGGGAATAGCCGTTGCGCAGGAACCAAACCCCGGCGAACACCCCGGCAGTGAGTCCCGCCAGGCCGAAGAGTGCGCCGAGGTCGCCGCCGGCAAGCCGCAGCAACGCGCGCCAGGGACAGCCGAGGAAGGCCAGCGCTCCGATCATCGCGAAGGCGCCCAGCACGAAGCGGGCGATGGGCGCCGAACCCCCGCGCGGTCTGAACTCGCGGAAGGCCAGCGCGGCGATCAGGGATCCCAAGACGAAGGCGAAGATCTCGGGGCGGAGATACTGCACCACGCCCGCGCGATGCAGGCCGAGAGCACCGGCGATGTCGCGCTCGAAGCAGGCGACGCAGATCCCCATGTTCGGGGGATTGCCCAGTTTCTGCAGGAGCACGGCGACTCCGCCGATGATCGCTCCGGTCAGGATGATCCCCGTCCGAGACGCAAAGAAGCGTGTCAGGCCGCTACGCATCGATCCTCCTTCCGATCCGCGAAGAGGCACCCGCGGGCCGAAAATGCGACCGCCGCCGGAACAACGCCGGCGGCGGCAGGAGGACCGCGGCTGGATGCGCCTACGGCGAGTCCTGCCCTTCCGCGCGGGACGCTGACCGGCGATTCACAGGGCGCCGCCCGGCGCCCGGGAAACCCTCTCAGGTCCTGCGCTTGATTCGAATGTCGGTGTTCATGGAAATCCCGTCCCTCGTTCCTCGGGCGGCTTCATCCACCCGCATGATGCGTCGAGCTGGCTCGCATGCCCGGTCCCGCACGCTTGCGGGCCACCCATCCTGCCCGCATGACAAGCTCCTTATACACCAGCCGCCGGCGCCGCCGCAAGCGCCTCGTGGTCCTCACCCGACGCCCTTGACGCTCGCGAGCGCCAGCAGCGCCCGATCGCGCGCTTCCGCGTGATCGACCATGGGCTGGGGATAGGTGCGGCCGAGATCGACTCCCGCTTCCTTCAGGATCCCCTCCGGCGCGGCCCATGGCGCGTGGATATACCTTGCGGGCATGCGCGCCAACTCCGGAACGTACCGGCGCACATAATCACCCTGCGGATCGAACTTCTGTCCCTGCAGCACCGGATTGAAGATTCGGAAGAACGGGGCCGGATCAGCGCCGCAGCCGGCCGTCCACTGCCAATTGAAGGCATTGCAGGCAAGATCCGCGTCGACCAGCGTATCCCAAAACCACCGCTCTCCCTCCTGCCAACGGATCAGGAGGTCCTTGACCAGAAACGACCCCACGATCATGCGCGCGCGGTTGTGCATCCAACCCGTCTCCCACAACTGCCGCATGGCCGCATCGATGACCGGATAGCCGGTTCGCCCGGATTGCCATGCCTTCAGCTCCCGGCCCGAGCGCTTCCAGGGCAGACGGGCGAATTGCGGGTGCAGGGGCTGATCGGGCAACCGCGGGAAATGCGCCAGCACATGACAGGAAAACTCGCGCCAGAAGAGCTGGCGCAGAAACGCCTCCGCTCCCGCCGGCCACGGATTCTTGCGCGCCGCCGACCGCGGAGCCGCCGGCGACGCCGCGCGGCGCTCCGCCGCCCTGATGACCGCATCCCAGGCCTGTTGCGGACTGATCTCGCCGAAATGGAAATGGGGACTCAAGCAGGAGGTCCCATCCCGATCGGGGCGGTCGTGCAAACGATCGTAGTCGTCCACTTGCTCGTCGACAAACTGGGCCAGGCGCTCTTGAGCGGCCCGTTCGCCGCAGCGCCAGAAGCGGCGGATTCCGCCCGCCCAATCGACACGCGGAAGAAGGTCGAGCGCGTCGAGGTTCAGACTCCGCGGCCAGTGCGCAGGCGATTCCATCGGGGGGGCGGAGGGCGGCACCGGTTCATGGCGGTACTGCTGCAGCGCCGCGCGATAGAAGGGCGTGAACACCTTGAAGGGGGTGCCCGCCTTCGTGCGCACGGCATGCGGTTCGCAGAGCAAGCTTCCCGCGTAATCGCGCAGTTCCACGTTTTCGGCCGCGAGTTCACGCCGCAATCGCGCTGCCTGCTTCACTGCCTCCGGCTCATACCGGCGGTTCCAGTAGATGGCGCACGCCCGGGTCTCCGCCAACAACCGCCCCAGTTCCGCGGCGGTCGAACCGCGGCGGAGGATCAACCTCGCGCGGCGTTTTCGCAGCTCCGCGTCGAGCGCGGCCAGCGATTGATGCAGCCAGTAGCGACCGGCGGCCCCCGGGGGCCGGCGCCCTTCTTCCTCGGGCGACCAGATGAACACCGGGATTACCGCCAGACCCGCCTCCGCCGCCGCGCAGAGGGCGGGGTTGTCGGCAAGGCGAAGGTCCTGGCGAAACCAGAGCAGGCAGGCGGCGGTGGATCGCGCCTTCATCGGCCTGCCTTTCCGCGCGTCTCGGCCAGGGAAGCCAGCACGAAGCGATCGGTGGGGAAAGCGAGCGGCTGCGGAGGTTCGGTGAGCGGGAAGAAGCCGGCGCGGTCCGCGTCATCCGCCGCGCGCAGGGCTCCGCCAAGATATCGAGTCAGAAACCAGATTCCCACGGTGCGATTATCCGGATCGTGCACATTGGAGTGAACCGCCCACGTTCGTTCTGTCTCGACCACGAGTCCGGTCTCTTCGCTCATCTCACGCGCGACCGCCGCGCGGACCTCCTCGTCGTAGTCGACATACCCGCATGGGATGCACCAGGAGCCGGCCGGGATGCCGCGCCGGCGAACGAGCAGGATGTGGGTCGCGCGTTCGGGAACGACCTCGATGCCGGCCGGAGGAAGATGCGGACTTGGGGATAGCAGGATCCCCGCCACCACGGCGACCGGATTGCGATATTGGCGATAGCCGCACCGCGCGCACGCACGATCGACGCCCATGCCGCTCCCACAGGCGGGGCAGTAGCGGAAGCGAAAGCCGCAGCCTCGTTCCATCGTTCCTTAGCCCTCGTCTTCCCTTGCCGACCGCGGGACGCCCTCCACAACGGGCCGCCGCGGGCCGGCCGGACCACCCGCAGCGTATCACGGACCGCCGCAGGATGGCGACTGCCCGCCGGCGTCGCTCGAACTGGCGGGCGTGCACCGGGGCGGCTATACTCGGCGCGCCCGTCCGGGGCGGACGCCGGCCGAGCGACCTCCCCGGCCGGCCTGAACGCAACGCGGTGTTTGCCCGGAGAATCGCACGCACGATGCGTCGCTACACACACAGATGCTTGCCGGTATTGCTGCTGACGGCGATGATCGCGACCCTCGCACACGGTGGATCCGCCCCCGGAGAAGGCGCGGACTCATCCGGACCGACCATCCTCTTCGGAACCGTCCTTGAAACCCTGTCGCGATCCGATTCCACGGCAGGCTCCCATCGGCCCCGGGGGGTCGCGTACGACGGGGTAGATTCCGCCGGGCCCGCGGGGATCGCCCCCCGCCTGGAGCGCTATCTGCAGAGAGCGGCTGCGTTCCGCTCGCGCCTGCCCGCCGCCTCGGATCAACAGATCGGCACGGAGCAGAATCCTCCTGCGAGCGAGTCCGGACCCGCGTTCTGGATCCTCGAGAAGAGAAAGTCTCTCGAACGCGACCTGTTCGCATTCAACGAATTCGATGGCATCGCGGAGGAGGCCGCGCACTACGCCGCCCAGGCCGTGCTTTTCTACGAGTGGGAAGGTCTGCCCGAGAGCCCGCTCGGGGAAGCGGAGTACGCAGAGCAGTTCCTGCTCGAGCATCCCGAGACGCCCTGGCGGCCCTACCTGCACTTATTCCTTGCGCACCGTTACGAATGCGCCCGCGAGATCCTACACCTCGACGGAAACGTCGATGCCGAGCAGCATGCGTCCGAAGAGCGCGACCGGTACATTCGGTCGGCTCTGGGCGATCCCGATCCTCTGATCCGTTTCGTGGCCGCGGACCTCGACCGGCAGCCCTTTTTCTATCTGCCACCCGCGGAATTCCGGCCGGACGCACCCGATTCCACGCCCACTGCCCGCGACCTGGGAACCGCACCGGCACTCTCCCTGATGCGTGCCCTGGAGATCGGAGAGACCTACCTGGCCCGTGAGCGGATCGATCTCACAGGTCAGTACCTTCACTCGATCTCCCTGCGCTACGATGAGAGGGCTCGCCTGCTCTACTGGCACCTCCAGTGGATGTGGGCGCAACCGCGGCTGGGTGGTGAATTCGGTCTGCGCGTCACCATGAATGGGGACGTCATCCCCGCGCCCCTCGGCCCGTAGGGAGTCCGAGATGAAGCACCCGGCGTCGCACTTGCGAAACTGCCTGCCGGCGCTCGCATCCGTAGCCGCGCTCCTGCCGGCGCTGTTCTCGCCCGCGCAGAGCTGTGAGTGCGTTTGGGGCGGACCTTTCATCCGGGTGGCTCCGCCCTGTGAGCGCACCATCCTCGCCCGTGTGCGTTCGCACGCCGAAGTGGGTCCCCGTGGGTTCCCGCTCGCCATGGATGTGGAGGTGCTGGAAACATGGCGCGGAACGCCCCCGGAATCTCCGCTGCGGATCTGGGGCGACGACGGCATGCTGTGCCGCCCGGCGATCACGGAATTTCCAGTCGGCACCGCGTGGCTGCTGGCCCTGAATGGACCCGGCAGCAAGCCGGGCATGAGTCCCGGTCCTTCTATCTCGATGTGCGGCACATTCTGGTTGCGCATCGAAGACGGCCAGGCATGCGGTAATATCGATGATCCCGCAGCGATGGAGACCGCGCAGCGGCTCGCTCTCCCCGAACTGCATGCCCGCTTCGCTGCGGCGGTCAGGGGGGACTCCCCGGCGCCGGATCGCGCGCGCGTCACCTGGACGGGCGAGCTTCGCGCGGGTGAGATCTTCGAGCGCGCCTTCGACTCCGCCCTGCTCTTCCGGCTGGAGCCGCTCGGCACGGGCTGGTTGATCGCGGTCCGCGAACGCGGGCGCGATGAAGACCTCGCGCGCCTGACGCCGCCGCTCCACGGTCCGCTTAATCCTCGCTCGATCGAGGGCTGGCAATTCCGCAACGCCGCCAACACGGGACCGAACGAGGCCGGCGAGCAGAACGTCAACGCACCGGGAGAGAGCCGGACGGTGATCTTCTCTCCGGAGGTCGGACGCACGATCGACGGGCCGAACGCGACGTCCCAGCCCACGCCTGTGGATATCGAGGCGGTGCGCCGGTTCGGTGAGGGAACGCTCGAGATTCTCGAATACCGGTTGACGAATCTCGATCCCGGAGAACAAGCCGGTATGGAATGGATGCGCTTCGAAGTCGAACTGACATGGAGACACGCCGGCGATCCGGGCGGCGGCCTCTTTCATCCGGATGCCGATCGCCTCGCAAGGCTCCGGGAGCGCGGCGCCTTTCTTGACAGTCTGCTTACACCCATGACGGTGGAATTGGAGGAGATCCTCCGATCAGCGCACGGAGACACGTTGGGCGAGTCGCACAACCGCCTGCTCGGAGACTGGCGCCGCGCCATCGCGACGCAGGCGGCGGATCCGGGTTTCCTCAGCTTCAGCATCGAATTCTGGCAGGGCGCGAAGCCGCCTGCTGAGGGACCGGCGCCGACAATCCGCTGCAACGTCCTGTGCCTGGATCAGGTTTCAGTGGCGGCCGCGCCGCCGCGCTTCTCCCTCCGCGATTCCGGCCGCGACATGCGTTTCGACTGGTATGTGGCCACGGGGGATCCCGCGCGCGACCGACAAGTCGAGGAGAGCATTCGGACATTCTGCTTGGAGGACCATCGAGAGCAGCTCCACGGCACGACCGACTGACCCGGGAATACGGAGTCACGCGCCATGATCGCATTTCGTCGCACATTCTGCCTGCCTGCGTCGTGGTTCGCCCTGCGGGTTCGCCCGCCCGGCCGACGCGACTTCCGCCCGCGTCGCTTCTGCACGCGCGTTCTGCCTTCTTTCTTGATCCTGCTCTCCGCACTCATCTTCGGCGCGGGGTGCGGGAACGACGACGATCCGCCCGAAGCTGACCTCCGCGCCCCGGCGGCGATCGCGGATCTGGCCGTGGACTCGGTCGGCACGACGGCCATCCGCCTCGCCTGGACCGCCACGGGCGACGACAGCCTGACCGGCCGCGCATACCAGTACGATCTGCGCCGGGGCCACGCCCCCTTCGGGGAGGAAGCCTGGAACACGCTCACCCCGATCGACGGCGAGCCCGCGCCCGCAGCGGCGGGAAGCCACGAATCGTTTCTCGTGCACATGCTCGCTCCGGCAACGCCCTACTTCTTTGCCTTGAAGGTGCTCGATGAGGCGGGGAACTCATCGGCCCTGTCCAATGTCGCCGGCGATACCACCGGGGGCGCGACCTGGGTCGTGGCCCCGGATGGCAGCGGGGATTTCGAGACGATTGCCGCAGCCCTGGCGGCGTCGGCCGACGGCGACACGCTCTTCCTGGCCGCGGGAACCCACAGCGGACCGATCACGATCGAGAATCGAACGATCGTGATTGTCGGTGCCGGGCCGGGCGAGGCGCGGATCGTGCACGGCTCGACCCATCCCACCGCGGATCCGGCGCTACACATCCGCCACGCCGATGTCACGCTGCAATCGCTAAGCATTTCGCAGGAATACCTCCAATGCGGCACGGCCATCGATGCCGACTCGTCCACGGTGGTCATCGTGGATTGCGCACTCATCCGCTGCGGGCTGACGGCGGATCATTGCGCGCTCGCATTGACCGGCAGCACGCTGTGGGGCATCCCCCTCAACGATTGCGACACGATCGTACAGATCCTGCGGCTGACCGGAGGTACCGCCCGCATCGAGAACAACATCCTCACGCAGAATCCCTACGGAGTTCTGTGCAGCGGGAGCCCTGTCGCGAGTTTCCTCTGCAACGATTGCTGGTGCAGCCAGGGCAACTACGAGGGCTGTGCCGATCCGACCGGCACCGGCGGCAACATCTCCGCCGATCCGCGCTTCGTGGAAGCGGGCGAGGATTTCCACCTGCGCGAGGACTCGCCGTGCCGCGCGGAAGCGAACCCGCAGTGCGGCCGCAGCGGGGCGTTCGGGACCGCGGCCGGAGCCGCCCGCTAGACGGCCCATGATCGAGGAACCCCCATGAGGCGCCCCCCCGCCAAGAACGTGTCCCGATCCGCCGACCGCGACCCGGCCGGTGGCTCCGCGCAACAGACACGCCTGGAGATCCCCGGCCCTGCCGGAGGACTGCTGGTGCTCGGCGACAACCTGGAGCTCATGTCCGCCCTGCCCGCCGCCGTGGCCGATCTCCTGGTCGCCGATCCCCCCTTCTCCACCGGACAGGTGCGCACCGGCGCGCAGGACCCCCGCGGCGCAGGCGTGGACGGCGCTCCCTCGTTCTTCGAGGATCGCTGGGCCAGCAGCGACGACTACCTCGCCTTCCTCAGGCCCCGCTTGCAGGCGATGCACCGGCTGCTCAAACCGACCGGCTCCATCGTCGTGCATCTCGACTACCGCGCGGTTCACGAAGTCAAACTCGAGATGGACCGCATCTTCGGACGAGCGCGTTTCGTGAACGAGATCATCTGGCATTACACGGGGGGCGGACGGGCCAAGCGCTACTTCTCGCGCAAGCACGACACGCTGCTCTGGTATGCGCGTGGCGATCGCTGGACCTTCAATCTCGAAGCCGTCAGGCAGCCGTACAAACCCACCAGTGGATATGCACGCGCGGGCATCGTCGCAAAGACCGGCAAACACTACCGGCCGCATCCGGACGGCACCCCGCTGGACGATGTGTGGGAGCTGCCGATCGTGAATCCGCTGGCCGGGGAACGCTGCGGCTATCCGACGCAGAAACCTGAGCGACTGTTCGAGCGCATCCTGAACGCGCTCAGTCGTCCCGGCGATCTCGTCATCGATCCCTTTTGCGGCAGCGGCACGGCCGCGGTCGTGGCGGCGCGACTCGGGCGGCGCTGGATCGCGGCGGACATCTCCCCGGGGGCGATCGCGATCGCGCGCCGCAGACTGCGGGACGCAGGAGGGCCGCAGAGCTTCCGGGAACGGACGCTGCCCTCCGCGTCTCCGCCCGCGCGGCCAAACGACCGCCCATCGACTCCGGCGTCTTGACGCTCGCGACCGCGTTCTCTACGCTGAGGGTCGGTTGTCTCGGCGGGGCGCGCCGATCACGGGCCCCACGCGCGGCGGATGGCGGGCGGTTCCTGGACGAACGAACTTCATCCTGAATGGCGAGGCACGGCCGGTATGGAGATGGTCTACCTCGGCGCCATCATCGCGGGCGCAATCGTGCTCTTCATCACGCGATGGATCGCCATCGAGGTCACTTCGATTCTGATCATCGCCGCCCTGATCCTGACGGGCATCCTGGAACCCGAGGAGGCCCTGCAGGGCTTCTCCAGCACCGCCACCGTCACCGTCGCCGGCATGTTCGTCCTGAGCGCCGGGCTGACGCGAACGGGCGCGCTGGAGTTCATCAGCCGCAATCTGGTCGCCTATTGTTCGCGCAGCATTTGGCGGATGCTGCTCGTCTTCGCCCCCGTTCTCGCGTTGGGCAGCGCCTTTATGAACAACACTCCGCTCGTGATCATCATGATCCCCGTGATCATGAGCGCCTGCCAGCAGACACAGCACCACGCGAGCAAACTCCTGATCCCGGTCAGCTACTTCGCCATCCTCGGCGGCACGATCACCCTGATCGGTACGAGCACGAACCTGTTGGTCGATGACGTCTTCCGGCGGGCCGGCGGGCCCGGTTTCGGTATCTTCGACTTCGCCCCCTTCGGCATCCTGTACTTCCTCGCCGGATCCGTGGTGGTGATCCTCCTCGCGCCGCGACTGCTTCCCGAGCGGGCGTCGCTTTCCGCGCTGCTCACGCAGCGGCGTCCGGCAACATTCTTTACCGAGGTCGTGCTCCAGCCCACCAGCCCGCTGATCGGCAAGACGCTTGAGGATGTGCTCGGCAGGAGCGAGACGATCCAGTTGCGCGAACTGATCCGCAACGAAGAGATCTTCATGGGTCGCCGCCTGGCCCGGCTCACCCTGGCTCCTGACGACGCCCTGATCATCGAGGGCAGCCCTCGGGAGATCACCCGCTTCCTGTCGTCCGCTGCGGGTGTGGAGCTGGCTTCGGTGATCGCGGATGAACAGCGCGTGCCGATGAAGACGCTCGAGCTGCGCCTGGTCGAGGCAGTGGTTCTTCCGGACTCACCCTTCGTCGGCCGCGCGGTGCGCGATCTGGGGTTGAACCGGCTATATGACGTCAAGGTCATGGCCGTCGAGCGCCGCGGCCGCGCGCACCGGTATCAGATTCGGGCGATGCGGCTGCAGGCGGGCGACGTGCTCCTGCTGCAGGCCGACGATCACGGCCTGGCAGCCTTGCGCGAGACGGGCGCGGTGATGATCGTCGAGGGCGTCGAGGAAACCGTTCATCGCACCGAGCGCAAGATCATTGCCGTCGCCATCATGGCGGGGGTGGTCGCCACGGCCAGCCTCTTCAAGCTGCCGCTCGCGGTCGCCGTGCTCGTCGGCGTCGCCCTGATGCTGGGGACGCGTTGCTTGCGAATCGACGAAGCCGTGCGGTCCCTGGATCTGACGACGCTGCTCCTGCTCGCCGGGACGATTCCCCTGGGTGTCGCCATGTTCAAGACCGGGCTGGCGGCGGCCCTCGTCGACCAGCTCGTCCACCTGCTCGGCTCTTCCCAACCGCGGGTGATCATCTCGGTGCTGTTTCTGCTGACCGCGATCGTGACCGCGTTTCTCAGCAACAACGCGGCGGCGGTGCTGCTCACGCCCATCGCCGTTCAAATGGCTGCCGACGTGAACATGAACCCGATGCCCCTGGTCATCGCCGTCTTGTTCGGAGCGAGTTGCGACTTCGCCACTCCCATCGGGTACCAGACCAACATGATCGTCATGGGGCCGGGCGGCTACACCTTCGGCGACTATGCACGCGTCGGCATTCCACTCACGCTCGTCCTGTGGGCCGTAGCGACCTGGTTGATCCCGGTCTTCTGGGGGGTGTGAACGCTCCCCGGACCCGCCTCGTCACTGGGGCACCGCCGGAGCCGGCCGCCGCGCGGGGGCGGCCGCATCGCCCGCTTCCGCCATTGGCGCGACTCCCGCCGCCGACACGATCGCATCCCAGCTTTGCGTGTAGAGCCTGATCTCGGAAGAGGCCGCCGGCAGAAGGGACAGATCGGTCGCGTAGTACGCACCCGGCTCGCTCGCCAACTCCCCCAGCGCCCGCAGGACCGGGTCCTCGTCCGCCGGAGGCAGCTCGCGCGTCACGCCTCGACCATCCGAACACAGTCCCTCCTGTCCCGATACCGGAAAGAAGAACATCGAGAAGACGTTCATGCGCAGGTCTGCGGCGATGCGGTGCAGCAACGCCGGAACGTGGAGCCGCGGAAGGCCGTGGCGATCGAAACGATAGGAGGAATGCCCTACATGGGCGTTGCTGCCGCACACGAGCACCCGCTCCGCCGGACAGGCTGCAATAACGCGCGCCGCCTCCTGGAAGATGAACTGCTCGCGAGCCGCATCCAGGAGATCACGATCACGGATCGCGAGGATCTCGCGGCACATCTTCCAGCGCGGATCGGCGGCGGACGCAGCCGGATCGGGGAACCCGCGCTGCGGGAGGTCTATGCAGCCGACGCGGAATGTTCCCGGCGCCTCCAGGTTCCCCGCACGAATCGCCTCGACGCATGGGCGTGCCAAACCAAGACCGTTCCCGCACGCCGTCTCCATCGCGCTCTGGAGATCCGCAGTGAGCGGCCCGCCGCCGGACGCATAGGCGTCGACGACCTCCTGCCTCGCGAAGTCCAGCTCCAGCAGCACCAGGACGCGCCCGAAGCGCCGTCCGAACATCTCGATCATGGCACGGGAAAGGTCCACTGATTGGCGGACGCCCCCGTGCTGGCCTATGCCGATGACGTCGCGACCGATGGCGCCGCGGACGAAGGGCTGTCGCGGCAGGTCCCCGAGCGTGAAGGCCTGCGTCGCTCGCCTCAGTAGTTCCAGCATGGCCACCACCTGGATTGACGACTTTCACGAGTATCTCTGCGGCGGGCTGGGGGGCCGTGGCAGCCAGTTCCAGGTTCGACATGCAAAAGCAGGAGTTCCCGCGCCCCCCGCGGGATTCTCCCGGTCAAGGTAACCGTTCGAAGGTGGTGTCGCGCCCGCCCCGCACGGCACTGCACGGAGCGTGCCCCGGGGAGGGCGATCCGCCCGCGACCAAGTCCGGAACACCCCGACTTCCGAATCAGGCGGCCTCGGAAGCAGATAGAAGCGGATGAAGCAGCTCCGCGGACTCGGATGACGAGCGGATGCATGCGCGGACGGCCCATCCGCGTGCACGGATTTCGAAACCGATGTTCGAAATCCGGAAGTCGCAGTACAGAAGCCGCACACGGCGCCCGCCGCGACTCGCATGCAGACAACCGAAATCGGCCTCACGGATTGACAGTACCCCGGGCCGCGCCATACCATTTGCGCCGTTCCCGATTTCTCTCGTGGAGTCGATGGCAGTGCGGAGTTTGCCCGATCCGGTCCGAGACCTCATGCCGCTCTCCGGAGGGCCCCGGACCGACGAGAATGGTGCGGACCGGCCGTAATCCACGCGCGGGTCGTCACCGTCGTCCAACGGAGGGGGAGTGCTCGCTTCGGTCCCCGAGTTGTTGGCATGCCTGGCGCGCCTTCTCTGGCATGCTCTGCGACGAGGCC
>JAZDGX010000235.1:0-8384 GCA_043806645.1 Candidatus Eiseniibacteriota bacterium | reverse complement strand
GCCCGGGGGAGCCGCGGCTCCCGGCGTGGCTCTGCGATCCAGCTTGGCGGAGCAGTAGATGCACTCCGCGTTGCAGCGGGACGTCATGTCCCAGTACACGGTCGTCACCGCGCCCTCCCTCGGGTTCGGACCCGCGTGGTCTGCCGCCGGAACCGGAACGCGGCCTCCCTCAGGCCGCCGGTTCCGAACGGCCCCATCGCCGCCGGCTACATGATGCCGGTGCAGTCGGCGCAGACGAGATTCCAGCCGTCGGTCTTGTCGGTGGGCGAACGAAAGGCCGCGGCGGGCTCGAGCCGCGGGCGGGTGTACTCCTGATCCTCGCGAACATGGGTCTGCATGGATTTCCTCCTTTGGAAGATGTTGAAGAACCGGATTTCCTGACCGGCGGATCCGCGTCGGCACTCACCGTCCTAGCAGCGGGCATTCCAGAATGGGCCCATCGGTCCCGCCGACTCGCTTGCATGAATGCAATCCGGAACGGCACAATGCGGACGGACGAGAAGCGGATGGAAAAACCGCCCCGGGCGGGAAGGGGGAAGGATGGAGTTTCGCGAATTGATCCGGGGGCGGTACAGCGTCCGCGCCTATCGCCCCGATCCGGTCCCGGAGGACCAGCTCGCCGCCGTGCTCGAGGCGGCGTGCCTCGCTCCCACCGCCGCCAATCGGCAGGCATTCCGCATCCTGGTCTTGTCGACGCGGGGGCGGGAGGAGGAATTGAAGCGCATCTACGCGAGGGACTGGTTCGTGCAGGCGCCCCTGGTCATCGGGATCTGCGGCCTGCCGGAGCAGAACTGGGTCCGCCGCGACGGTCACAACTACGTCGACGTGGACGCGGCGATCGTCATGGATCACCTGATTCTGGCGGCGGCCGATGCCGGGCTGGGGACGTGTTGGGTCGGCGCCTTCGACCCTCAAGCGGCGCGAGAAGTTCTCGGCCTGCCCGCAGAGGTCGAGCCGATTGCGTTCACTCCCCTCGGCGTCGCGGCCGACGAGCCGAAGCCGAAAAAGCGCAAGGCGATCGGCGAACTGGTCAAGCGCGACCGCTGGTAGTCAAGACGTGTTCGTGCGGGCGCAACGCGGGCGGGTCGGCCTCGCTCGCTGTCGAAGGCTGCCCGGCCGAACTTTCATCGCCAGCGCAGGAGCAGCGTCTTGGGGTCGAGTTCCAGGTGCAGATCGGCGATCTCGGCGCGGTCGTGGTCTTTCAGAATGCGCACACGCACGTGATCGGCCTGCGGCTCGAGGCACAGGATCAGCGCGAGGAACGAATCGAAGCGGGCGATCTCCAGCGGCACGCCGCGCCCGTCGAATTGTTGACCCTCGCGATGCGTGTGGGACGAGGTCCAGATCTCCGCATTCCAGGCGCTCGCCAGCCGCTGCACGCCTTCCATTTCCCAGGTCTCGGTCTTGCCGAAGCGGGGGGTGCCGTCCATGATCACGAACGAGGGCCTGAAGCTGGCGGCACTGCCGAGAAACGATACCGATTGCTCCAGCTTTTCCAATGAGAAGAGCTTCCGATCGTAGACCAGGACGTGCCGATGGCGCTCCATCTCCAGCAAGGCCTGCAGGCGGCGCTCGAGGCCCACGCTGTCGGCCAGCATGTTGAAGACGTGGTCGTAGAAGCCGGTCACCCGTTCGACCGTCTCCTGCGTCGAGATATGCAGGACCTTGCGGCCCTGCAGCAGCGCGTCGATGGCCAAGCCGATCAAGAAGGCCGTCTTCCCGCCGCCCGGCCGCGAGAGGACCACGCCGATATTGCCGGCCCCGAGTCCGCCGTGAGTCGCCCGCTCGAAGACCCGCACGGGACTGCGCTTCAACTTCTCCGGCAACGTCATGCCACCTCCTTCGACAGCGGGCGCCGGCCCGCCGCCGGTATCAGCGCCCCTTGCGTCCTGCCGCCCGGCGCTGCATGTAGTCCGCGACGAGGGCCTCGGTGACATCGGCGGGGGCGGGGGCGTAGCGCGCGAACTCCATCGTGAACTCGGCCTTGCCCTGCGTGAGCGACCTCAGTTGCGTCGCATAGCCGAACATCTCGGCGAGGGGAACATGGGCATCGATCCTCAGGAACCCCTCTTCCTCCGTCGTGCCTACGATGATCCCGCGGCGGCGAATCAGCGAGCCGATGATCTCACCCTGGTGTTCCCGCGGACCCTCCACCGAGATCAACATCAGCGGCTCGAGCACCAGCGGTTCGGCCCGCAGGTAGGCCTGCTGAAAGGCGGCACGGCAGGCGACCTGGAAAGCGAGGTCCGAAGAGTCCACGGCGTGGTAGGCGCCATCCTGCAACACCACGCGCAGCCCGCGGACCGGAAAGCCGGCGAAGGGCCCTTCCGCCAACGCCTGCCGAAATCCCTTTTCACACGAGGGGACGAAGTGCGTGGGGATGTTGCCGCCGACGATTTCGTTGTCGAACTGGAAATCCCCCTCGATCCACGGGGCGAGCGCACCTTCCACGCGGGCGTACTGGCCGGCCCCACCCGTCTGCTTCTTGTGCGTGTAGTTGAAGGTCGCCGATTCCGCGATCGTCTCGCGATAGGCCACCTTGGGCTGGCCCACCACGACGGCTGTGTCGAACTCGCGGCGGATGCGCTCCAGGTAGACTTCGAGGTGCAGTTCCCCCATGCCCTTGATCAACGTCTCGCCCGTCTCCTCGTCGGTCTGCACCCGGAAGGTGGGATCCTCGCGCGCGAAGCGCTGCAGCGCCTTGGCCAGGCGCTCTTCCCCCTGACGCTCGACGGGCTTGACCGCCAGCGAGACGACCGGGTCGGGCACGTGCATCGCAGCCAGCGAGATCTGCGTTCCGCCGGTCAGGGTATCGCCCGAGGCGCAGTCGACACCGAGCAGGGCCACGATGTCTCCCGCCGTCGCCTCCTCGATGTCCTCCATCTGATCGGCGTGCATGCGCACCAGCCGCCCGACGCGGCTGGCGCGCCCGATGCGCACATTGTGAATGCTCCCGCCGCGAACCAGCGTCCCCTGGTAGAGGCGGACATAGGTGAGCAGTCCATAGGGGCGCTCCTCGATCTTGAACGCCAGGGCCACCGGTTCGTCCTGCGGATCGCTGCTCAGCCGGATGACTCGCTCCTCGCCTTCCCAGATGCGCGCCTCATGGTTCGTTTCGAGCGGGCTGGGGAGATAGCGCACGATGGCATCGAGCAGCAATTGGACGCCCTTGTTCTTGTACGCGCTGCCCAGGAAGACCGGGGTGAGCTTTTGCGCGAGCACGCCCCGGCGCACCGCGGCATGGATTTGTTCCGCGGTGGGACTGCCGGCAAGCACCGCCTCGGCCAGTTCGTCGCTGAACATCGCCAGGGCGTCCAGCATCACTTCGCGCCGCGCGACCGCCTCGTGGAGCAGGCGGGCGGGAATGTCCTCCCATTGCAGATCCTCGCCGCTCTCCCCGGCAAAGCGGCAGGCCTGCATGCGCACGAGGTCGATCACTCCGGCATGCTCGGCCTCGAGACCCAAGGGGATCTGCATCATGACCGCATTGTGGTTGAGGCGCTCGCGCAACTGCGCGGTCACGCGCATCGGGTTGGCCCCGGAACGGTCGCACTTGTTGACGAAGACCAGACGCGGCACGCGGTAGCGGCGCATCTGCCGGTCCACGGTGATCGACTGCGACTGCACACCCGCCACCGCGCAGAGCACCAGCACGGCCCCGTCGAGGACGCGCAACGCGCGCTCGACCTCGATGGTGAAGTCGACATGGCCGGGCGTGTCGATCACGTTGATGTGCGCGTCACCCCACGTGACGTAGGTCGCGGCCGAAGCGATCGTGATGCCCCGCTCGCGCTCCAGCTCGAGGGTGTCCATGGTGGCGCCCACCCCGTCGCGGCCGCGCACCTCGTGCATGCGGTGGATGCGTTTGGCGTAGAAGAGAATGCGTTCGGTCAGCGTGGTCTTGCCCGAATCGATATGGGCGCTGATGCCGATGTTGCGAATGTTGGACAGGTTCTTCGTCATGTTCACGCCTGCTTCTCGGGCGGCCGTGCCGCCCCCGGCCGATCAAATCGAAGGCCGCCGCCCGCTGATGGCCTCGAGCCACCCGGGACGGCGGCGCCAACCCTGCGCGTGTCCGGCCCCTCGTCAGGCAGGTCCGGATCTGCGCCCCTTCGTCAGAACCGCTGGGCGAGTCGACCCTGCAATGGCCTCCGCCCCCGTCTCGTCCTGTAATAGAAACTCGCGTGCCTTGGTCTACCTTAACGCAGATGCTGGCAGTCGAAGCGGGTAGGATAGCGGATGCCGGGGGCGGCCTGTCCACTGTTTTCTGTCTCGCGGCGCGAACACGGGCCGCCGGATGGAGCGGACGGGCGCCGCGCGCGGACCCTCAGGCTCCGCCTCCGAATCGATCGAGCGCTTCCTCGGATCCGATCACCGACAACAGGTCCCCTTCCTGAAGCACCAAGCCGCCGTCGGGAATCGCAATCAGCTTCTCCACCACCGTCTTGTGACCGCCGGGGCCGACGTGAATCTCTTCGCGTCGCACACGAATGACGAGCACCTTCTCCTTCTGGCGCATGGCGATCTCCGCCAGCGTGCGCCCCGTCAGCGTCGCCGGGACGTGCACCTGTTTCAGGGAGTAGCCCTCGGGAAGCTCGACGAAATCGACCACCCCGCGCAGGGCGAGCGCACGGGCCAAGCGCCGGCCGATTTCGTCCTCGGGCATGATCACCTCATGCGCCCCGATCCGCTCGAGAACGTCCTTCTGTATCGTCGTCATCGCACGCGAGATCACGCGGGGCACGCCCAGTTCGAGCAGATTGGCGGTGATGAGAATCGTCTGTTCGAAACTCTCGCCCGTCGCCACCACCGCGCAGTCCATCTCCTGGACCGGTTGAGCGGCGAGCGTGCGGCCGTCGGTGGCGTCGGCGCAGACCGCCAAGGCCATCTCGCCGCCGACCTCGTTGATCAACTCGAGATTGCGGTCGATCGCCAGCACTTCCGCCCCCAGCGCCGTCAACTCACGTGCGAGCGTGAGCCCGAAGCGGCCCAGCCCGATGACCAGAAACTTCTTCATGCGCTCCTCCGTTGATCGCGACGGTTCGGCCTACCCCACCAGGAAACGCGCTTCCGCGTAGCGGGCGCGCGGCGGCCGCGCCGGAGCAGCGACCGCCAGAGCCAGGGTGAGCGGCCCGATCCGGCCCACAAGCATGAGCAGGATGGCGAGCACCTTGCCGGCGGCTGTCAACTGCGGCGTGATCCCCAGGGACAGGCCGACCGTGCCCAACGCCGAGGCGGCTTCAAAGAAAACCTCGCGCAACCCATGGCTTTCGGTGATCAGCAGGCCGAGGGTGCCCAGGCAGAGCACCGCCAGATAGACGGTGATTACGACGACGGCTTCCTGAATGTGTCGCCACGGGACTTCCCGATGGAAGAGCACCGTGCGATCGCGGGCCAACGCCTGTGAACGCACCGCGGCGAGCATCACCCCCAAGGTCGTCACCTTCATCCCGCCGGCCGTCGATCCCGATCCCGCCCCGACCACCATGAGCAGGATCAGCAGGAAGACCGTCGCCGGCGTCCAGGCCAGGGGATCGGTCACGGTGAAACCGGCCGTGCGCGGGGTCGCGGCCATGAACAGGGCGGAGAGCAGCCGCTCGCCCAGCGGCAGGCCCGCCAGCGATCCGTTCCATTCCAGCGCCAGCATCAGGAGCCAGCCTCCGCCGAGCAAGGCCCCGGTCATGACCAGCACGAGCTTGGTCTGCACGCCCAGCCGCCGCCCGAGGCGCGTCCGCCGCGGACGGCCCTTGAACCGCCCGCTCGCCTTCCACAGATCCATGAGCACATAGAATCCCAGGCCCCCCACCACCAGCAGGAGCAGCACCGGGACTACGACCAGTGGATTCCCGCGAAAGGCGATCAGGTTCGTCGACTGCGTGGAAAAGCCGGCATTGCAGAAGGCCGCTATGGAATGGAAGAGGCTTTCGAAGATGCGTCCGGGCAGCGAGACCTCCATCTCCGAGAGCCCCAGAAAGATCACGAACGCGCCCGCCAGTTCGAAGAGCAACGTGCTGCCGACAATGAAGCCGACCACGGTCGACATCCGCCGCATGACGTCGACGCTCAACACCTCGCCGAGCATCTGCCGCTCGCGGATCCCGAGTCCGGCCCCCGACACGAATGCGAGAAAGGCCGCCAGCGCCATGATCCCCAGCCCACCCATCTGGATCAGCACCATGATCAGGCCCTGGCCCAAGCGGGTGAAATGCACGCCGATGTCCACCGTCGAGAGACCCGTCACGCACACGGCGGAACAGGAAGTGAAAAGGGCATCGAGGAAGGACACTCTCCGATCGGGCGTTGTCATCGCCGGCAACAGCAGGATCGCCGCCCCGGCCATGATCGCAATGACATAGATGCCGAAGGCGATCGAGGCGGGACGCAGGCGGAGGCGGGCGAGCTGGTGATTGAGTCGGATCACGGCGCGGATCATCCCGAGGGCGATGAAGACTTGAAGGGAGATCAAGTAAATCCGCATGAGGGTGCGCGGCCGGATCCACGTCGAAAGCCACCCTCCTTGGAGCAGCGCAACGGTCTCGATCAGCAGCAGGAGGATCAGGACGTGGCCGAGCCAGCGCCGGCGCAGGGCCTCCCGCCAATCGGCGGCCCGCGTCAATTGCAGCAGATGCTCGGCAATGAAAAGGACGGCCGCCGGAATCTCGAGCGCCCGGCCGAGCTTCAACGAGGGGGAACCCTCAGGAAAACCGATCGTCAGGACCAGCGAAACCAGCCCCAAGAGCGCCCCGACGGCCAGCAGCCCGCGCGAAATCCGTCGGGTCAAATCGCGATGGCCGATTCCGATCCATGCCGTCATCCAGCTGCTTCTCCCGCCCCCAGGGGCATGCCCGTCCGATTGGAGGATTCGGAGGCTACCCCCCTCCCGTGTCCGGGTCCACTCCCATGGCGGGCTGCGCCCACCGAAGGCACCGGTCGCCGCATGCACGCGGAGGACCGAATGCGCCTTGACCCTGCCGCCCGGCTTGAGCAGACTCTCCGCGGCACCGCTGGCGAAACCCGATGTCCGGTAGGCGGATGCGGGCGGATCCCCGCGCGGGCGGATGGCAAAGCGCGGGCGCGGCCCCGTCATGCGGATGCACGCGGCGCTGAGCCCCGGGAGGCGGCATGCGGGCGGCGAAGTTCGTCGGGATCATCGTGCTCCTGCAGTCGGCCTGGGGGCTTGGCGCACCTGAGGGAACAACGGCGGGCGCCGCCGCCGGGCCAACTTCGTCACCGGCGGGCGAGACCCGCCCGGGCCCGACCTGGGAGGCCGAGGCGACCCGCTCCCGACCGGCCGCCCGCCCGGCCGGCCTGGCAGAGGCGATCGATCCCCGCTCCTATTCTCTCGCGCCGGGCGACCGCGTGGCGATCTGCATCTGGGGCGCGGTCGATGTGAACCTGGATCTCACGGTCACGGCCGACGGGGCCCTCTTGATTCCGTCGGTGGGCAATCTGCCGGTGGCGGGATCCACGCTGGCCGAAGCGGAGGAGGCCGTCCGCAGTCAGGCCGCGCAGTCCTATCCGCATTCCCGGATCACGCTCTCGCTGGTCGAACCGGCACTGTTGCGCGTTCCGATCACCGGGCAGGTCGCACACCCGGGAAGCTACGAGATCCTCGCGACCTCGCGGTTGGCCGACCTGGTGGCGGCCGCGGGCGATTTGAATCCGGGCGCCGACGGACGCGCCCTGATCGTCGAGAACGGCGAAGGGGCGCGCGAGGCGCACGATTTCCTCGCCTGGCAGATCGACGGCCTGCGTACGGAGAACCCCAGGCTGCGCAGCGGGGACCGGGTGCACGTGCCTCCGGCATCCGCGGGCTTCATCGTACGCGGGATCCTGGAACCGCATCCCGCGACCTATTCCGCGGGCGCGGTCGTCGACCGCCCGTTTCCCAGCGCGAGCCGGCGCATTCCGTATCGCGAGGGCGATCGCGTCGACTTCGCCTTGCGCGCGGCGGGAGGGCCGGGCAGCGGCTTCTGCGACACGGGCATCTGGCTTTGGCGCGCGGGCCTCGAGAAGATCTGGATTCCCCTCGAGCAGGCGCAGGCGACCCCCGTCGCGCCCGGCGATGTGATCGAGATTCCATTTTGCCGCGAGTGGATCGCGGTGAGCGGCGAGATCCGGCGCGCCGGGTACTATCCGTTCCTGCCGGGGCAGACCGCCGCGGACTATGTCGGGCTGGCCGGCGGGCCCTCCTCCATCGGCCGCGACGGCGGCTGGAAGTTCATCGGCGACGACGGCAGGATGCGCGATTGCGCGCCGGCCGACACCGTGCAGGCCGGCGCCCGCATCTGGATCCCCGAACGGCGGACTCACAAGATCTCGGCCTTCCTCGCTCCGTTGGGCACCGCGGCGGCGGTGGTCTTCTCGCTGATCGCCCTGGCCTC
>JAZDGX010000234.1:0-12945 GCA_043806645.1 Candidatus Eiseniibacteriota bacterium | reverse complement strand
CCGCCGACGAGCAACGCGCAGCGCCGACTGCGCCGACAGCACTGGCTGCACCGGCTGCACCGACTGCGCCGGCTGCACCGACAGCACGGGCTGCACCGACTGCGCCGGCTGCACCGACAGCAAGGGCTGCACTGGCCGCACCGACTGCGCAGACAGCCCCGACGGCGCCGGCTGTCCCTGCAGATGAACGGCCCGCGGCGGAGATTCCAGACGAAGAGCGTGCCCCGGCACAGGTGCGCGCCGGCCGGCTGCCTGTCGAGAAGCCCACCGAGAGACGGGTGCGGGTGAAAGAAGCCCGGCTCGTGCCTCGGGCCGAGGTGACGGGCAGCCTGGTCGGGGAGCTGCGGCCGGAGTTCCTGCGCGAGTTGGACGGCTTGCTCGCGAATATCGAAGTTCAGTTCGGCGCGACTGCGCGCCGCGTGCTCGGCTTCACCGGGGCGGTAACGGGAGAGGGCGCGACCACCGTCGCCCTCCATTTCGCCTATTTGCTCGCCCGCACGAGCGGCAAGCGCATCCTGCTCGTCGACAGCGATGTGGGCGCGAAGAAGGTCAGCCTCTCGAGCCCTCTCGGAGTCCGCCCGGGCCTGGTGGAAGTGCTCTGCGCAGAGGCGCGCCTGGAAGAGGTCGTGTTGGCGACGGAAGTCTCCGATCTGCATTTCCTGCCCGCGGGCGCCCATGGGCCCCACGCCGATGCGATGAAGATCTCGAACCTCCAGTCTCTCGGCGACCGCTTGGGCAAACTGTACGACTGGGTGATCCTCGATCTCGCCCCCGTTTTGGAGCATCCCGAATCGAGGTTGCTTGCCTCCGTCAGCGACGGCGTCGTGCTCGTCGTGCGCGCACATCGGACTCCCCGCGCCACCGCCCAACGGGCCCTTGATTTGCTCACCTCGGGCCGGTGCCGGGTGTTGGGCACGGTTCTGAACGCCCGGAAGGAATCTCTTCCCGGCTTCCTGCGAGAGAGGGTGTAGAGAAGCCGGAGGTGCGCGATGGCCCGGATTCCTCCGGCCTCCCTGCCCATTGCTCTCACCACGATCCCCACGGGTTCAGCGGTCCCGCTCTCCATGATTCCCGACTTCGATGAACGTCTCCAGCGCTTGCTGCACGCCTCCGTCGCACGCATCGTATCGCGGGCCGCCCCGCTGCGACCGCGGCTGTTGCTGCTGACGGGCAGCGCGGCCTGTGGCGAAGCCTCCGCGGTGCCCCGCGGGGCGCGTTTTCTGCCCCTGTCCGATCTGGACCTGTTGCTGATGACTGAGCGCCCGGCTCCCGGCGAGTGGAGATCGGGCCTTGCGAGTGGGTTGAATCGGGAGCTGTCGGGCCTGCTCGAGGAGCTGGGCCTGGAGCGCAATCCGATCGATGTGGGGCTCTTCCCGCTGCTGTTCTTCTATCGCACCCCGCTCACTCTGGAGCTGGCGGAGGCGGTTTCGCAGGGCATCATCCTGTGGGGGGACCCGGCCTGCCTTCAGCCGCGGCGGGGCGAATTGCCCAGGGCTTTCGAGGCTCTGCGCCTGCTGACCAACCGCGTGCGCGAGACCTTGCATCGCGAAGTGCACAGCGGCGGCGGATTCACATCGCCCCGCGGGCCGTCGTGGAATGCGGAGCCTGCTGATGAAGATTGGCGCGAGGCCCATCGCTGGGCGAAGCTGGGCCTGGATGGAGCCAAGGCTTGGCTGGCCGCCCGCGGCCGGCTCGAGCCCTCTCTGAGGGAACGATGCACGGCGATCCGCGACTTCGCAGGCGCGACGCCGTCCTGGCTGCCCGTGATCGAGGCGTGGACCGTGTGGCGGCTTGCTCCTTCATGGCCGCCGCCGGCGATCGATCCCGCGGCCCTCTCGGCGCTTGGCCGGGAGGTCTTGGGGGCGGTCGCGCGGGATGTGGGGCTCCCGGAGACCCTGCCGGTGACTGCCGGGGCGTGGCGCAAGCTGCTCGAGCGAGAGGGCGGCGGGACTCGCGATCGCTTTCGCGCCTGGCGCCGATTCGCGAGCCTTCGGCCGAGCCGCATCTCCCGCTCGAGGGCGCTCTGGTTCGCGCTACGCTGGGCGATCGATGCCTGGCCCGCCTCCCTGGCGACTCTGAGCCTGGCGCTGGTCTGGATACAGGCGGCGGGCGCCGCGGGGTCGGGAGATGATCTCGCGGTCTCCGACGAAGGACGACGCCTCCGCGAACATCTGATCACGGAGATCCCAGGCTGCCGGGATCTGCCCGCGGACCGCTGGGACGAGTCGTGGGAACGCGCGCTGCGGGCCTGGGCGCAATGGGCTGTCCCGTGAAGGGGGAATGAATGAGCCGGGCCGGACGATCGGGCAAGCCGCTCTTGATGGTCTTTCTGATCGATGCCCTCGGCCACCGGAGCGTGCGGGAATGGGGGACCTTCGCGTTCCTGCCCTTCGTGGACGGTCCCGTCGCCAGCGTGTGCGGCTACTCAAGCGCGTGCATCCCCTCGCTGCTCACCGGCCGGACGCCGGCGGAGCACGGCCATTGGGGAATGTACCTGCGCGATCCCCGCGCTTCGATCTTCCGCCGCTTCCGCCCGGTGATCGATCTGGTCGGAGGCGCACTCGGCCGCGATTATCTCGCCCGGCGCATCGTGACGAAGCTGCTCTCGCGCACGGGGGTCCGCGGCTACTTCAGCCTCTATCAGATCCCGCTGGGGCTGCTTGGGCAATTCGATCTTTGCGAGAAGGCGGATCCCTATGCGCCCGGAGGCTTGGCGCCCCATGCGACGCCTTTCGATGCGGCCGAGACGCTCAAGCTCGCCTGGCATGGTTGGCATTGGCGCACGCCTGAGGCGCAGCGCCGGCGGCTTTTCGCAGAGGCTGTCGCGGCCGACGAGAGCGACTTCCTCTTCTTCTATTCCCCGTGGTTCGATTCGGTTTGCCACGAGCAGGGCACGCGCAGCGCGGCGGCGCGCGACTGTCTGGGGGATCTGGCCGACTTCGTCGCCGCGATGGGGGCGCGCGCGCGAGAGAAACGCTCCGCGGTGCGCATCCTGGTCTGCGGCGACCACGGCATGGCGGATGTGACGGGCATCGACGATCTACTCACGCCGCTGCGCGCGCTGCCGTGGCGCATGCCGGAGGACTTGCTCTACTTCGTCGACTCCACCATGGCGCGCGTCTGGTATTTCCGCGCGGGCGTGCGCGAGCGTGTCGAGGCGCTTCTTGGCGCGGCGGGATGCGGGCGCATTCTGGGGGATGACGAATGCCGCGCGTTGGGGGTATTCTTTCCGGACCGGCGGTATGGAGAGACGATCTTCCTCACCCATCCGGGGAGGATGCTGGTGCCGAGCTTCATGGGGGCCACGGCGCTGCGGGCGATGCATGGCTATCATCCCGAGCATGAGGATTCCTCCACGGTCGTGCTCACCGACTTCCCCCACGCGCCGGTCACGAGCATTCTCGATATCGGTCCGCTGATCACCCGCGAGCTGGAAGCCCTCGCCGCCGGGGGACGCCCGGGAGCGGCCGGGGACCGCCCCGCCGAGGCCGGCCGCGGTGCTCCCGGCCCGTCCGCGGAGGTCGCTCCATGAGAGCGCGATCGCTGGCGATCGGCATGCTGATCAGCGCCGTCTTCCTTTACCTGGCGTTTCGCAAAACCGATCTGCACGAGGTCTGGTCACATCTGGCGTCGGCGCGCTACGGCTACCTGCTGCCCGCGTCGCTGCTCACCCTGGCCGCCTTCTGGATCCGCGCGCTGCGCTGGGGCTGGCTGCTCCATCCCGTCAAGCGCATCTCGAACGGGAAGCTCTATAGCGCGACGATGATCGGCTTCATGTGCAACAACATCCTCCCCATGCGACTCGGCGAATTGGTGCGCGCATATGTGATCGGCCGCTCGGCGCAGATCCGGCCTTCGGCCGCCTTTGCCACCATCGTCGTCGAGCGGCTTTTCGACCTCTTCTCGATGATCGGAGTCTTCGGGCTGATCCTGCTCTTCTTTCCCTTCGACAACCGCACGTTCAAGATCGGGGCGATGACCGCGTTCGGGGTGGGCTTGACCGTCCTCGTGCTGCTGATCATCTTCCAGCTCCGGAGCGAGCAGTTCACGCGCTGCGTCCGTCCGGTGATTCCCTGCGCAATCCGCGAACGGGTGTTGCGCGCGCTGGACAGCTTCCAGACCGGGCTCATGATCCTGCGCGATCCGGGCCGGCTCGCGGTGATCGGCGGGCTGACGCTCATCATGTGGTTCCTGATCGTCATCGTCATCCGCCTGTGCTTCGCGGCCGCGCGCCTGGAAGAGGGAGGGGCGAGCCTGGCCCCTCTGTCGAGCCTCATCGTCCTGGTCGTGATGGCGATCGGGGTCATGGTGCCCTCGGGACCGGGCTTCGTCGGTACCCTCCAGGCCGCCGCGGTCCTGGGTCTGGCCATCGCGGGCTATCGCTACCAGAGCCGGGCGTTGGGGTTTTCGATCCTCTACCATGCCACCCAGTGGTTCCCGGTCGTCCTGGTTGGGTTCCTCTATCTGATGAAGGAGCAGCTCTCCCTGGCGCAAGTGGGCCGGATGTCGGACAAACGGGTCCTCGCCGACGATCCCCGGGAGGACGAATGAGGCATGGGACGCCGGTTGACCGTAACTTTTACGACATGATAGACTTAGTAGGCGCTCTACCGAAAGAAGAGCGGGCTTGCGGCCGAAACCTGAGGGTGAGAGGAGGTGGTGCGTAGCGCAGCATTGAGACAGAATGGACACGGACCGAATGAAATGGCCGCGAAGCATGCGCCTTGCCCTGGGGGTGCGTGCCGGGCGTGCGGCGTTGGCGGAGCCTGCGGGCAAGGCGAGCGTCACCCATGGCCTGAGTGTGCCGGGCAGAGAGCTCGGAGCGCGCGGGTCGCGAGGGTGCGCTTTTTCTGTTGGGAAGCGTTGGGATGACGCGGGCGGCTGCGGGGCCGGAGTGCCCTCGCTCGAGAATGGGGACAAGGAAGCAGTGAGTCCCGTCGGCAACGACAACGACAGGCGCGCCGATGCCGCCGCGGCGGCCGCCGTATCCGGAAAGGACGGAGCATTCCCTGCGCGCGGGGCGCATGCCTCCGCGAGCGATCCGGCGCTCAGCTTCGTGCCCCGGACCTTCTACCAGCGCCGCGGCAAGCGGATCATCGATTTCCTCGTCAGCTTGACCGCGCTCATCTTGACGAGCCCGCTATTTCTGATCATCTCCCTGGCGATACGGATCGAGAGCAAGGGATCCCCGTTCTACCTGTCCACCCGTCTCGGCCGGCGGGCCCGGCCCTTCCGGTTCATCAAGTTCCGCTCGATGGTCGTCGGCGCGGAAACGATGAAGGATTGCCTCCAGCATCTGAACGAGATGGACGGGCCGGTCTTCAAGATCCGCAAGGACCCTCGCATGACGCGCATGGGACGGCTGCTGCGCCGGACCTCGCTGGATGAGCTGCCGCAGTTGATCAATGTCCTGCGCGGCGAAATGAGTCTCGTCGGCCCCCGTCCACCCATTCCGGAAGAAGTGGAGCACTACGAGCCCTGGCAGCGGCGGCGCCTGGCCGTGACCCCGGGCATCACCTGCCTGTGGCAGGTGAGCGGCCGCAACAAGATCAGCTTCGCGGAATGGATGGAAATGGACATGGTGTACGTCGACCACCTGGGGCCCAAGATGGATCTCAAGGTCCTGCTGCTGACGCTTCCGGCGGTCCTGAAGGGCGTGGGAGCGAGTTGACGAAGGGATGCGGGCGGCCGCTCCAGGCGGCGAGGAACAGGGACGATCCGTGCGACCGCGCGACACGGCCGGGAGAGAAGCATGAGGCCTGAGGGCCGGCGTCATCTCGTCTTCTTCGCCGACTGCCCGTACTACGCGGGTGCGGAGGCCTATGTCGGCATGCTGGCCGAGGCGGCGCCGCAGGGCTGGCGTCTCTCCGCGCTCGTGCCCGAGGGCGACCCGGGCGAATTGCTGGCCCGGCGTCTGGGCGCGGCCGGAGTGGAGGTCCTGCGCATGCGGCTGCGGGCCTGGAGGCATCCGGCTCTTTGGCGGGAGATCTCCGCGTTGCTCAGGCAGCTCAACGGCGACCGGCTGCATCTGAACATCCCTTCGGTATACGATGCGCGTCTCTCGGTGCCGGCCGTCATCGCCAAGCGGCTGGGCTACGAGCGGATCGTGAGCACCGAGCATCTGCCGATGGTGCCGCGCGCGCGCCGGCGCATGCTGGTCAAGATGCTGACGTCGCGGGCCATCGACGCGATCATCGTCCACACGGAATGGAATCGCGAGCGGCTGGCGCGCTATCACCACATGCCGGCCGGAAAGATCGTCGTCATTCCCAACGGGAGCCCCGAGGCCCCCGCGATAACTCCCGAGGCCCGCCGGGAGTTACGGCGGAGCCTGGGGGCGGAGCGCGATGAGACGGCCATCGCCGTCGTCGGCCGGCTCACCGCACGCAAGGGCCACCGCTTCCTGCTGGAAGCGCTGAGCCGGCTGGAGGCGGATCTGCGGGAGGCCTGGCGGCTGTGGGTCGTGGGAACGGGCGAGGAGCGCGAAGCCCTGATCGAGCAGGCGGCGCGCCTCGGCATCGCCGCGCGCGTGAACTTCCTCGGCCAGCGCGACGACGCGCGCGAGATCATCGGTGTATGCGACATGCTGGTGTTGCCTTCGCTGCTCGAGACCCAGCCGCTGGTGCTGACCGAGGCGATGGCCGCGGCCCGTCCGGTCGTCTCGACCGCGATCTACGGCATCCCCGAGATCGTCGCCGACGGGGTCACCGGATGCCTCGTGCCGCCGGCCGAGATCGAGCCGCTGGCGCAGTCGCTCGCGCGCCTGATCCGCGACCCCGATCTGGCGCGACGTCTGGGTGCGGCGGGTCGTGAGCGCTACGAGGCGCTCTTCACGTTGAGACAGATGGCCGAACGCACCTATCGCGTGTTCGAGGGGCCGCTGAGACGCGCGCCCGCGGGCGCGCCGGAGATGGAAACGCCCATGGGACGGACGCGATGAAAATCGCGATGATAGGACAGAAAGGCATCCCCGCGACCTATGGCGGAATCGAACGCCATGTCGAGGAGATCGCCACGCGGCTCGTCGAGCGGGGCCATGATGTCTCCGTCTACAGCCGTCTGTACTACAGCCGTCACCATGGCCCCTATCGGGGCGTGAACAACCGGCGTCTGCCGAGCATCCACACCAAGCATCTCGATGCGATCAGCCACACCGCCCTGGCCACGGTCCATGCGATGTTCTCGGGCTACGACATCGTCCATTTCCACGCCCTGGGGCCGTCGATCTTCTCTTTCCTGCCGCGCCTTTCCGGGACGCGCACGGTCGTCACTGTGCACGGCCTCGACTGGCAGCGCGGCAAGTGGGGGAAGTTCGCGTCCGGCTTCCTGAAATTCTGCGAGATCCCGAGCGTGCGTTTCCCCAGCGGCACGATCGTCGTTTCGCGCACGCTGGCGCGCTACTTCAAGGAGAAGCACAACGCGGAGACGCTGGTCATTCCGAACGGGACGAATCCGGGAACGCTCCGGCCGCCGAGCCGGATCAAGCGCTGGGGGCTTGACAAGCATCCCTACATCCTCTGGGTCGGGCGCCTGGTGCCCGAGAAGGGCTGTCACTTCCTGATCGATGCCTTTCGCCAGGTGCAAACCGACACGCGTCTGGTCATGGCCGGCGGGTCGAGCTTCTCCGACGACTACGTCCAATCGCTCGAGCGGCTGCGCGGCGGGGATGAGCGGATCCAGATGATCGGGTATGTTTACGGCGAGGTGCTCGACGAGTTGTGGAGCAACGCGTACATGATCGTCCAACCCTCGATCCTCGAAGGGCTCTCGATCGCGCTGATCGAGGCGCTCAGCTTCGGGCGCTGCGTGCTGGTGAGCGACATTCCGGAGAACCTGGAGGTCGTCGAGGATCGGGCGATCACCTTCCAGAGCCGCAACGTCGAGGACCTGCGCGCCAAGCTGCAGCTCTGCGTCGATCATCCTGAAATGGTGACGGCGACGGCCGCGCGCTGCCGTGAGCTGGCCGAGGAACGCTTCAGCTGGCCGCGGCTGGTGGCGGCGACGGAGCGCTTCTACGAGCGGATCTTGGACGGCGAGCGGCCGTGCGAAGTCTGGGACTGCGGTACGATGGGCCCGAACCCCCCGGCACGCGGCGGAGACGGGCGGGGCTGACGCGGCGGGGCAAGTGAAGACCGGCCTGCGGAGCATGGGCCGGCGAAGATCGCGATCGAGGAGTCGGGGGGCATCCATGGATAGGATCGACCGGCTCGAGGCGGCCATCCTGGCGGGCGGGAGAGGGGAGCGCTTCTGGCCCCTGAGCCGCCGCGGGCGGCCCAAGCAGCTTCTGCGTCTCACGGGTGAGGAAAGCCTGCTGCGATCCTGCTGGTCGCGCCTGCGCGTCCGGCTGCCCGCGGAACGGATTCACGTGATCGCAGCCTCGGACTTGCGCGAGGCGGTGCTGCGGGAGCTGCCCGAGTTGTCCGCCGAGCGTTTCCTCGGCGAGCCGGTCGGACGCAACACGGCTCCGGCGGTCGCCGTTGCCGCGGCGCTCGCGCTCCGGCGGGGCGAAGATCCCATTCAACTTGTCGTGCCGGCCGATCATTGGATCGATGAGCCGGCGCGCTTCTGGGAAGACGTCGCGACGGCCGTGGCGGTCGCCGCGGCGGGGGATGCGCCGCTCGTCACCCTCGGGATCCCGATCACGCGCCCCGAGACCGGCTATGGGTACATCGAGCGCGGCGCCGCGCGCGCCGAAGCGCCCGGCGCCTATCGTGTCGCGCGTTTCCACGAAAAGCCCGACCTGGAGACGGCGCGGGGCTATCAAGAGAGCGGCGACTTCTACTGGAACAGCGGCATGTTCGTCTGGCGCGCGAGCGCGGTGCTCGAAGAACTGGCGCGTCACATGCCCCAACTGCACGCGCTCGTCCTGCCGCTGGCGCGCGCGAGCGATCCGGTCTCGCTGCTGCCTGATGTCTTCGCCCGCGCGCAGGCCCACTCGATCGATAACGGACTGCTCGAGCACTCCTCGCGCGTCGCGGTCGTCGAGGCGCGTTTCGACTGGACCGACCTCGGCAACTGGTCGAGCTGGGCCGAGCGGCGGGTCGCCGACGCGGCGGGCAACACCAGCGCGGGGGAGGTCGTCGCGGTGGATTCCTCCGATTGCGTGCTCTATTCCCAGGATGGCCTGATCGCGACTCTCGGTGTGCGCAACCTCGTCGTCGTCAAGACGGGCGATGTCACGCTGGTTATCGACCGGGATCGGTGCCAGGATGTGCGGGGGATCTTGGAGGCGATTCGGGCGAAGGCGGATCTGAGTGAGTATCTGTAGATGCACGGGTTGCTTGCTTTCATCGGCGGGGGGACAACGGGGCCGAGTGGGTCCCGCGGGACCGGCGCGCGCTCTCGGAGTCCCAATCTCGGAGGCGCGCGCCTTGACTCCGCCGCGCGAAGGGCTCTTGTGCGCATTCCGTGCGCGGTACATATGCGCGGCGGAGACATCCCGCGGGACCCACTCGGCCCCGTTGTCCCTTGCACGGCTTGGGGACAGGCCCATGGAATCTCAGAACCTCGGGACCTCGTGACCTCGGGATCTCGGGACCTCGGGACATCGGGATCTCGGAATCTCGGAATCTCGGAATCTCGGATCCTCGCGGGCAGGTGGGTCTCGGCGATGATCGCGTCCGTGCGATTCTGCGGACACAGGAGGGGGCGATGAAGTTCAAGCGGACCGCATCAGGGATGGCGGTCTGGGTCGTGGCGGCATTGTGCGCCGGATTGGTCGGGGCGAGCGGGTGCTCGCGGAAGACGGTGCCGCCGCCGGTGGCAGTGCCGGCGACGCCCATGGTGCTGCCTCAGACGATGCCTTCCGAAGAGGAAGCACGTCAGGTGGAGGAGGGAGCGGAGGAGGCGATTCCACCGGCTTGGGCGGAGGGGGGCGCGGGCGCGCGAGGGGAATTGTTCCCACCCGTCACGGAAGCGCCCGCGGGAAGCGGCCCGCAGCGGTATGGATTCCGCGTGCAGCTTTACGCGGCGAGCAATCCGGAGCTTGCGAAGGAACGGGCCGAGGAATTTCGCGCGTTGTTCGATGAGCCGGTCTACGTCGAATTCGAAGGCTTGCTCTACAAGGTCCAGGTGGGGGACTTTCTCACCCGCGACGAGGCTGCGGCGATGCGGCGCCGGGCGCTCGGAGCCGGCTGCGAGGGCGCGTTCGTCGTCGATGCATTGGTGAAGGAACGCTGACGAAGAAGCGACCGGAGGTCGCAGCGATGTCGGAGACGATCCTGTTCGAGGATTCTCGCGCGGCGGGACTTGGGTCCCTGGTTCTGACGCGACCGGTTTTCGAACTCGTGGCCGGGGCCCGCAGCCAACGCGCCCGGATCGAAGCGCTCTCCGGCCGGCCGGTGCGTGCGGTCCTGACGCGGCCGGCCCTCGCTCCCTGGTGCCGGCTTGCGGGACTGGATGACTTCCGAACCAAAACTCCCGCACCCCCCTGGCTGTTCGTCAACGGGCGGGCCCTGCCCGATCGCGCCCTCTGGGGGCGCATGAAGGGCCTTGTCCCCGGGGAGGCGCTGTTGTCGGCCGGGGAGGATCTCCTTGCCTTTTGCCTGGAGGGAGACCCGCGGGAAGCGCAACGCTTTGCCGAGGAGTGGGTTCCTGCGGCAGGCGTGGTCTCCGGGGGGGCCGGCCCGCGGGAGGGATCGGATCATGCGGGGGCCGGGCGGGTAGAACGATCGGGCCAAGCGGGAGGGATCGCCTTGGGACTGCCCGGGGGTGCAATGGGGCTGAGCGCCGCGCTTGCGCCGGGGTGTCGGGTTCTGACAAACTCCTGGGATCTGATCACAGGACTCGAGCAGCTGCTGCCGGAGGATGTTAGCGCGCTTTGTTCCGGCGAAAGGCCGCTCTCCCGGCTGGCCGATGCCCCGCAGGCCGGCCTTTTTGTCCGCGGGGATCAGGCCTTCGTGGAGGCGGAGGTGCGCCTTTCGCCTCCCGTCGCGATCGATAGCACGGCGGGGCCCGTGTTTCTCGGCCGAGGCTCGGAGGTCGGTCCGCTCGCGCAGGTGGAGGGGCCGGCCTTTCTGGCGGCCGGGGCGCGGGTGCTCGGCGGGCGGGTGGCCCAGACCTACGTGGGACCGGGATGCCGCATCCGGGGCGAGATCGCGACCAGCCTTTTCATGGGCTGGACGAACAAGGCCCATGATGGTTTTGTCGGGCACTCGGTGTTCGGGGAATGGGTCAATCTGGGAGCGATGACGACGACGTCGAATCTGAAGAACACCTACGGAGAGATCCGTATGGGCCGGGGCCGGCAGACGCCGACCGGACGGCAGAAGCTGGGCAGCCTGGTCGGAGACCACACGCGCACCTCGATCGGGACGCTGCTTGCGGGCGGCACATCGATCGGCGTGGGCGTGAATCTGTTCGGCTCGCCCGGCATGGCCCCGCACTGGCTGCCCTCATTCCTGTGGGGCGTGGGGAGCACGGCGCGGACCTACGAGCTTGAGCGCTTCCTGCAGGTTGTCGAGCGCGTCCTCGCCCGCAGAGAGCGGACCCTGCTCCCCGCGGAGCGGGAGATTCTGGTCGCCGCCCACGCGGCGACCGCGGCGGAGAGGGACGCGTATTTGTCCGGGATCGCCTGACCGCGGCCGGCGCGTCACGGGCGTCGTGAAGACCCGTGATTTCCCGCGCGGGACCGGGCTCGCTTCAGGCGGCGATGAAAGGCGAGGATCTCGATGCCCGAATTGCGCAAAGACCCCGTCGTCGGACGGTGGGTGATCATTTCGACGGACCGCGGCCGGCGTCCCTCGGACTTCGGCCAGGCCGAAGTGTCGCGGAAGGCGGGCTTCTGCCCCTTCTGCACGGGACACGAAGATAAGACCCCTCCCGAGGTCTACGCCGTGCGAGAGAAGGGCACGCGCCCCGACGGCCCCGGGTGGAAGGTGCGCGTGGTTTCGAACAAGTTTCCCGCGCTGCAGATCGAAGGCGGGTTGAACCGCCGCGCGGAAGGCATCTACGACAAGATGAACGGCGTCGGGGCCCATGAAGTCGTGATCGAGTCGCCCGACCACGATCTGGAGCTGAGCGAGCAGTCGGTCGAGCAGATGAATCTCGTGCTGACGTCGTTTCGCGCGCGCATGATCGATCTCGCGCGAGACAAGCGCTTCCGCTACATCCAGGTTTTCAAGAATCACGGCGAGGCGGCGGGCGCGTCGCTCGAGCATGCGCACACGCAGATCGTCGCCACGCCGATCGTGCCGCGCCGGATCCTAGAGGAGCTGAACGGCTGCGAGCAGCACTTCCAGCAGAAGGAGCGCTGCATCTTCTGCGACATCATCGACCAGGAGCTGATGACCGGCAAGCGCGTGATCGCCGAGAACAACGACTTCCTGTCGATGGAGCCCTTCGCCGCGCGCTTTCCTTTCGAGACCTGGATTTTGCCGAAGGCGCACTTCGGCAGCTTCGAGCAGTCCTATCAGGGCAACTACTACTCGCTGGCGCGCATCCTTAAGGAAACGCTGATGCGCATCAATCTGACGCTGAGCGGTCCCCCCTACAACTTCGTCTTCCACACCTCGCCCTGCAGCGACGGCCACGGCGCGCGCCAGTACCACTGGCATCTCGAAATCATGCCGAAGCTGACACGCGTCGCGGGATTCGAATGGGGGACCGGTTTCTATATCAATCCGACACCGCCCGAGGACGCGGCCGCGTACCTGCGGGACGTGCAGATCCCGGCCGAAAGCCTGGTGCTGCCGCGGGTGGCGATGGGCTAGGCGGGGCGCCCGCGACAAACCGTCGATTCCACATCATCAGGACAGGGAGCGATCATGCCGAAGCAACTCGACATTCTCTATGCCGCCGCCGAGATGGTGCCCTTCGCCAAAGTGGGCGGGCTGGCGGACGTGGCGGGGGCGCTGACGAAAGAGCTGGCGCGTCTGGGGCACAGGGTGACGGTGTTCCTGCCGCTCTATCCCGCCGTGCGCCGCCAGGCGGGGCTGGCGCTGGAGA
>JAZDGX010000233.1:0-9652 GCA_043806645.1 Candidatus Eiseniibacteriota bacterium | reverse complement strand
CGTACGTCTGGGCGCCTGGGTGGGCTTGCCCCACACGATCGCGGTTGAGAACGGGCGCCTGATGGATCAGCCCATCTCGACCCCGGACGCGATGATCACCTATCGTTCGTATTGGGAGATCGCCGATTACGATCTCGAGGTGCCGCTCTTCGCCACTCTGGGACTGGCCGTCGGTCCGATCCGCGGGGTGGAGATCGCCGCCGACTACAACCTGCGTCCCTGGTCCGAAGTGGAAATCAAGCACCACGACGAGGCATTCCGTGCGTATGACGGCGCCTATCCCGCGGCCGATGTGGAGAGCTTCCACATGGGGGGACGCTTCGAATTCCCCCTCTTCCGCAAACCGCTGCATGCCGCCGGGCTGCGGCTGGACACCATGATCGGATTTCGAGCGCTGCCGTTGTCGATGCGGGAGACCGATCTCACCCTGGGTGCAGACGCGGCTCCGCACTATCAGGGAGACCAGATCTCGGTGGACGCGACGAGCATTGGCTTGACCCTCGAGACCGGCCAAGTGAGCTTCCACACCGGATTGGAATTCCAATCCTTCGACTACCACACCTGGTTCCTGAACGATGAGCGCGGCGTCGGTACGGCGGACCAGCGCGAGCGGGAACTCTGGTTCAGTGACCCGCTGGATCGCATGATCTCGGTGAGCCACAACAACACGGTCTTCCGCTTCACCGCCGAGCTGAAGTTGTAGCCCGGCCGCTCAGGAACACCCGCTCGTCGACCCGCACTCCATGCAGCGATGGCATGAACCGCTGCGCGTCATGAACGACCCGCACTCGGGACAGGTGGGCGCATCGACGTCGTTGACGAAGGTCGAGCGCGTGACCGTGCCCGTCGCCGGGACCGTGGCGGGAGAGGTGCTGCCGGAAGACTCCTCGTCCGTCCCGCGCCCGGGAAGGAACTTCAGCGCCAGCCAGCGGAAGATGTAGTCGGTGATGCTCTTCGCGTAGCGGATCTCGGGGTGGCGCGTGAACCCCGAGGGCTCGAAACGGGTGTGCACGAACTTGTCGACGAGCACCTGCAGGGGTACGCCGTACTGCAGGGCGAGCGAAATGGCCGTCGCGAAGCAATCGCAGAGGCCCGAGACGACCGTGCCTTCCTTGGCCATGACGATGAAGATCTCACCGGGTGAACCGTCCGGGTAGAGCCCCACGGTGACGTAGCCTTCGTGGTCGCCGATGACGAACTTGTGCGTGATCGACTGGCGCTCCTCGGGCAGGCGCCGCCGGACCGGCCCGCGCTTGGTCTGCTCGTCGGTGCTGACCGCACCCGATTCGAGGGTGAGCGGCTGGGCGCGTTTCGATCCGTCGCGATAGATGGCGATGGCCTTCAGTCCCGCGTGCCAGGCCCGCTGGTAGATCTCGGCGATTTCAGCGCTGGTCGTCTCCTGGGGCACGTTGACGGTCTTCGAGATCGCGCCCGAGATGAAGGGCTGCACGGCGGCCATCATGCCGATGTGGCCGTCGTGATGAATGAATCGCTTGCCCTGACGGGGCCGGAAGGCGCAGTCGAAGACGGGCAGATGCTCGGCCTTCAGATTGGGCGCCCCCTCGATCGTCTCCTCCGCCTCCATGTATTCGAGGATTTCCTTGATCTGTCCTTGCGCGTAGCCCAGACGGCGCAGCGTGGCGCGCACGGTCTGATTCACCATCTTGAACATGCCGCCGCCGACGAGTTTCTTGTATTTCACCAACGCCAGATCGGGCTCGATGCCGGTGGTATCGCAGTCCATCATGAAGGCGATCGTCCCGGTGGGGGTGAGCACGGTGACCTGGGCGTTGCGATAGCCGTACTGCTCGCCCCGGTCGACCGCCTCGTCCCAGACCTTGCGCGCGGTCGACAGGACCGCCGGCGCGATCTTATCGGGATTGATCCGTCCCAGTTCGTTGCGGTGGCGGCGCAGCACGGCCATCATCGGTTCGCGGTTGCGGGCGAAGCCCTTGAACGGTCCGAGCACGCGGGCGATCTCGGCCGAGGTGGCATAGGCCTGGCCCGTCATGATGGCGGTGACTGCGGCGGCCAGCGCGCGGCCGCGATCCGAATCGTAGGGCAGCCCCTGGGACATGAGCAGCGTTCCGAGGTTGGCGTAGCCCAGGCCCAGCGGGCGGAAATCGTAGCTGTTCTGGCCGATCCGCTCGGTCGGGTAGCTGGCGCAGTCGACGATGATTTCCTGGGCCAGCGTGAAGATCGCAACCGCCGCCCGGAAGGCGTCGGTGTCGAAATCACCCTTGTCGTCGACGAACTTCATCAGATTGAGGGAGGCGAGATTGCAGGCGGAGTCGTCGAGGAACATGAACTCGCTGCAGGGATTGCTCGCGCGGATGGGCCCGGTGCCGGGACAGGTGTGCCAGAGGTTGACGGTGGTGTGGAACTGAAGTCCCGGGTCGCCGCACAGCCAGGCCGCCTCCGCAACCATCTCCATCAGATCCCGGGCACGGTAGGTGTCGACCGGCTCGCCGCTGGTCACCGCCCGGGTCTGCCACTGGCCGTCGCTCTCGACCGCCTTCATGAATTCGTCGGTCACCCGCACCGAGTTGTTCGAGTTCTGAAAGAAGACCGAGCTATAGGCCTCGCCATTCAACGATCCGTCGTATCCCGCGTGGATCAGCGTCCAGGCCTTCTTTTCCTCGTTCACCTTCGTGTGGATGAACTCCGCGATGTCCGGATGATCGATGTCCAGAATCACCATCTTGGCGGCCCGCCGGGTCTTGCCTCCCGACTTGATGACCCCGGCAAAGGCGTCGTAGCCGCGCATGAAGGAGACCGGGCCGGAGGCGGTGCCGCCCGTCGAGAGCTGCTCGCGTGAAGAGCGCAGCGAGGAAAAATTCGTGCCGGTGCCCGAGCCGAACTTGAAGAGCATGCCCTCGATCTTGGCCAGTTCGAGGATCGACTCCATCGTGTCCGCGACCGAATTAATGAAGCAGGCGGAGCACTGGGGCTTCTCTTCTATACCCATGTTGAACCAGACGGGGCTGTTGAAGGAGGCCTTCTGGTGCAAGAGCAGATGGACGAGCTCCATCTCGAAGGTGAGCGCGTCCTCGGCCGAGGCGAAGTAGCCCAACTCCATGCCCCAGCGCCGCAGCGTCCCGGCGATCCGGTCGAGGATCTGCCGGAGGGAATACTCCCGGTGGGGAGCGTCGAGCGGGCCGTAGAAATACTTCGAGGCGACCACATTGGTCGCCATCTGCGACCAGGAATCGGGGAACTCGACGCCTTCCTGCTCGAAGATCGTCTCTCCCCGTTCGTTCGAGAGAGCGGCCGTGCGACGCTGCCACTGCACTCCCTCGTAGGGATGCCGGCCCGGTGTGGTGAAGTAGCGAGGGATGGCCATGCCGGCGGGGGCACGGCGCCGCTCCGCGGCTTCGGGAGAGGAGGCGACCGGCGGCAGATTGTGCAGGGCATCACGTTCATGCTTCTCCGGCATGGAGTCCTCCAATATCGCACGCACCGCATCGGCTGCGGTTCACCGGGTTGGATGGCTCAACGGCTTGCGGTAGGAAGGAGGCCGCCGGCACAAGGCGGCCAGGGGTCGCTGCCCATTCCCCCTCGGCCGTGACACGAACGGTGTAGCTATGGAGCATGCGTCGCATGCGGTCAAATCCAAAAAGCGACTCTCGTCGGAACCACTGTTTCCGCAATCAGTTGCGCCTGCAATGCCGACGGGGTCCGTCGTCGCTCGGTTGGGAGCGCCTAGAAGTCATTTTCTAACAGCCAGCAAATGAATCGGTTCGGGCCGCGCGTCTCGCAGCGTCATCTCTTTTCGAGGAGCACTTCGATGAAGCGCTGCATGGCGGTCGGGATCTCCCGGCCCTTCTTGAGGAGCAGACCGAGCGGGCGCCGATAGGTCCCGCGGGAGAAGTGGACCGCGGCGAGGGATTTCATCGCCACCTCGCGCTCGACCGTCATGGCGGGGAGGATGGACACGCCGGTGTCGATTTCGATCGCCCGCTTGATCGTCTCGATGTTGTCGAATTCCATGACGACGCGCACGTTCACACCGTTCTCGCGGAGAATCTTGTCGATGGCGCGGCGGGTCGGAATGTCGCGGTCGAAGGCAATGAAGGGCTGCCCGGTCAGCTTGCCGAGATCGATCTTCCTGTAGCCCGCGAAGGGGTGGTTGGGCGGGCAGACGAGCACGAGCTCGTCGCTGCGGAAGGGGTGGATCTCGATCCCCGAGCGGCGGGCGGGATAGGCAACGATACCGACGTCGACCGCATTGCCGACGACGTCGTCGTAGATGCGGTTGGCGCGGTTGTATTCGACCCTCACGCGCACGCCGGGGTAGCGCCGCATGAATTCGGTGAGATAGGGACGGAATTCGTGGAGTCCGACGCTATAGATCGTGGCCACCCGGACGGTCCCGCCGACACTGTCGGAGAGTTCGCGCAGGCGATGCTCCATGCTCTCCAGGCGTGTCAGGACATCCCGGGCCACTTCATAGAGGATTTCACCCGCCGGGGTCGGCGTCAGATTGCGCTTGCCGCGCTCGACCAGCTTCTGCTCATAGCGTTCCTCGAGACTGCGGATCTGCTGGCTGACCGCCGACTGGGAGACGAAATTGAGCACGGCCGCCTTGGAGAAGCTCTTGCTCTCCACAACATCGCAGAAGACCTTGAGCGATTCGATCTGCATGTCGCTTCTCCTTCGGTCGAGACACGGAGCGGCTGGTGGGCCGGAACCAGGCGCAAGAGCGGCCGAGATCCCGGCTCCCGGGCGGATCGATCCCCCCGCATTCCTTATGGGATCGATAAGCTACGTCTCTTAGCACGGCCGGGGGGAGCGTGTCCAGCGGGACCGGCGGCGGCGCGCGCGCGGGGTTGACATCGGGGGAGGGGGGTTCCTAGTCTGGGCATTCCGACGAGCCGGATGATGCGCGCAGCCGGTTGGTTGCGGGTGCCGGGAGCGGACGGATGCCGATGGAACACCCGTGGAGGCCCATGCGACGCGCTCCGGAAAGCACGAGATTCGCCCTGGCCGTGTTCGGGTGCCGGTCGAATCAAGAGGAAATCGAGGCGATCCGATCTCATCTGATCGCGCTGGGCCTGCAGGAGACGGCCTTTCCGGGGCCGGCCGAGCTCGTCATCGTCAACACATGCGCGGTCACCTCATCCGCCATGGGCCAATCCCGGCGGGCGATCCGCCGGGCGGCGCGGCAGGGTGGAGGAGACTCCTGGATCCTGGCCACCGGGTGCGGGGCTCAACTGGATCCACGGTCCCTCGCGGCGCTTCCCGCGGTCGGGCTGGTGGCCGGCAATGGGGAGAAGACCTTGTTGCCCCGCTTCCTGGCGGCGCTTGCCGAGGGGCCTTTTCCACCGGGCAGGCGCCGCGTTGCGGCCGCGCTCGACGCCGCGGGGCTGCACCCGCGCGAGGAAACCGCCGGAGCATGGATCTGCCGAAACGGAGAGGCGGCGGGGAGCGGGTTTCTCTCGCGCGCGGATGGCGTTCAAAGCGCACGGACCCGCGTGTCGTTGAAGATCCAGGATGGCTGCGACCGCACCTGCAGCTATTGCGTCGTGAGCCGCCTGCGCGGGCGGCCGCGCTCCCGTCCCCCCGGCGAGGTGGTGGGGGAAGTTCAGCGCCTGACTGCGGCCGGCCATCGGGAAATCGTGCTGACGGGGATCAATCTGGGTCTCTACGGGCAGGATTGGGAAGGCGCGGATCCCGCTCCCGGAGCGGGGCTGGCCGCCTTGCTCGATCGGCTGGGGGCGATTTCCGACCTGGGACGGGTGCGGCTGAGTTCGCTCGAGCCCGACACCCTGGGCGCGGGGCTGATCGACCGGCTGGCGGAAGCGGACTGGATCTGCCCGCATCTGCATCTAGCGCTTCAGTCGGGGCACGCCGATGTCCTGCAGAGGATGAAGCGCTCCTACAGCCCCGGCGACGCGCTCCGGATCGTCGATCGGCTCCGCCGGGCGCGGCCCACATTCGGGATCGGCGTCGATGTTTTGGCGGGTTTCCCAGGCGAGACCGATGAAGCCTTCCGTACGACCCTGAGTTTCGTCGAGGGTCTGCCGGCGACCTATCTCCATGCGTTCGCCTATTCCGAGCGCCCCGGAACAGAGGCGCGCGAGCTGCCGGGACAGATTCCGCTGCCCGCGAGGAGGGAGAGGGTGCGCCTCTTGCGCGCGTTGGATGTCCGGCTCCGGACGCGGTTTCAGGCCCGGCTGGCCGGGCGACGTTGCCGACTGCTCGTCGAGCGCAGCACCAGTGCGGGCTTCGAGGGCGTTGCGGGCGAGTACGTCCGGATGCGCGGGGGCGAGCGCGGGCCGGACTGCGGAGCCTTGATCGATGTAGTGGCCGGGGAGCCCCTTTCGCCGAGTCTTCAATCGTGCCGCGTGGTCGCGGCGGATCCTGGGCAGGACGCGAAGCATGTCCCGTTGCTATCATCTTGAAGTCTACGGCTGCCAGATGAATGCGGCCGACGGCGAGTTGATCGAGGGCATCCTCCAGGCCGACGGATGGGTTCCGGTCGGCGATCCGGCCGCGGCCGACCTGATCGTCATCAACACGTGCGCGGTGCGTGAGCGTGCCGTGCAACGCGTGGTGGGACACGTGCAGAGCCTGCGGCCCCTGAAGGCAAGCCGGCCGGGTCTGCGCATCGCCCTCGTCGGTTGCCTGGCGGCGTATCAGGGGCGCGAGCTGTCGGAGCAGCTGCCCGAAGTCGATTTCTTCGTCGGTCCCGACGGGTACCGGCGTCTGCCCGAGCTGCTTTCCCGCCGTCCCCCCGCGTCCCGGGCTCCGGTCATCGGCGATCGCGGGGAGACCTATGCGGATCTGCCATCGGTTCGGAGGATGGGAATCCACGCCTGGATCTCGATCATGCGAGGCTGCAACCGCATGTGCGCCTACTGCGTGGTGCCCTTCGCCCGCGGGCGGGAGCGCAGCCTGCCTGCCCCAATGGTGATCGAGACGGCCCGGGATGCGGTGGCGCGGGGGCATGTCGCGCTGACGCTGCTCGGACAGACGGTCACCTCCTATCGAGACGGCGCAATCGACTTCGCGGATCTGCTGGAGGCGCTGTGCGGGCTTCCCGGGCTGATCCGGATCCGCTTCCTCGCGGCTCATCCCGGCGACTTCCAGACGCGATTGCTGAAGACGATCGCTGCCCATGGCCAGATCGCCCGGCATCTGCATCTGCCGGTTCAGTCCGGCTCGGACCGGATTCTGGCCGCCATGAGGCGGGGCTACACGCGTGACGACTACCTGACGCTGGTCGGGGAAGCGCACCGGCTCATTCCCGGGCTGGCCGTCACCACCGATCTCATCGCCGGGTTCCCGGGCGAGGACGACCAGGATTTCGCCCACACGCTCGAGCTCATGCAGCGGGTCGAGTTCGATGGAGCGTTCATGTTCGCCTACTCGCCGCGGCCGGGGACCTATGCGGCCCGCCGCCTGGCGGACGATGTTCCGGCCGAGGTCAAGCAGGAGCGATTGCGGCGCATGATCACGCTGCAGGAGCGCCACTCGCTGGGTCGCTATGAGAGCCGGATCGGCCGGCCGGTGGAGGTGCTCGTCGAAGGTCCGGCGCGGAGTCCCGCCGGCCATGGGTACGGGCGCACGGACGACTTCAAGGACGTGATCTTCGCGATTCCGGACGGTTCCCTGCCCGCTTCCGGGCGCCTGGTAACCGTCGATGTGACCGAGGCGACCTCGCATACGCTTCTCGGCAGCCTGCGAGTTGCGCGTTGACAGCCCGCCGCGGCGCCACCTAGCATCCCGGGATTGCCCCTTAGGAGGTGTGCCCGGTCATGAAATGCTGGAACTGTCAGAGTCCGCTCGATGAAGTCTTGATCTGCGAGCGTTGCGGGATGCCCCAGATCCCGGGCGCGCTCCATCCATTCGAGATTCTCAATCTTCCACCCCGTCTGCGGTGGCGCGACGGGGAGCTCGAGCAGGCCTACGAGCGCCTGGCGCAACGCTGCCATCCGGATCTCTTTCGCGCCCATCGTGATGAGCGCGTTTCCACCGCCGCCAGCTCGGCCATGCGCGCCCTGAACGACG
Source organism: Candidatus Eiseniibacteriota bacterium (assembly GCA_043806645.1). GTDB lineage: Bacteria > Eisenbacteria > RBG-16-71-46 > CAIMUX01 > WJJG01 > JAZDGX01. Next base: position 1,639 of record JAZDGX010000233.1, on the reverse strand, counting down.
CGTTCCGCGAGGTGCGCGACCCGGTGAGGCGGCTGCGGTACGTGCTCGCCGCGGCCGCACAGTCGGCCGAGACGACCCGCACCGTGCCCACGGGGATTCAAGACGCGGTGCAGATCATCGAGCGGGTCCTGGCGCGCATCGAAGAAGCCCGGGGACAGCAGGACCGCGCCGCCTGGGAGGCCGAGCAGGATCATCTGGCGGCGTTGCAAGTGAAGATCGAGGCGGCGCGCGAGCGCAGCGATGAGACCATGCGATTGCTCGTGGCGGAATGGGACGACGCGGTTGCCACCGACGAAGACGAGTGGCCCGAAATGCCCGGGGACTGGATGACGCGGGCGGTGCTCTGGTCGGGCGAGCGCGAATACCTCGAATCGGTGATGACGCGTGTGAGTGAGGCCGGAACCTGGACCGAGGGATAGTCCATCCGGCCGGCTGGGAAGGAAGGAGTCGGTTTGCCGTCGAACATGGGCCAGAAAACCGCGGAAGAGACCTTCATCGCCATCGATTTTGGCACGCGGGCGAGCCGCATCGCCCATGCCGGGAGCGAGACGAAGCCGCTGATCGGCGATCTGACTGGAGAGATGGAGATCCCCGCCGCCCTGACGCTTTCCAAGGAAGGCGGCATGCTGGCCGGATTGGAGGCCCACGCGCACGCCGTGCTCCTCCCCGCAGAGACGGTCCTTTCGCTGCGGGCGCTCTTCACGCAGGGCTCCCCGGAGCTGGTCGAGCGCGGGCCCTTCTTCCCGCACGCCCTGGGAGATTCCCAACTGCTCCAGGTCGAGGTAGGCGGAAGGCGGCGGCTGCCGATGGAGCTGGCGGCGCTCTACCTGCTCCATCTGCGCCGCACGGCCGAGCTGGCTCTCGAGCGACCGGTCGAGTCGGTGGTGCTCACCGTGCCGGTTGTCTTCACCGCGCTCGACCGCCAGGCCTATCGCCTATCCGCGCGCATGGCCGGTTTCCGTCGCGTCAGGCTGATCGATGAATCGACCGCGGCAGCCCTGGCGGCGTTGGCGGCGGGGGTCCAGGGGCGCGTGGCGGTCTGTTCCTGGGGCGCGGGGTTTCTCAGCCTGGCGCTCGTGGAATTGCGCCGGGACATCGTGAAGGTGCTGGCCGCGGCCGGCAGCAGTCAGGCGGGCGGGGAGCGGGTGGAACTGGCCCTGGCGCGCGATTTTCTGGCGCGCGTCCGGGAGGCGGGCCTGTCCTTCGAGAATGAAACTCATGTCGCGCGGCACATTTTGATGGCGGCCGCCAAGGCCCTCCCCGAAATCGCCTCTCGCGGTGAGGCCGAAGTGCAGGTGCGGCTCGCCGACCAGAGGCAGCCCTTCCGCCAGGTCTATCGGCGGGATGACATCCAGACCTGGCTGGAGCCCCTCAAGGAAACCGCCACCACGCTGGGCAAGCGGCTGGCGGGCGATTTGCACCTGCTTCCGGGCGACGTGGACGCGCTGGTGCTGGCGGGCGGAGTGACCCGCTTCGACAGCGTCCGCAAACACCTCGTAGGTTTCTATCGGCGGGCGGCGGTAGACTCCATCGATCCGCTCGAGGCCGCGGTGCGCGGGGCGCTCGTGCGGGCGCAGTTCCTGAACCGGGAGACGCCGCAGCCGCTCGTTCTAGACAGCCTGCCCTGGTCCGTCGGCGT
>JAZDGX010000232.1:0-9607 GCA_043806645.1 Candidatus Eiseniibacteriota bacterium | reverse complement strand
CGATCGTACCCGATCTGCATATCGCTCGGGCGTGCGAGGGCTATCCCTACGCGGCCAACGAGGACAACTGCGATCCACCGAACCGCGCGGACCGGCTCAATCCGCCTCAAGACGACTGGACCGATCACTTCATATCGCGCGGCGTGACCTTGAAGATTCCGTATCCCTACGGCTTCACGCCGCATCGCGCGCGCTACATCGATCCGGAGACGGGGGCCGCTTGCTCGATGGTCGTCGTTCCCGCGGCCGATGCGATGGGCTGGGACGAGGGCTACGCGCTCTTCGGCACCGGCCCGATTGATGCGATCGCCTGGGCCAACGATCCCGCGCGGCCCATGCTCATACTTTTCGCGCACGATGGGGACAACGCCTGGAGCGGCGGGTACAGCTACTACAACGAAAACGTGACGCAATTCTGCCATCAAGCCGCCGCGGCCGGGTATCGGCCGACCACCATCGCGACCTACCTGTCCGAGCATCCGGTACCCGCGGGCGACATCGTGCACGTCGAGGACGGCGGTTGGGTGAATGCGGATGGGGATTTCGGCAGTCCTCAGTACATCAATTGGAACTGGCCGCTCGTCAATGCGGCGGGGGCGTTCGACATCGCGAACGGCTGGGCCGAGGATGAGCGCAACTGGGCCGTCCTGACCGCGGCTCAGAACAGGGTCGAGACCGCCGCGGAGATCAGCGGGGCGGTCGATCCCGCCCGCGTCGTCGATCCCCTCTCGGGCGCCGACGCGGCCGAGCGCGCCTGGCATTTTCTCCTCGCCGGGTACGAGAGTGGCTACATGTACTACGGCACGGCGCTCGACATGGAGGTGAAGGCCACGCTGGCCTGCAACGAGGCGCTGGAGGCGGCGGATCCGGTCATCGCGGCCGGCAGCGATGAGACGCCGCCGACCGTATGGCTGCCGCAACGTCTGCCGTGGAACCCCGGAGGGTACGGCGGCGGGAGCTTGTGGGGGTATCCCGGGGGTGAAGGCGCGCCGATGGGGTCGGACTTCCATGTTTGGACCTTCGCCTACGATGTATCCGGGTTGGTCCGCGTCGAGTTGATGATCCGCGAGGACGCCGACGGTTGGAACGACCCGTCGACGACCGTCAACGAAACCTATGCGGGTGGAAGCGGAGTGGGCGCATGGCAGCCGGTCGAGATGACCGCGCGGGAGCTGCCGCTCGGCGAGCCATGGGAAATGCCGGCGGTGGATTTCACAGAGCTGCCTGCGGCGATCGCCACCGAGTACTGGGCGCACCTCACCGGCTACAGCGATGTGCTGCTCGACTACTACGTCGAAGCGCAGGATGCGACGGGACGGATGAAGCGGACGCCGATACAACACGTCTACGTGGGGGAGAGCCCGAGCGGTGAGTTCATCATGGATGGCTCGCTCGACGCGGGCGCCCAACTTGTGGGCGCGGGCGGAGGGCTCTCCTTGTGGGCGGCGGCTGAGGGAGGCCGGCTCTATCTGGCGACCGAGGCCACGGGATCGACCGCGAATCTCGATCATTTCCTTCTCGTCCTGGACGACACGACGGCCACGCGCGGATCGCCCTGGGCCAAGGCCGGTACGGTGCGCGCGTGGGACTACTACCTGGGCGCGGAGAACGACAACGGCTGGCACGGCTGGTTCGACGCGGGGGAGTCGGTGCGTGCGGGCGCGGCCTTCGGCAACGCTCAGGGGGCGGTGCTGGAGGGGACCCTGGACCTGGCGGCGTTGTATGGGGAAATCCCGGAGCGGATCTGGCTTTGCGCGGCTGGGTATGCGACGCCCGACGCGGGGGCGCTTTTGGCGCAGGCCCCGGCGGGTAACGGGAATGGGAATCTCGAAGGAGGCGAGTACTATCTTCTGGAACTGGGGGCGGAGGCGCTGGAAACCATGGCGCGCGTCACGCCCTCCTGGCATTTGGTCCCCGAGCCGGGGGTCATGCGCGGCCATGCGGTGTTGCGCCTGTCGCTGCCTGAAGGATCTGCGGTGCGTGTGGAGGTGTTCGATGCGAACGGGCGCCGGGTCGCGAAGGTCTTCGAGGGAACGGCCGGACCGGGAGATGTGCGCTTGACGTGGGACGGAACGGACGAGGAAGGCCATCCGGCGCGCGCAGGCGTCTACTACTTCCGCGCGTCGGGAGCGGGTGGCGGCGCGAAGGCGAGCGGGGTGCTGCTGCGGTAGAGCCCGGGCACGTCCGGGGATGAAAGGTGGCCGGCACGGATGGGTCCGGCCATGCGTGGAGGAGCCTTGCAGCGAGGGAGGCGGTCGATGGCGGTGCGGGCCTGTCTGGACCAGCGAGGACGTTTGTTGATCTCGGTGTTGTCTCTGCTTGCCGTTTCCCTGCCGGTGCGTGCGGCCGAGGAGTGGGTGGCCGCCTACCACGAGGAACGCCTGGCCCAGGTCCGCGCCGAGGTCGCCGCGAAGGGGTACCACTGGGTGCCGGGTCCGACGTCGCTCATGGAGTACTCGCCCGAGCAACTCGATCGCATGCTCGGCTTCAAGCTTCCGGACGGACGGATGGAAGGGAAGGGCGACGCCTGTGGCCTGCCCGTGCGGAAGGATCTCCCCGCGGCCTTCAATTGGCGCGACCTGGGCGGGATGACCGATGTCCGCAATCAGGGCGCCTGTGGAAGCTGCTGGGCCTTTGCAGCGACGGGGGCGCTCGAGGCGGTCATCCGGATCTACAGCGGCCAGGTGCTCGATCTCTCGGAGCAGCAAGTGCTCTCCTGCGCAACCTACCATTGGGGCTGTGACGGCGGCTGGCACGGCCTGGCGTGGGACCATTACCAGGTTTACGGGGCCATGGACGAGAGCTGCATGGCCTACGGCCAGTCGGACGAGATCCCCTGCGCGGAGGGCGCGTGCGAGCCGGTCGCGGTGGCGGGGGAGTATCTCGACATCCCCAACGGCGTCGCGGAGATCAAGACGGCGATCCACAGCTACGGTCCCGTGGCGACTTCGATGCACGCCTACGACGATTTCCACTACTACACGGAAGGATGCTACGAACACGAGGGGGATGAGAGCAACAACCACGCCGTGACGATCGTCGGCTGGGACGACGCGGCCTGCGAGGGCCAGGGCGCCTGGCTTGTCAAGAACAGTTGGGGCACGAGCTGGGGCGAGGACGGGTACGCTTGGATCAAGTACGGATCATCCGGCATCGGGATCTCGACGCAGATGGTCTACTACGATCCGGCCGACCGGTTGGAAATCGCGGGCGTGACCGTGCAGGACGAGCATTGGGGCAACGGCAACGGCTGGCTCGACCCCGGCGAACGCGCGGAGTTGGTTGTGACGCTGCGCTGCGGCCTGCTTGCCGGTGTCATGGAGGGTGTCTACTCCGTGCTCGGCCCCGATTCGGGCCTGGTCAGCGTCAGCAAGGTTCAAGCCGGCGTTGCCGATCTGGACCCTGGAGCATCGGCGCCGCTCGCGCCGGCCTTCGTCGTCGAGGTCGACCCCTTCGCCGCCGTGGGCACCGTGGCGCGGCTGCCGCTCACGACGATCGCTCATGGCCCGCACTTCCAGAGAGACACGCTCTCGATCGTGCTCGGCGATGTCCCGATCCTGCTCGTCGACGACGACGGAGCTTCCGTAGCGGATCCCTTCTTCCGCGAGGCGCTCGACGCCGGGGGGTTCCTCTATCGGCAGTGGGACACCAAGACCGAAGGGCGGCCGACGGCCGAGCTGCTCATGGGATACCCGGTCGTCGTCTGGCTCACCGGCGTGGTGGGCAACCTCGAGGGTCCGGATGAAGTTGAGCCCGGGCAGCTGGACGATCAGACGGCCCTGGCGGGCTATTTGAATGGGGGAGGCGCGTTGCTGCTGAGCGGCCAGGACATCGGTTGGTGGCTGAACGAGGCGGGGGGGCCGGGTGACCTGGACTTCTACGAAGACGTCCTTCATGCGCGCTACGAGGCCGACGATTCGGAAGGTCGCACGATGTCCGGAGAAGCGGGCGATCCGATCAGCGCGGGCATGAGCTTCGAAATCGGCGGGGGAGACGGGTCGCGCAATCAGGACTACCCGAGTTGGATCACGGCTCTGTCCGGCGCCGTGCCCATTCTGGACTACCACTCGGGAAGGGCCGGCGCGCTGCGTTGGGCGGGGGACTACCGGCTGGTCTACTGCGCTTTCGGAATCGAGGCGATCAACACCGCCCCCGATCGCGCGGCGTTGATGGCGCAGGCGTTGAATTGGCTCGTTCCCGTCTGGCCGGACATCGAGGCGCCCGAGGCGCATCTCACGGCCCCGAACGGAGGGGAGCTCTGGTTGCCCGACAGCACCGTGACGATTACTTGGGAAGCGAGCGACAACGTCGGCGTAACCGCGATCGATCTGCTCCTGTCGCCCGACGGCGGCGCGAACTACTCCAACATCGTGGCGCGCGGGCTGCCCAATAGCGGGAGCTTCGACTGGGTGGTCAAGGGCGCGGAGTCCTCGAGCTGTCTGCTCAAGCTGATCGCCACCGACGCCGCCGGCAGAAGGGCGGTCGATCTGTCGGATGCGGTCTTCAGCCGCGGCGGATCGGATCTCTCGATCAGCGGGGAGCGGGCCGCGCGCCTGCAGCTGCGCGCGCATCCGAATCCGTGCGTGCGGCGAACGACGGTCATGCTTTCGTTGCCGGCGGGGGCAGCGGTGGACGTGTCGCTCTTCGACGTCACCGGACGAAGGGTGATGCAGCTTCAGCAAGGGACCCTGCCGGCGGGAGAGCATGCCTTCCCGTGGGACGGGACGGATGCGCGGGGCTATCCCCTGCCCGCGGGGACCTATTTCCTGCACGGCGTGGCCGGCGATCAGATCGTGAGGGAACGAGTCCTGCTGATCCGTTGAAATCCGGCCGCCGGCGCGTCAATACGACTTGGCCCACAGGACGCGGCGCGGGGACTCTCCCCCGCAGGCGAGGCAGCGGCCGCGTTCCGGCGGCGGAGCTCCCTCGGTCGCAATGTCCTCACCGGGGTCGAACGGCACCGCGCGGATCGTCGCCTTGGTCTCCTCGGTCACCCGCGCCTCGCAGTCGGCGCTGCGGCACCAGTGCGCCCAGATGAATCCAGGGCGTTCCTCGAGGGTGGTCTTGAAGGTTTCGTAATCGTCGACCGAAAAGGTGTGTTCGTCGCGAAACGCGCGCGCGCGCGCCAGCAGGTCGCGCTGCATCGCCTCCAGCGCATCCGTGAGCGCCGGGCGCAGGGCGTCCAGGGCGACGGGCACCTTTGCCCGGGTGTCGCGCCGGACGATGACCACGCCGCGTTTCTCCTTGTCGCGCGGCCCGACCTCGACGCGCAGCGGGATGCCCTTCAGCTCCCATTCGGCATACTTCCATCCGGGCTTGAACTGGTCACGGTCGTCGACGTGATAGGTGAAGTGCCCATCCATCGCGGCGCGCACCTGCTCCACGTAGGCGAGAATCTCGCGGCGCTGGTCGTCGGAGGACCAGATCGGCACGATCACGACCTCGAGCGGCGCCAGCCGCGGCGGGACGACGAGTCCGTGGTCGTCGGAGTGGGCCATGATCAACGCACCGACCAGGCGCGTCGAGACGCCCCAGGAGGTCTGCCAGCAGTACTGCCATTGCTGATTCTCGTCCTGGTAGCGCACCTCGAAGGCCTTGGCGAAATTCTGGCCGAGGTTGTGGGAAGTGCCCGACTGCAGGGCCTTGCCATCCTGCATCAGCGCTTCGATCGAATAGGTGCGCAGCGCTCCCGCGAACTTCTCGGCCTCGGTCTTCACACCCATGAAGACGGGCATCGCCATCCACTCCTCGGCGAACGTGCGATAGACGCCCAGCATCTTGCGCGTCTCGGCTTCCGCCTCCTGGGCCGTGGCGTGGGCGGTGTGCCCTTCCTGCCAGAGGAACTCGGTCGTGCGCAGGAACAGACGGGTGCGCATCTCCCAGCGCACGACATTGGCCCATTGATTGATGAGCAGCGGCAGATCCCGGTAGCTTTGGATCCACTTCGCGTACATGTGGTACATGATCGTCTCGGAGGTCGGCCGCACCATGAGCGGCTCCTCGAGCAGCCGGCCGCCACCGTGAGTCACGACGGCGCACTCGGGGGCGAAGCCCTCGACGTGTTCCGCCTCCTTCTTGAGAAAGCTCTCCGGAATGAAGAGCGGGAAGTAGGCGTTGCGGTGGCCGGTCGCCTTGATCATCCCATCGAGGGCGGCCTGCATCTTCTCCCAGATGGCGTACCCATTGGGGCGGATGACCATGCATCCACGCACCGGAGAGTAGTCGGCCAACTCGGCTTTCTGGACGATGTCCAGGTACCATTGCGAGAAGTCCTGCGCCCGCGAGGTGATTCCATACTCCGCCATGGTGTTCTCCTTGCATGTTCACGGGTCGGGCCGCGCCAACGCAGGAAACCGACCGCAGGGAAGCGATCGAGAATTACGCATCTTCCCCAACCCGGCACCGGAAGTCAATGCGCAGGGGATTGCGCCTTGCCTGGCCGGGAGCGATTGCCTAGACTCAGCCGGCATCTTTCTGCCTTGACGACCCGCCGCGGGCGGCCGGCATCTCGTGCGGGCATGGGAAGAATGGAAGCTGAAAGCGCGGACAGGGATACGGGCATCCAAACGATGCTCGAGGTTATCGGCCTGACGAAGGACTACGGGCCGGTGCGGGCTGTGGACCGCCTGAGCTTCCAGGTGCGTCGCGGAGAGATCGTCGGCTTGCTTGGCCCCAACGGGGCGGGGAAGACGACCGCCATGCGCGTGCTGATCGGCTATCAGGTGCCGACGGCGGGCGAGGTGCGTCTGGCGGGACGCGATGTCTTCCGCGATGGCCCCGAGGCGAAGCGCTTCCTCGGCTATCTTCCGGAGAATCCGCCCCTCTACGGCGAGATGCGCGTGAGCGAGTATCGGGCCATGGCGGCGCGCCTCAAGGGACTCGAAGGCTCAGCGATTGGCGGCGCACTGGAGCGCGTGCGAGGGATGCTCGGTCTTGCGGAGGTCTGGCGGCGGCCGATCTCGAATCTCTCCCGCGGTTTCCGGCAGCGGGTCGGACTGGGACAATGCCTGGTCAACGATCCAGCCCTCCTGGTCCTGGATGAGCCGGCCACCGGCCTCGATCCCAACCAGATCGCCGATCTGCGCGCGCTGCTTCTACGCTGGCGCGGCGACAAGGGGGTGCTGCTTTCCACACACATCCTGGCCGAGGCGCTCATGCTGTGCGACCGCGTCCTCGTTCTGAGCCGGGGTCATCTGGTCGCCGAAGGGGATCCGCAGACGCTCGGCGGAGAGAGCGAAGGGCGCACCGAAATCGCGATTCTGGTCCAGGGCGGGCGGGGGGACCCGCGGACCGGGCCGGCGGTGATGTCCCGCATGATCGCGCGCCAAGAGGAGCCCCGGCATGGGACCGGCGCGACGGGGCTTCCCGTATGGCGGCTGGAAGGGTCGCTGGATCGTCAGGAGCGCCTGCAGCTGCTGAGCCGTCTGGCCGAGGGAGGCTGGGATCTCATGGAATGGAATGCGGGCTTGAGCGCGCTCGAGCGCTCCTTCCGCCGTCTCACGCTGGAAGAGGGCAGTGAGCGAAGGGAGGACGAGTAGCATGAGCGGGGTCCTGACGGTGGCCCAGCGCGAGTTCCGCGCCTTCTTGCGCTCGCCTCTGGGCTACGCCCTGCTGGCCGTCTACGCTCTCGCCTCGGGGCTGATTCTGGTCGCGCTGCTCTACCTGTTCCGCGAGCAGTTGCTGCGCGCCGCGCAACAAGGCGCGATGGCCGTCGGCGCGCCGGGCCGGCCGAGCGTGCAGGTCGCCGTACTGACACCGTACCTGGTCGACGTCGCGAGCCTGCTGCTGTTCGTGCTGCCCTTTGTCACGATGCGCAGCTTCGCCGAGGAGCGACGATCGCGGGGACTCGAACTGCTCGTTTCCTACCCCCTGCGCGTGTGGGAGATCGTGGTGGGGAAATTCCTGGGCGTGGCGGCCTTCACCGGGCTGCTGCTCCTGATCACCGTGGTTCATCTGGGCGTCTTGCTCCTGGTCACGACGCCCGATCTGCTGCCGCTGCTTGGGGGCCTGGCGGGACTCGGCTTGTTCGCGCTCGCGCTCCTGAGCATCGGTCTGTTCGTCTCTTCGCTGGCGATGGGGCAGGTGGAGGCGGCGGTGCTCACGCTGGGGCTCTTCCTGGTGCTCGCCATGGGGGGTGCCACCGCCCGTCCCGGCGGCTCGTCGCTGCAAACGGTGCTGGTCAACCTGTCGCCGCTCTATCACTACCTCACCTTCGGGCAGGGGTTGCTGGCCCTTGGAGCGACGCTCTTCTTTCCGGCGCTCACGATTCTCTTCCTGGCGCTGACGATCCGCGGCGTCGGGCTGATCAAGTGGAGAGGGTAGGCATGTCCCGGACCGGCCGCCCATTGCCCTTGTTCCTCGCGGGCCTGCTGCTGTTGGCGCTGGGCGGCGCTTGGTCGAGCATCGAGACCGGCGCTTGGGCCTATCTGCCGCGATTCATCGTCCTGGCCGGCGCGCTGCTTCTCGGCTGGGCCCTGATTCACCACGCCGGAGAACTGCGCCTGCTCCTTCACCAAGCGCGGTCCTTTTCCGAGCCGGGCCCGACGACGACGATGCTCCTGCTGGCCGGCGTGCTCTTTCTGCTCGCGCTGCTCGGGGGTCGCATGTCGACGCCCCGGGACTTGACGGCCGAGCGTCTCAATTCGCTCTCGCGCGCCACGCAGAGCGTTCTGGACGCGCTTCCGGGGACCGTGCGGCTGGAGGGTTATTTCGCCGATCCTTCGGCGGCCTGGGACCTGGCGCGTCGCTACTTCGACATCTACGCACGCAGTTCGCGGCGCTTGGAGACGCGGCTGGTCGACCCCGAGCGCGATCCGGCGCAAGCCCGCGCCGCGGGCGTGACGCGCTCGAATGTCGTGCTCGTCTCATACGGCACGGCGGTCGCCGAGGTGCAGGACGTGAACGAGGAAGCGATCACCCAGGGCATCTTGCGGGTGCTCGAGGGAGAGCCGCGCCGGATCGCGTTTCTGCAGGGCCACGGCGAGCCCTCACTGATGGCGGGCGGGGATGAGGGGCTGAGCGCGTGGGGCGAGGCGCTGCGGGATGCGAATGCAGTGGGCCGCGAGATGATCCTCATGGATGCCGACAGCATTGGGGCGGCGACCGCCGCGCTGGTAGTCGTCCATCCGCAGCACCCACTCTATCCGAGCGAGGTCGCCCTGATCCGCCGCTATGTCGAAGGAGGCGGTCGCCTCGGCATCTGGGTCGAACCGGGGGACTCCACGGGACTGGAACCGTTTCTCGAGCAGATCTATCTGCGCTATCGTGCGGGGACGATTCGCGACCAAGGGCGCGTCACGGGCGGTATCGGGCTCGGTCCGTGGGTCGTGGCGATGGTGGGGGATCCGAACCATCCGATCACAGCCGGCCTGGGGACCTTCGCCGTCCTGCCGAGCGTGCGGCCGATCGAGGTGCTGAGCCCGCACCCGATGGATCTGACCGCTGCCCCGATCCTGAAGACGACCGGGCCGGCCGATGTTTTTGCCGATCCGCAGAATCCCGCGGCACCGCTGGCCCGCGGGATCACCGCAGCGGGCGCCTTCGCCCAATGGAGCACTCCGGTCGGCGCGGCCTGGACCCGCCGCGGCGATCGCCGGGGACTGCCCCC
>JAZDGX010000231.1:0-5086 GCA_043806645.1 Candidatus Eiseniibacteriota bacterium | reverse complement strand
CGGAAGAGGAGCGTTCCGCCATCACGCTCTACGTGCACGTTCCCTTTTGTTGCCGCCGGTGCGCCTACTGCGGCACCTACCGCGTCATGGAACGCGAACCCGACTACGATCCCTTTATCCGCGCCGTGGCCCGGGAATGGGAGCTGCTGCGTGAAGAGCACCCCGAGATCGGGGACGTGCAGGTAGAGGCGGTCTATGTCGGGGGTGGCATGCCGTCGCTCTTCGGCGCGCCCCGGCTGGCAGCGTTGCTGAGCGCCCTGCGCGTCGGTCCGGGCTGGGTGGAGGGTTGCGAGGTGACCCTCGAAGCCTGGCCGGGATCGCTGGACCCGGAGAGCGGCCGGGCCCTGCTGGAGGGCGGATTCAATCGGCTCCACGTCCGGGTGCAGTCTTTCCATGATCCGGAGCTCGTGACACTTGACCGAGGCTACACCGCCCAACAGGCGCGCGACGGAATCGCGGCGCAGCGTGCGGCGGGATTCGACTGCCTCAGCATGGACCTGCGCTACGGCATCCCGGGACAGACCCTCGACAGCTGGACCGCGACGCTGAAGGATGCGGTCGCGCTCGACTGCGAGCATCTGACCTGCAACCAGCTGGGCCGGCGGGAGGAGTTGCTTCACGACCGGCTGTTGCGGGGCGGCTTTCACGAGAGCCCGCTCGACGAGCACCTGTTGGCCCAGTACCAGGCAGCCGCGCGGCGACTGGTCGAAGCGGGCTACGAGCAATACGAGGTGGAGAGCTTCGCTCGTCGCGGCAACGTCTCCCGCTACGCATCGAGCGTTTGGGAGCGGCGAGTCGGCTATGGCCTCGGACCGGGGGCGCACTCGTTCGACGGGGCGATTCGCTGGCGCAATGCCAAGGATCTGGGGGCGTATTTGGGGCGGCTGCTCGACACCGGGCGTCTGCCTCCGCGCGAGCGCTACCGGCTGAGCGCGGAGAACGCCGCGCAGGAGGAAGTCTACCTTGGTCTGCGGCGGGCGCGCGGTCTGCGCTGGGAGACGATCGCGCGGCACGTGGGCGAAGCGGGGCGGTCGCGCCTGGAGCGGCGGGCGCGCGTGCTCGCGAATCAGGGCTTTGTCGAGGTGACCCCCGATGGCCTGCGCCTGCGGCGGCAAGCCTACTTCGTCGCCGACAGCATCGTGCTGGAGCTGATCCGAACGCTGGAGGACGCCACGGCATGAAAGTGGCGCTGGTGCACGACTGGCTGACCGGGATGCGTGGCGGGGAGAAGTGTCTCGAGGTCTTCTGCGAGATCTTTCCCGACGCGCCGGTCTACACCCTCGTGCATCGTCCCGGCAGCGTCAGCACTACGATCGAGCGCCACCCGATCCGCACCTCCTTCATCCAGCGCGCGCCGTTGGGGCGCACGCGCTACCAGCGCTACCTGCCGCTCTTTCCCCTGGCCATCGAGGGTTTCGATCTGCGGGGATTCGATCTGGTGCTCTCGAGCAGCCATGCGGTGGCCAAGGGCGTGGTCGTGCATCCCGGCACGCGCCACGTCTGCTACTGTCACACGCCGATGCGCTACGTCTGGGCGGCGTATGAGGACTACTTCGGGCGTGGGCGCTATCGCTTCCCCTTCTCCTGGGGCCTGACTGCCGCAGCGACGGGGCTGCGCACCTGGGATGCCGTCACCGCCCAGCGGGTGGACCACTTCATCGCCAACTCTCACAACGTGGCCGGACGCATCGCCCGCTACTACGGCCGCCGTGCCGCGGTCGTCCATCCGTGGGTCGATACCGAGGCCTTCACTCCCGACGCCGGAGTAATCCGCGACGACTTCTTCCTGGTGATCTCGGCCCTGGTGCCCTACAAGCGTCTGGAGCTGGCCGTGGAAGCGGTACGGCGGCTGGGCCGGCGGCTGGTCGTGATTGGTAGCGGGGTGGAGCGCCGGCGCCTCCAGCGCGCGGCCGGCTCGGGACAGGTCACGTTTCTGGGCTGGCAGGATCGCGTGGAGCTGGTCGATTCCCTCCGCCGCGCGCGGGCGCTCCTCTTTCCCGGCGAGGAGGACTTCGGTATCGTCCCCCTCGAGGCGATGGCGTGCGGCACCCCGGTGGTTGCCTATGGGGCCGGAGGGGCGCTCGAGACCGTGCGCGACGGGGAGACGGGAGTGTTTTTCGGAGAGCAAAGCGTCGACGCGCTGATCGATGCGATCGAGCGCCTGGAGCGCTCGCCGCTTTCCCCGGCCGCCTGTCGCGAGCGCGCGCTGGGATTCTCGCGGGCGGAGTTCCGCGGTCGCATCGAGGCGGAGCTTGCCGCGGCCGGCCCGCAGCCGTCGGATAGCGATAAGACTGCAGCGCAGGCGCAACGAGCGAGGCAGCCGTGGGGCACGTAGAGCGGCGAAAGTCCGAGATCCGCGTCCAGTTCGTCTGGCATGCGACCGACGCGGCGGCGATCTGCACGGCATTCCTGGCCGGCTATTGGCTGCGCTTCCATTCCCCGTTGGCGGGCGTGCTTTGGAGCGTCGCCAAAGGGATCCCGCCGCTCGAGCACTACCTGCTCGCGGCCGCCACCACCGCCGTCGTCTGGATCGCCGTCTTTCATACCTTCGGTCTCTACCGCATCCGCCCCCGCTGGGAGGGGCCGGCGGTCGCGCGCCTGCTGCAGGCCTCGCTGCTCGGCATGGCCCTCACCGCCGGGATTGCCTTCTTCTATCGCGACATCACTCTCTCGCGCATCGCGATTCCCCTCATCTGGATCCTTGCGATTCCTCTGCTCCACGCGGGCCGCACCTGCGGGTTGCGGCTGGCCGCGGCGCTGGGACCCCGCCGGCCCCTGCGCTTTCTCGTGATCGGCCGCACGCCCCAGGGCCGGCGCGTGGCCGCGGCGCTTGCTTCGTCGCGCGGCGTCCCGCATGAAGCGGTGGGCGTGCTCGCGGGGCCTGGGGAAAGCGAGGCGGCCGCGGAGGAGGAGGCGCTGCCCCTGCTCGGCCGCTACGAGGCGGTCGGGGCTATCGTAGCGGCCGAAGGTGTGGATCGGGTGCTCGTCGCGTTGCCGCTGGCGGGGCAGGAGGCCTTGATCGAGATTCTGCGCCAGTGTCGCACCCTGCATGTCGACGTGGAGTTCGTTCCCGACATCATGGCCATGATCTCGCGCGGGGCGCGCTTCGAGGAGATCGACGGCGTGCCCATGATCAGCCTGCAGGAGATCCCCCTGTCCGGTTGGAACGCGGTCGTCAAGCGGATGTTCGATCTGGCCGTCACCGTTCCGCTGCTGCTGGTGCTGAGCCCGCTGCTGATCCTGGTCGCGGTGGTGATCAGGCTCGCTTCGCCCGGGCCCGTTTTCTACCGGCAGGAACGGGTGGGGCGCGATCGGCGGATCTTCTGGATGCTGAAGTTCCGTTCGATGCGGGTCGACGCGGAGCATCGCACGGGCCCGGTCTGGGCGAATGCCGATGATCCTCGGCGCACGCGCCTGGGGAGTTTCCTGCGCGTATGGAGCGTGGACGAGCTGCCGCAGCTTCTGAATGTGCTGCGGGGGGAGATGAGCCTCGTGGGGCCGCGTCCCGAGCGGCCTTATTTCGTCGATCGTTTCGAAGAACTCGTGCCCGGCTATTTCGACCGGCACCGCGTGAAAAGCGGGATCACGGGTTGGGCCCAGGTCAACGGACTCCGTGGCAGCGTGCCGATCGAGGAGCGCACGCGCTACGATCTGCAATACATCTCGAACTGGTCGCTGGCGCTGGACGTGCGCATTCTGGTCATGACCTTGCGCTCGATCTTCGCCCAACGGGGACAGTAGCGCCGGGGACCGCCGCCGCCACGGAGAACAGGAAGCATGGAGCGGGCAGACTACTATGAGGTGCTCGGAGTGGCGCGCGACGCGACGCCCGAGCAGATCAAGAAGGCCTACCATCGCCTGGCGGTTCAGTATCATCCCGACAAGAACCCGGGCGACCGGGGGGCCGAAGAGCGCTTCAAGGTCATCTCGGAAGCCTACCAGGTGTTGAGTCAGCC
This sequence comes from Candidatus Eiseniibacteriota bacterium, assembly GCA_043806645.1. GTDB lineage: Bacteria > Eisenbacteria > RBG-16-71-46 > CAIMUX01 > WJJG01 > JAZDGX01. Next base: position 1,130 of record JAZDGX010000231.1, on the reverse strand, counting down.
CGAGAAACGGGAGCAGTACGACCGTTTCGGACATGCCGGCGTGCGGGGCGCGGGCGGAGAGAACGTGGGCTTCGACCCCATGGAGATCTTCCGCGAGTTCGCCCGCGCCAATGCCGGGTGGGGGGGGTTGGAGGATCTGCTCGGCAGCTTCATGGGCGGTGGGTTTGCGTCGCGGCGCAGCCCGGCCGCCGATCGGCAGGGCGAAGATCTGCGCATCGCGCTACCGCTGACGCTCGAGGAAGTCGCGCACGGTGCGGAGAAGTCCATTCGCTTGAAGCGCATGGTCGCCTGCTCCGCCTGTCAGGGGCGCGGCGTGCGTCCGGGGGGGCGCACGGCGCCCTGCACGCAGTGCGACGGCACGGGCGAGATCAAGATCGTTCAGCGCGTGCTCTGGGGACAAGTCATCCGCACCGAGGCATGCCGCCGCTGCAAGGGCGAGGGTTCGCTGATCGAGGATCCTTGTTCTACTTGCAGCGGAGAAGGGCGGGTCGAGCAGGAGGAGCAGGTTTCGCTGAAGATCCCGCCGGGTGTGACGCACGGCGAGCGGCTCGCGCAACGCGCGGGGGGCAATGTCGGAAGGCGTGGCGGAGCCGCGGGCGATCTGGTGGTGGAGGTGCGCGAGAAGCCGCATGAGGTTTTCGAGCGACGGGGGCTGGATCTGTGGGTGGAGCTGCCGGTGAACATCTCTCAGGCGGCGCTGGGCGCGCGGATCAAGCTGGCGACCATCGATGCGCCGGTCGAGATCAAGATCCCGGCCGGCATCCAGTCGGGAAAGGTGCTGCGCATGCGCGGTCGCGGCCTGTCGGTCGGCGGCAGGCAGGGTGACCTGTATGCACTGGTCCAGGTGTGGACGCCGCAGAGTCCCTCGGGCAAGGAGAAGGAGCTGCTCCAGGAACTGGGTAAGCTGCCGGGCATGCGACCTCCCAAGCCGGGGAAGGGCCTGATGGAGAAGATCAAGGACGCGTTCCGTGGCTGAGTGCTCCGAGCATCGCAACTTCTACCTGCCGTCCCCCGGGCCCCGCCCCGGGGGCGAGGCGGTGCTTCCGGAGCATGAGAGCCGCCACGCCATGCGGGCGGCGCGCATCGTGACGGGCGAGAAGGTTCGATTGGTGGATGGTGAGGGACGGGAG
>JAZDGX010000230.1:0-7963 GCA_043806645.1 Candidatus Eiseniibacteriota bacterium | reverse complement strand
CTTCCATGTCGCCTTCGAGTTGATCGAGGGCGAAGGTGTAGGCCTTCAGCGAATCGCCCGGATCGATGCCGTAGGCCTCGATCAATCCGAGCTTGTCGATGGCGTAGCGGCGCACCGAGCGGCTGCGCAGCATGTCGGCATACAGGGCGGAGTTGTTCGTCGTAGCGAAGCCGATCTGCAGGCTGGCGAGTGACGACTGCAGGCTCCCGCGCCCGAAGTTGAGCGGCGAGGAGGACTCGGGCGGCAGGATCGTGAGCTTCGACTCGTAGGTCACCGGCGCGATCAGGCTGAAGACGGCCGCGACCACGGCCGCTCCCATGGTCATGACGATGATCAGACGGCGCCGGCGCGCCAGGATCTCGAGAAACGGCGCCACGGGCAGACGGCGCGGGTCGGAGCTGTTTGCCTGCGCGCCGGCACCCGGTCCGTTGGACATGTGCATGCCTTTCTTCTCCATCTGCCGTCCGGCGAGTGTGCTACGAGCGAGCCGCCCCACGCAAGATGCGAAACCGCGATCCGACCTGGCCCGCAAGACCGCAGTAGAACCGCGAGCGGTCGGCGGCCCTCCGCGATCGCATGGCCCTACTCGCCGCGTCGCGCGCGTTCGAGCGCCAGAACCGCCCGCGAAGTCTCGAAGATCTCTTCCGCGGGAATCGGCGCCGGCCCGCCGCTCAACAGGGCCTCGACGCAGGCCTGCCACATTTCGGGCTGCCCCTTGCGCGGACCGGGCGCCTGCCACAGCAGGGCCTTGCGGCCGGATTCGTGAAGCGCCGCGTAGTTATCGAGCTCGATCGAGCGGCCGTCCCAGTGGACTTCCAGCCGCTCCTTGGGATGATGCACGGAACCGCGCGAGGTGTAGAGCAGCGTCGCCGTCGACCCGTCCGCATAACGCAGGCCGATCTGGAAATTGTCCGCGCCCGGATCGGCGGCCGCAGCGCCGGCCGCGCCTCCGCCCGGCACCACCCACGCGCCTTCGAGCGGCGCTGCAACGAGCGCGCGGAAGAGATCGATCATATGCACGCCTTCACCGACCAGGCGTCCCCCACCCTGCGGGCCGCGCACCCAGTGCCCCTCCGGCAGCATCCCCGCCTGGACACGGTAGGCCATCTGCAACGGACCGCGCCGGCCCGCCAGCATCTCGCGCAGTCGCGCCACCCCCGGCGCGAAGCGTCGATTGAATCCGATCATGAGAAAGCCGCCGCCCCGCTCGAGCTCCGCTGCAATCCGCCCGATCTCGTCCGCGCGCAAGGCGAGCGGCTTCTCGGTAAAGACCGCATGGCCCGTGCGCAGCGCGGGGACGATGAGATCGGCGCGTCGATCGTGGCGCGTGACGACGACGACGAGATCGGTGTCGGGGTCGCCCGCGGCGTCTTCATAGCTCGACGAGGTGCGCGCGAACTCGTATTGCCGCGCGAGCGGATCGCGGCGCGCGGGAACCGTCCCAGCGAGCAGCTCGAACTTGATCCGCCCTCCCAGCGTGACCAGCGCGGGCAGGATCCCGCTCGTCGCATAGGCCCCCGTTCCGAGAACCGCCACACGCAAAGGAGTCGAGCGTGGGGCGCGCCGGGCGATGGGGGCGGACGGGGAAATGGGAGCGGACGAGGGAATGAAAGCGGACGAGGGAGCGGTGGAACCGGAGCCAGCGGCGGCCGTTTCGGCGGGCTGCGCAGCTGCGGCCCCCGTCGCGGCACCAACCACGCCGGCGGCGACCTCAATCGACGTGCTCGCGGCATCGCGATGCCGAAAGATCAACCCCAACGACTCGAGCGTCCCCTGTCTCAGAGCAAGATAGGCCGCGCCCGCTTCATCCATGTCGCGTACCGCGCGAATCAGATCGTCGATCACGACCCTGCCCGCTGCGAGCAGCTCGAGCCAGGCGACCATGTTGCGGTTTTCGGTCCAGCGCACATAGGCGAAGGGATAATCCTGCCCGTCTTCCTCGTAGCGGCGATCGTAACGGCCGGGACCGTAAGAGGTCGACATGCGAATGTCGAGCTCGCGCATATACGCCGTTTCGCGGGCCACGGTCACCGGCGTGTCGCCCAGGAGAACGAGCGCCCCCGCGCGGCGAGCCGCGCGCGCCGCCGCCTCAACCGCCTCCCCGCCTGCGGCCGCGGCCAGGATCACCTGATCGGCACCCTGGCCTGCGGTCAGCGCCGCGACCGCGGCCGGCACATCGTGGATGCCGTCGATGCTTAGCGCCGTGATGCCATGCGTTGCAGCCAAGTGCAGGCGCTCAGCGCGCGGATCCCATCCCAACACCCGGCAACCGGCCGCGACCAGGATGCGCGATGTGATCTGTCCGATCAGGCCCAGCCCGAGCACGAGCACCGTTTCGCCGATACGCGAATCCGCCCGGCGGATCGCCTGCAGCGCAATCGCCCCGACCGCGGCCGTGGAGGCCGGTGCGAGGGAGAGTCCATCGGGAACGCGTACGACGAGATTCTGCGGCACCGTGACCAGATCGGCGTGGGTTGCGTATCCCGCGCCGGCGACGGCGACGCGATCGCCGGGAGCGAAAATACTCGCCTCCGGCCCACAGGCGCGGACGATTCCCGAGGCCGAATAGCCGGGGACGATCCAGGTTTGACCGCGCGAGGCCAGTCGCTCGAAGCGCGTGCGGACATCGGAGAGGTCACGCCTGCGCAGGGCCTTCCAGATGCGGTCGGCGCTGCGGCGCTTCTCGATCACGCGCGAGACGAACGTGCGGCCGCTTTCGGACAGGATGCTGCCCTCAGTGCCCGAGCTGACCGCGGAGAAATGAACCTCGACCTCGACGCGGCCGGAGGCCATTCCGGGTCCGCCGACCTCAGCGACCAACGGCCGCCCTCCGCGAAAGAAGATCTGCTTCATTCTGACTGGCCCACCGGGTTTGGAATGCCGCCGCGAGCTGAGCCCACCGCTACGCGCTGTCCGTGCTGACCGAACCCACCGGCGTGGGCGCCTTCCATGCGAACTGAACCCACCGGCATGGGCGCATTTCCATGCGAGTCGAACCCGCCGGCATGCGCGCCTTACGTTCCAGCCGCCGGGCCGGATCGTAACTCACGGTTTTTCAGGAAGGAACCGCAGGACGGTCAACCATCGATGGGGCAGGGGCCCCTCATACACCGCCTCGACAACCGAATTCTCCATCGTCCGGCCGTACCTGCGCGAGACGAGACCCGGGCGAATCTGCCAGACCGCTCCGCGGGGGCGCAACAGGAGAAGCTCGACGGCTCCACCGACCGGCGGAACCTCCTGGGGATTTTCCGTAACTGTTTTGGGCAATTCGAGATGGACCCGACGCGCCTCCGGCCGCCCTCCCGGACGGCGCGCATCATCGCCCTGGTGGACCAGGTGGGGCTCCAGTTGCGGCGCGAAGTGGTAGCGGAGGACCGTGGCGGCCATCCCTTCCCCTGCCGGGTCAAGGCGGTCCTCGATCCAGAGACAGTTCCGCTTCCAGAAGACCCGGCGGACATGGCGAAATTCCGCTGCTGCCCCGCGTCCCAGCGTCCGTCTGGATCCACACGCACCGTCGGACGCCTTAAAACCCCCGTGCCACGCCACGATCCGCAGGGGACGGTCCCGGAACTCGAGCAGACCTCCGGGGACGGCCCGCGGCCCTTCGAAAGTCCGGTCGACATCGATCGGACTCTGCTCGAGGTCGTTCAACTGCAGCGTGGAGTGCGCCGCAGTCGAGCGCAAGCGATGGCGCAAGAGACGGTCGAGCGCATATGCGCCCGTTCCCGAATCGATCAATAGCGATCGGCCGGCCACATCGAGGACCAGAGACAGAAGATCGTTGTGGCCGTGCGTGGGAAGCCAGCCTTCGTCGCGCCCGCGCGTAACGAGGGCGCCGTCGAAGGGCCCCGCGGTGAAGCGAGCGAATCCGGCTTGAATCGGCGCCTCGCGTTTCGAATGCGGCGCGGAGTGCCGATCCTGGCCCTGGATCCGATTCACTCCTTCGGCCACATGGGCTTGTTCGGCACGATCCTCGACACCAAACCAGTATGCCGCCTCTTCCGTGCGCCCGCGTTGTCTCAGCGCGGGGTCATCACACCAATCCGCCGCAACCTGGAGGACGGGCTCGGGATCCAGCGGATCGAGTTCGTCGAAAGGCGCGAGGGCGAAGGGCGGGAAGAACGAATCGTCTCCATCGCCGATGAAGGGCAGACCGCTCAAAAGCGTTGCCTGATGCAGATGCCGCGCCAGGGCGTGGATCCGCGGCTTCAGCGGCTCGGCGCGCGATTCTCCCAGGCATTGCGCCCCGACCAAAGCCGCTTCGAGCACGAAACGCTCGTAGGGCAGCGCCGCTTCCGCATGCGCGCCACTTGCGTGGATCTGCTCATCGAGACATCGCTTCAACCCATGCGCGGCGAGCTCGAGCCAACGCTCCCCCGCCATCTCGCGCGTGGAGCGTTTCCCTTGGCTCACCGCCGTGTGGTGGTCGCTGGATGCGGCCCCGTGCACGCGTTCCCCGCGCGCATCACGGGCATCACGCGCACCACGCGCATCACGCGCATCACGCGCACCACGTGCATCACGCGCATCACGCACATCACGCGCATCACGCGTGAAGAAGCGGCCAAGAACCGCGAGCCCGGCATAGTCGGCGAGCGTGTGGTTGGTCGTGAAGCCGAGGGAATGCCGCTCGATGTGGTTTTCGAGAAAGAGTCCGTGAAGATGGAGCTGCCGCGCGATGGCACCGCGCAAGGCTGCGGCCACCTCATCCGCTTCGTCCATCAGGTCGAGCGCCAGGACCCAGGCCGAGGCGCGGATGGCGACCTCCATTCCCACAGTCCAGTGGATCGTTTGGAAGGGAGGATTGCCCGCGATGAAGGAGGCCGCCTGGCGTCCGAAAGCCTCGGGATACGCGGGATCCCCGGTCGCCGCATAGGCGCGCCCGAGAAGCAGCGCGTGATGGAACCGCGCCGGCTCCCATTGCAGGCGCACATCCGCGCGCCGGCGCGGATCGTTGAGATGGATCCTCGGATGGGAACGCCGTGGCCACCGGGAGCCGCTCTCCGGATCGCGGGACCACGATTGCGGATCCTCCGCCGCGTGGGACGCACCGGCTACGACAACCGTACCGGCAAGCACCGCCTCGGCGTCGCGCTTCGCCCGCTCGGCCCAGCCGGGATCAAGCTCCCGCAGCCGGGCCACGCGCCGCCGATCCGCCCGCAGCAGCACGGGCGCGGGCCGCAGCCCGGACGAAGAAGGGTCCGCGGAGGAAGGGAGCGCGCCATCGCGGGCCGATGCGCGGTCTTCATCCATCTCGAAGCAGCGCAGGATCGCGCGGTCGCGCCGCGCATGCCGCACCGACTCCACTTCGCGGCGCAAGCGCCGCGAGAGCCGCAACCAGAGGGATGGGACACTCACCGGCGCAGTATAGCATCCCTTCCCAAGACAGGTGCATCCGGCTTCGGTTCAGGGTAGCCTAGCGAGTCATCCGCCATAAGGCTTGGCCCCGGCGAGGGGCCGGTGAAGGAGCGCGGGACTCTTGACCTTACGATCACCCACAAAGCCGCGTGACTTGCGCGTGCTCGTGTTGACCAACATGTACCCGACTCCGAGCGCTCCCGAGTGGGGAGTCTTCGTCGCCGAACAGGCGCGGTCGCTCAATGAATCCGTCTGCATCCGGGTCGTCGCCAAGAAGAGCCGCTCCGCGATCGACTACCTTCCGTTCGCGCTCGAAAGCGCGGCGGCCAGCCTCACGTTTCACTGGGATCTCATCCATGCCCACTACGGGTTCCATTCCGCACTCGTGCCGGCAGTGATGGGACACCGGCCGCTGGTTGTGACTTTCCATGGCAGCGATGCACTGATCGAACCCTCTCGCGGGCGCCTGTACGCAAGGTGGCAACGCTTCACCGTCGCCCGCGCCCAACGGCTGATCGCGGTCAGCCAGGAAGTCCGCCGCCGGCTGATCGACGAGCTTGGCGCCCATCCGGGGAAGATCATCCACATGCCGTGCGGCGCCGACACGGTCCGCTTCCGGCCGCGGGAGAAGGCGCCTTTGCGCGAACGGCTGGGGATTCCAGTCGATGTGAAGGTGGTCCTCTTCGTCGGCCGGCTTTCCCGTGCGAAGGGCGTCGATCTGCTGCAGGCGACGGCGCGCGAGCTGCCCGAAGCGCAGTTCTATTTCCTGGGTGAGGGTGGGCTGCGCTGGCAGGCGGACAATTGTCATTTCGTCGGTCCCCTGCCCCATGCGGAGATCCCCGATTGGATGAGCGCTGCGGATCTCTTCGTGCTGCCCAGTCTATCCGAGGGAACCCCGGTCGCGGTGCTTGAAGCACTGGCCACGGAAACGCCGGTCGTGTGCAGCCGCGTGGGAGCGTGTCCCGAGCTGATCGCCGAGGGAGAGACGGGAATGCTCGTGGCACCGGGCGATGCGGCGGGACTGACCGCAGCCGTCCGGATCGCACTCTTCGAGGCGCGCTTCGCCCCGGCGCGCGGGCGGGAGATGGTCAGGAAGAACTACGATCTCCCGGTCATCGCGCAGAAGCTGATCGCGGTGTACCGCGAGGTGCTTGGGGAGTAGCGGCCCTGTCTTGCGCTTCTGCTGGAGCTTTCCCGACGAGAGGCGGACAGTTCGGGAAGTCGCAGTCCGGGGATCGCACCCCTGCAATCCAATCTCGCCAACTGCATTACGCCAATTGCTCTCCCGGACGCCAGTTGCCTGATCCGCGCCGCATCGTTTTCCCAGAATATCTGCTTCTCGGAAGCCGATACCTGGAATGGAGTTCCGTTGGGGGGATGCCGTTGCGGAGGCGGGCTTCGATCGCCCGGGACCAGACGCGTCCCCGGGGAGACGGAGTGTTCTACAGCCAAAGGACTCAGGGATGATGCCGCTCAATTCCGTCCGATTGCCGGTTCTCGTCGCTGTCGCACTGACGCTCTTCGCCGCGGAGGCTCGGGCAGGAACAACGCGGCTGGTGCCGAGCGTCTATGCCACAATTCAGGACGCGGTCAACGCCGCCGCGTCGGGCGACACGGTCATGATCGCGTCGGGCCAGTTCTATCAGGGCCCCGGCAACCGGGACATCGACCTCGGCGCGAAGAACCTCGTGATCCGCTCCGACGGCCAGTCGTTTCATCCCGTGCTGGACTGCAACCGGCAAGGCGGAGGCTTCATCATCAGCGGGGGTCAGACATCCGAATGCACGATCACCGGCCTGACCATCACGAATCCGATCCTTGGGATCCTGATCGAGAATTCGAGCCCCACGATCTCCGGTTGCTACGTGTATTGGAGCCAGGCGGAAGGTGTCCTGTGCGACCACGCCGATCCGACCATCATCTCGAGCCAGGTGCGGGAAGGGCATAGCTACGGAATGCGGTGCGCGTCGTCAAACCCGTCCGTCAGCCTCTCCACCTTCAGCTTCAACGATGATTCCGGAGTGCATTTGGTATCCAGCTCTCCGACCTTCACGGAGTGCACATTCATCGGCAATACGACCCCATCCTCCGGAGGCGCAGTCCATCTCGATCAAGGCTCGCTCGTCATGACGGAGTGCACGATCGCGGGCAACAGCGCCGCCCAGGGCGGGGCAATCGGCATGGTCGGCGGAACCACGAATCTCAACAGCAGCCAGGTCACCGGCAACCAGGCGACCGATGCGATCGGCGGCGGCGGAGCCATCTGGATGGGATCGGGAGGTCTCTCGGTCAGCGGCTGCACGATCGCTCGCAACGACGCGTCCGCCGGCGGCGGCATCTACAACGAGGGCGGCATCCTCCTGGTCGCCTGCACAATTCTGTGGGGCAACTGCACGAGCGATCTCCCGGCCAACGATGTATGGGTCGCGCCGGCCGGCCAAGCCAGCCTCAGTTGTTGCGACGTCGATCCCGACGGCATTCACAGCGACGGAGGAATGGTCTATACGGATCAGGTCTTCTCGGACGATCCGCTCTTCTGCGACATGGGCCCCTGCTGGTCGGCCCCGACCTATGAGGGCGACTTCTCCGTGGCGGGCGCCTC
>JAZDGX010000229.1:0-6573 GCA_043806645.1 Candidatus Eiseniibacteriota bacterium | reverse complement strand
CTCGATCGGCGGCTGGGTGAGCTGGGCTTGAAGAACGAGGATTATTGGTGGTACCGGGATCTGCGGCGTTATGGAACGGTGCCGCACGCAGGATTCGGGTTGGGATTCGATCGGACCGTCGTCTACGTCACCGGCATGGGGAACATCCGGGACGTCATTCCCTTCCCGCGCGCGCCGAAGAGCGCGGAATTCTAGGACGGGGCCGGTCCGGGCGTGACGGCCGCGATCGGGTGGCTGGCGGCCGGCAGACGAAACCGATCGGATCGAGCGGCGCGGAGGGGAGCGGTCATGAACAGCAACGCGAGGGCGGCCGGTCCGAGCGTGGGAGTGGCGGGGGCGACGGGGCTGGTCGGTCGCGAGTTTCTCGCGCTGCTCGAGCGACGGGCCTTTCCGGTCGGGCGGCTGCGTCTCTTTGCCAGCCACCGGTCGGCCGGGCAAAAGATCGTCTGGCGCGGCGAGGAGTTCGTGGTCGAGGAGCTGCAGCGGGCCGACCCGGCGGGCTGCGATCTGGTGTTCTTCTCGGCCGGCAAGCAGGTGGCGCGCGAGGCTGCGCCGCGGTTCGCGGCGGCCGGGGCGATCGTGATCGACAATTCTTCCGCCTTCCGCGAGGACCCTGCCGTTCCCCTGGTCGTGCCGGAGGTGAATGGGCAGACTCTGAACGAAGTGGCTCCGGGAGCGATCATCGCGAATCCCAACTGCTCCACCATCATCATGCTGCTGCCGGTCGCGCCGCTACATCGCGCCTTCGGCGTCGAGGAGATCGTCGTCTCGACGTATCAGTCGGTATCGGGCGCGGGCCTGGAGGCGCGCGAGGAGCTCTACGAGCAGGCGCGTGCCTTTGCCCGCGGTGAGCCCGAAGTCTGGCGCCACTACGACCGGCCGATCTTTCTCAATTTGATTCCCAAGATCGGCGAGATGATGCCGGGCGGCGATTGCTACGAGGAATACAAAATCGCCCGCGAGACGCGCCGCATTCTCGGGACTCCCGCCCTGCCCGTCTATGCCACGACCGTGCGCGTGCCGGTCGAGCGCTGTCATTCGGAATCGGTGCTCGTGCGGCTGCGCTGGCCCGTCGCCGCAGAGGAAGTGCTGGAGGCGCTGCGGCAGGCGCCCGGCGTGCAGCTTGCCGAGCTGCCCTCGCCGCGCGAGTCGGCGCGCCGCGAGGAAACCTTCGTCGGACGTGTCCGGGTGGGGCCCGAAGATCGTCGGATCGTGCGCTTCTGGGTCGTCGGGGACCAGCTCTGGAAGGGCGCGGCCCTGAACGGAATCCAGATCGCGGAGACGCTGGCGGCGCGCCCGTGCGGGATCGGCGTGCCGGCATAGGATGAGCGCCGCGCTGGAGCGCGGCCGGTCGCCCCGCGCGACGACGCCGCGGCCTCTCGCCGCGGGGATGCGTTCAAGCGGGCCGGGCGGAGTGGATGATCGATGGCGATGCCCTGGGTGATGAAGTTCGGCGGCACGTCCCTGGCCGATCCGGAAGGCCGCGAGGCGGCGGTCTCGCGCGTGCGCGGGCACGTGCGTGCGGGCCGGCGCGTCGTGGTGGTCGTCTCGGCGATGGGCCGGCGGGGGGCTCCCTATGCGACCGATACGCTCCTGCAGCTTCTCGAGGGCCTTCCCGATTCGCCGGCGCGGGAGCGCGACGCGCTGAGCGCGTGCGGCGAGGAGATCAGCGCCGCCCTCTTTGCCGCCCTGCTCCATGCGCGGGGGTTGGCGGCGGTCTCCCTGCGCGGTTTTCAGGCGGGGATCATCACCAGTGACCGGCACCAGGAGGCGTGCATCCTCGAGATTCGTCCGGCCCGCATCCTCCGGCATCTCGAGGCGGGCGAGGTCGTGGTCGTCGCCGGATTTCAGGGGATCACCGCCGGGGGCGACGTCACGACCATCGGCCGCGGCGGGAGCGATACGACCGCTGTGGCCCTCGGCGTGGCGTTGCACGCGGAGCGCGTGGAGATCTACACCGACGTCGACGGCGTCCTGACCGCGGATCCGCGATCCGTGCCCGCGGCGGCCCGTGTCTCGCCGGTCACCTTCGAGGAGGCGGCCGAGTTGGCGTTCAAGGGAGCGGCCGTGCTCCATCCGCGCGCGGCGGAGCTGGCGCGCGAAGCGGGCCTGCCGGTGACGATTCTCAAGGCGCAGCCGGACAGTGCGGGAACCGACCTGATCCCCGACGCGGTCCATCGCTTCGACCCCGGGGTGCGCAGCTGCGCGATTTCGGTGACCTCGCGCGCCGGCATCGCGCAGGTCACGATCGCCCAGCAGGACTTCTCATCCCGCCCCGAGCTTCTGGAACGGATCTTCGGCGCCATCGCCGCGCGGGGCGTCACCCTCGACATGATGAGCATCGGCCCGGAGCGGGTCGTCCTCACGCTGGAGCAGGAAGCGCTCGAGCGCGTGGCGGCGGCGCTGGAAGGGCTGGGCTTGGGCTGCCAGGCGCGGAGCGGCTGCGCCAAAGTCACCCTCGTGGGAGGCGGGATCCACGGCGTTCCGGGAGTGATGCATCGGATCGTGCGCGCGCTGACTTCGGCGGGGATCGCGATCTTCCAGAGCGTCGATTCGAACATGATCATCGGAGTGCTCGTCGACGGCGCGCGGGAGCGGGACGCCGTGCGGGCGATTCACGCGGAGTTCTTCTCCCGGTAGGCCTTTCCCGGCAAGCTCGCCAAGCGACAAGCTCTTCTCGCGTCGCCGCTGGCCGGAGGCTCGCACCGGCTACTCCACGCCCACCGACATCTTCATGAACTGCACGCGTTCAAACGCGGCGGCATCCTGGGCGCCGGCGTGGCCGAGTTTGCCCCGGAAAGCTTCGAGCGTGGAGTAGTTGTGCCGCTCCATCCAGTCGCTCAAGTCCGCGAGCATCACGCCGATCTGGCCGATGCCGTTGCGGTAGAGCGTGGACGCGACCTGCACGGTGGTCGCTCCGGCCAGCAACAGTTTGACGGCCCCCGCCCCGTCATGGATGCCGGTCGTGGCGGCCAGATCGCATTCCACGAAACGGGAAGCCAGGGCGACCCAGCGCAGCGGCAGCTCTATCTCGTGAGGGTGGCTGAAGTAGGGCGCTGCGACCATGCGCAGGTTCTCGATGTCGACATCGGGGCGGTGGAAACGGTTGAAGAGCACCAGCCCGGCCGCGCCGCTGCGGCTGAGGCGCTGGAGCGTCTGGGCGAGGCTCGAGAAGTAGTGACTGATCTTCAAGGCGATCGGCAGGGAGACGCGGCGCTTCACTTCGCGGACGATATCGAAGTAGATCTGCTCGTTCTCCGCGGCGGAACGCAGGGGATTGCTCGGGAGCACGAAGACGTTCAGTTCCAACGCGTCCGCTCCGGCCTCCTCGATGCGGCGCGCGAAATCGGTCCAGGAGGTCGCGGAGACGCAGTGCACGCTGGCGATGATCGGGATCGATACCGCTTGCTTGGCCTCGCGGATCAGGCTCAGGTACTTGGCGACCGCGTCCGCCTCGCCGTAGGCGCGCACGTACTCGACTGCCTCCGGGTGCCACAGCGAGTCGCGGCTGGCCTCGACGAGATCGTTCACTTCCGCGCCGATCTGTTCCTCGAAGAGCGACTTGAGCACGACCGCGCCGGCCCCGGCCTGGGCGCAGCGGCGGATGTTCTCCACCGACTTCGTCAGTCCGCAGCTGGCGGCGATGATCGGGCTGGGCAGGTCGAGCCCGAGGTAGCGCGTCGTGAGATCCGGCCGTGCGGTCATCTTTCTGACTCCCCGGGAGCGGCCCCGTTCAGAAACGGTGTCGGATGTCCTGTGCGCCCGGTCGGGGCGCACGACTTCTCGGGACGGGGCGAGTATATACAGCCGCATCTCGATGCCAACAGTGGAAGCAGGGCTTCAGGAATGGGGTGGGCGGCGAACGGGGGTGGGGCGCGGCGAGGAAGGCGATTCCCCGAGGCACGGTTCGGGGAGGCCCGGACGCGGGCACAATCAGGCGAATTTGTGCTTGGAATGCAGGGCGGCGCCCCTGAGACTTGAGCCGGCATTCCGCAAGAGGGGCGGGGCGCGATCGGTCGGGATTCCGCGATCCGCGCCGGCCGAGCGATCCCCGCACCACGCCGCCGGCTCTCGCGGCCGTGCACGGCCGGCACGCTGAAGCCACTTCCGGAACCGCGGGAGACCTCGCGGATGAGATAGGGGAACGGATGGATCGCGCGGAACGCATTCAATCGCTCAAGAGCATCATCCGGCAGCTTCATGCCGGGGCTCCTCCGGATCGTGTGCGGGAGGCGTTGAAGACGATCGTGCGCGAGACGACCGCGGCGGAAATCGCCGCCATGGAGCAAGAGCTGATCGCGGAGGGGATGCCGGTCAGCGAAGTCCAGGCGATGTGCGATCTTCACTCCGCCCTCGTGCGGGAGCTGCTCATGGAAGCTCCGGCGGACCCGCAGACCCCGGGCCATCCGCTCGACACGTTTCAACGGGAGAACGAGGCGCTGCGGGAAGCGGTATCGCGGGCGCGCCGGGGCATGGCCGCCTTCTCGTCCGCCGTGAGCGCGAGCGAGCGCCAGGAGCTTCTGCTGGCCTGGCGAGGCGTGATCAACGAACTTCTGGACGTGGAGAAACACTACCAGCGCAAGGAGCAGATCCTCTTCCCGTTTCTCGAGCGGCACGGGATTACCGGGCCCACGTCGGTCATGTGGGGCAAGGACGACGAAGTGCGACGCCTGCTGAAGGGCACGGCGCAGGCGCTTTCCGGCATGACCACGCTGCGCGGAACGGAACGCGACGTATGGGCCGGCTTCGCCGAGCCGGCCTTGAATGCGTTGGAGGAGATGATCACCAAGGAGGAAAAGATCCTCCTGCCCTTGGCGGCGCAGAAGCTGAGCCCGGAGGAATGGGGCGAAATCTGGCTGCAGTCGCCGGAATACGGCTGGTGCCTGGTCGAGCCGCGCGTGGGGTACCGGCCGCCCGTGCCCGCGGAGTCACCTGGCGCTGCAGATGCGTCCGCGGCGGAGGCCGCGGCGGTGGGCGGAATGGCCGGCGGCATCCGCCTGGACACGGGACGCCTGTCGTTAGCCCAGCTCCAAGGCGTGCTGGCACTGCTGCCGATCGATTTCACCTTCGTCGATTCCGACGACCGGGTCGCGTTCTTTTCGCCGGGAAGGGAGCGGGTGTTCGGACGCAGCAAGGCGATTCTGGGGCGCAAGGTGCAGCACTGCCATCCGCCCAAGAGCCTGGCGATCGTCGAGAGAATCCTGGCGGATTTCCGCGGCGGCCGCCAGAACAGCGCCGAGTTCTGGATCGAGATGCAAGGCCGCTTCATCCATATCCGCTACTACGCCGTGCGCGCGGAGCAAGGGGAGTATCTGGGGACGCTCGAGGTGACCCAGGACGCGACGCGCATCCGGGCGCTCAAGGGCGAGCAGCGGTTGCTCCAGTATGGCGGACCGGACTATACGGGGGGCTAAGCCGGACCGGATGACGATCGAAGCACCGCAACCACACGCGCCCCCCCTGCGGGGTCGCGCACTCTTCCGCTGGAGCCCGCTGACCCTGGCGGGAGTCGTCTTCGCCCTGCTCCTGGTTGCCATCCTGCTGCAATCCCTGCATCTCACCGGCGGGCGCCTGGTCTATGCGCTGGACGACGCCTACATCCACATGGCCATGGCCAAGAACCTCGTGCGCCACGGCACCTGGGGCGTGACGCCGCACGAATTCAGCTCCAGTTCCTCCTCGCCCCTCTGGACGCTGCTGGTTTCCGGCGGCTTCGCCCTCTTCGGGCTGCAAGCGGCGATTCCGCTGATTCTGAACGTAGTGGCGGCCCTGCTGGTTCTCGGCGTCGCCTACGTCGTGTTGCGCCGCGTCGATCCGGGCGCGGACGGCAGAGTGGTCTTCGGCCTGCTGCTTGCCCTCATCGTCGTCACCCCGCTCGTGCCGCTCGTCATGAGCGGGCAAGAGCATCTGCTGCACCTGGCGACGACGCTGCTTTTCGTGCATCTTGCCGCGCGGCGGATCGTGCGTCCCCGTCCTCCCGCCACCTCCGCCGCCGCTACCTGGGAGCGCGTGGGTTTCTGGGTGCTTCCGCCCGTCATGATGATGATCCGCTATGAAAGCGGGTTTCTGCTCGCCCCGGTCGGCCTGTTGCTGGCAACGCGGAGGCGCTGGCGCGAGGCCGTGACGCTGGCCGCGCTCTCGCTCGCGCCGGTGCTGATCTTCGGCTGGCTCGGCCATGCGCATGGCGACTACCTGCTTCCCAACCCGATCATGAGAAAGGCGAGCTTCCCCTGGCGGGCGACCGGGGAGATGATCAAGACCGCGACCGGATATTCAGCCGTCCGCCGGCTCTTCGTGAACCCCCACCTCCTCTTTCCGCTGCTCGTCGCCCTCGTGTGGCTGGCCTGGCCGTCGCGGGGGCGCGCGCGGGCGGAAGGAGAGGGCACGACGATGCTCTTCATCTTTGTCGTGGCGCTCGTGCTGCATCTCTCTTTCGCCGAGGTCGGCTGGTTCTATCGCTACGAGGCCTATCTGCTGGGGTTGGGGATCCTGAGCCTGGGCGTCGTCACGCTCGAGCGGCTGCCCGCCCTGCGCGCCGCCGAGGCCTCGGGGACCGGTGCGACGCGCGCGGGT
>JAZDGX010000228.1:0-6467 GCA_043806645.1 Candidatus Eiseniibacteriota bacterium | reverse complement strand
GCGCCGATTGCAGCAGCGGTATCAACTCGCCCGGGGCGCCGTCGTAGCGCCACAGGCGGTATGCAAAGCTCGCCGATTCGTTCGCCATGCCTGGCTATCTCCGCCGTTCCCGACTGCCACCAGTCTCCGCCCGGCGCCGGACCACGCCCGGCTCCACCGCGCGCGCGGCGCGGACCGCGCGCCGGCGCGACGGGTCGGCTCAGTCCTCGAGCATCTTGATGACCTTGGCCTCGCGCACGCGCAGCACGCCATCGATCTGGCCGATCTTCTCGATGATGCGCGGTGTGCGCCCGACCGCGGCGCTGCCGGTGATCATGCCGACGAGCTTGGTGCCTTCTTCGATCACGTCGCAGAAGACGACCTCGTCGATGAAGAATACGGTGGTGAAGATCTGCTGAATCGCGCCCGGGTCGATGTCGACGATGATATAGCTGGTCGTGCCGCGCTGCTTCTGCGCGACCTGCTGCGAACCGGACTTGACCGCCTTCTGGTAGATGTCGATGAAGTTGTTGATGTCGCGGTCGATCCGGGGGCGTTCGATCGGGGAGAGCGAGGCGACCTCGACGCCGGGCACCGCCCGCACCCGCTCGAAGAGCGCCTGGATGCCCTCCTGGCTGGAGGCCTGTCCGAGAATGATGATGTCGACATCCCCGCGGACCGCATCGCACGATTCCACGCCCTCGATGCGGCTGAGCTGGTGGAAGACTTCCAGGCTGCGGTCGGGGTCGGTGATGCGCAGCGTGAGATAGGCGCTGACCGATTCGCGGGCGCCGTCGTCGACTCCCACCTCCTCGCGCGGTCCCAGCGTCGTACGTCCCGGGGCCAGCTTCTCGAGGGCGGCGACCAGTTCCGGAATCTCGAAGGGCTTGTCCAGGTATCCGGTGTTCTCTTCCGCCAGCGCCGTGAAGCGCAAGGCCTCGTCGCCGAAGCCGGTGATGACCAGTACGGGCAGCTCGGGAAACTGACTCTTGATCACCTTGAGGATCTTCAGCCCGTCGATGTCGGGCATGAAGATGTCGGTGACCAGATAGTCATAGCCGATCCCCTTTTCCCGCGCGCGATGGAGCTCGTGGACGGCGGAGATACCGTCGGGGCAGGCGACGACCGTGTAGTCTTCCTGGGTCAGCCCGACGGTGAGATTGCGGCGGATTTCAGGCTCGTCGTCGATGACCAGCACACGTCCCTTCACTGCTGTACCCCCTGCCGACTTGGGTTGCACCGGGCTGAATTCCCCCGGCGCGGGCGCTCGAAACTCCTTGTCAGACCAGCGAACCTGGAATTGTAGGGATCCGCCGGGCCATGCGCAACCACGGAAGCCCGATGCAGCGCATAAGCGGCGCTGCCCCCAAGATCCGCTCCCAAAAACGCTTGCGCCCCATCCTACCCGGCTCTTAGGATTCTGGTTCGTCGGGAGCACGCGGGCTGGATCGGCCGGGCCCGGAAAGGCGCGGGCACGCGTGTCCCCCAGGATGTCTTGCGGTGGGCATAGCTCAGTTGGTTAGAGCGCTTGACTGTGGATCAAGAGGTCGCGGGTTCAAATCCCGCTGTCCACCCCGCGCGAATCCTCGGGCACCGGATGATCGACCGTCCGGTGCTTTTCTTTCGCCCCATTCTCCGGATCCGCCATGGGCAGGAGGCGCGTGATGCTCAGATCCAGCTTCCCGCTGCGCCGGTAGGAGCGGTCGACGGATCGGGCCAGCAGCCAGGATAGACCGAGCATTCCGGCACCCAGGAGGGTCGCCCCCCAGGCCGGCCAACCGAACACCTTCACGCCCACGAGCACGCCCGCGAGGAACAGCAGGGTGGGCAAGAGGTAGACGACGAAAGCCGTACTCAACCCCGGAAGCCGCGCGGCGGCGATTTCGACGGTCTGCCCCTCCCGGGCTCCGAGCGCGTTACGGACGGGAACACGCAACGCCCCGCGGCCGGAGAGCGACGAGCAAAAATCGGCGGAATCGCAATGGCCACAGGCATCCTGCCTTCGCAATTCGACGATCGCCTGCTCCCCGTCGACCCGTATGACGCGACCCATCCCGCAGATTTCCATGCTCCCTCCCGGGCCCCCGCTTGCGCCTGAAATCATGCACCCGGAATCCGGAATGAAGTTTCCGGCACCACCCGGGGATCTGCAAGCGCAGTCTGCTGCCGGTCAAGCACTTGTAGGAGAATGCCGCCGCCTATAGGATGCCGCAGGTGAGGGAAGCGGCCGCGGCGGGGGGATTCGGACAAGCCGGCCGGTCGGAGGAGGGCGGGACCGGCCCCGGCGACATTCCACGGGAGTCGACCATGTCATCACCCAAGCCCAGAGTTCCTCCGGGAATGCGGGACTTCACCTCGATCGAGGTGCGGCAGCGGGAATGGGTCATCGGCCGCATTCGGAGGGTCTTCGAGCGCTACGGCTACGAGCCCATCGAAACCCCCGCGCTCGAGTTGTTCGAGACGATGAAGGGCAAGCTGGGCGACGAAGGAGAGCAGTTGATCTTCAAGGTGCTCCGCCGGGGCACCGCGCTCGAGGATCTTCGTCTCGGACGGATCGGGCAGGTCACGATATCGGAGTACGACGAGATCGTGGATCTCGCCCTGCCCTACGATCTCACCGTCCCCTTCGCGCGCTTCCTCGCCATGCATCCCGATCTTCCGCTGCCTTTCAAGCGCTATCAGATCCAACGGGTCTGGCGCGCCGACAAACCGCAGCGCGGCCGCTACCGCGAGTTCTGCCAGTGCGATGTGGACATCGCCGGCAGCGCGGCCATGCTGGCCGACGGGGAGATCATCGCCATCACCGTCGAAGCGCTGCTGGATCTCGGATTCCGCGAATTCCAGACCCGGATCGGACACCGCAAACTGTTCGATGGGATCGTCGAGGCGGCGGGCGGCAGCGAACATTTCCACGACATCTGCTGCGCCGTCGACAAGCTGGACAAGATCGGCACAGCGGGTGTGCGCGAGGAGATGGCCGGGCGCGGCGTGCCCGAGACCGTGGCGGCCGCGATCCTGGAGACCGTGGCCGCGGAAGGCAGCGCCGAGGAGGTCCTGCGACATCTGGAGGGCACACTGGCCGCAACGCGCAAGGGTCCCGCGGGCATCGCGGAAATGCGCGAGTTGCTGGCGGTGTTGCGCGCGCTCGGGGTTTCCGAGGCGCACTACCGTCTCGACCTGCGCCTCGTCCGCGGCCTCGACTACTACACCGGCCCGGTGTTCGAATCGGTTGTCACGCGTCCCCCCATCGGCAGTCTCACGGGGGGCGGCCGGTACGATGAGTTGATCGGCCGCTACAGCGGCCAGCCCATGCCCGCCACGGGAACCAGCCTCGGTCTCGAACGCATCATCGACGTGATGAAGGAATTCGACATGTTGCCACGGCCCGCCCCGGGAAGCCAGGTGCTGGTCACGATCTTCGACGCCACCACGCGCGACGCGGCATTGTCGCTGGCGGCCCACCTGCGACGCGAGGGGATCGCGACGGAGGTTCCGCTCAAGGCCGCCAAGGGCCTGAAGCCGCAGATCGCCTACGCCAGCGCGAAAGGCATCCCGTTACTCGCCATCCTGGGGCCCGACGAGATCGCGGAAGGCACGGTGACCCTGCGCGCAGGACCGGGCAATCAGAAGCGCGTGCCGCGCGACCAGGTGGTCGAGCAGGTGCGCGCGTTCCTGGCCTCCCTTCGTCCGGAGTAAGCGGGAGAATCGGTGCGGGAGATGATCACGGTTCGATTGCGCGGCGCCCGCGCCCCCGGCGCGGCATGCGCCGCCCTGGCCCTCGGTGCGGCTCGCTCCGCCCTGGCCCTCGGTGCGACACGCGTCAGCACCCTCGCCGCGGGTCTGCTCGTGCTTCTGATCTCGCTCTTGCTCTCGTCCTTGCTCTTGCGAAGCCCGGCATACGCGCAACCGCTCGGCGGAATCGAGACGGGCAGGGACTCCCGGGAGTCCCCGACCTCGCCGGCCGGTTTTTCCATCGACTCCCAGGGTCGCCTGCTCGTGATCGATCATCTGCGCGGTTTCCTGGTCGGCCGCTTCAGGGTTCCCTCCGGCATCGTGCTGGGAGACGCGCCCGGTGAGGGCGGCATCGCCCTGGACCAGTCCACGGTCTTGGGCCCCTCGCTCCCCGGAGTTCCGTTGACGACGTTGGTCCCTCAGCGGGGCTTCCCGTTCATGTCCTCCACCCCGATCGCCGCCAGTCCCTGCGCGGCCGATTTCGATCGAGACGGGCGGGTCGAGATCGTGATCCCCGGCGTCGACGGCACGATCGACCTGATCTCCTCCACCGGCCGGCCGGCGGTCGGATGGCCCATCCGGCTCGCGGTGGAGTGCTACGCGCCGCCGGCCGCGGGGGACCTCGACGGCGACGGCGCACTCGAGATCATCGTCGGCGGCATGTCGGGGGAGATCTTCGCCTTCAAGCCCGATGGGGCGGCGGTCGAAGGCTGGCCCGTGTCCCTGCGCGCCGGGGAGTCGCCGGCACTGCCGATCTTCGCCGCGCCCGCGCTGGCGGACCTCGACGGCGACGGCGCGGATGAAGTGTGCGCCGCGGACGCCTCCGGCGCCGTGTGGGTATTGAACGGCCGCGGACGCGTGCTCGAGGGCTGGCCGAGGCCGACGCGCCGCCAGCCGTCGGATTCGACTCCGGTCACGCTCGCCTCTCCGGCGCTCGCGGACCTGGATGGCAGTGGTGGCCCGGAGATCGTCATGGGCTCGCATGATGGCCAGATCTTTGCCTGGAACGTTTCCGGACAACCCGTCCCCGGCTGGCCGATCACCCTGCCCGACCGTTTGCGCGCGGGGTTCGGCGATCCGGCCATCGGCGACGTCGACGGAGATGGATCGCTCGAGGTCGTGGTCGTGGCGGAAACAGACGGTGACACGCCCGCCGCAGTGATCGTCCTCGACGCCACGGGGAGGATCGCGCCGGGATGGCCGGTGGCGTTGCCCGATTGCTGCAACGCGGGCGCCGCGCTGGGCGATCTCGACGAGGACGGCGCGGCGGACATCGTCGTCGCCACGATCGGCGGCAATGCATCCGTGATCGCCTTCGATGGGAGGCGCGCTGCTCCGCTCACCGGATGGCCGGTCCATTTCAGCAACCAGACCATCAATGCCTCGCCGTTGATCGCCGATCTCGACGGTGACGACCGTCTCGACATCCTCGTCGCCGCGCTCTCGACCGACCTGGACACGCACACCTGGCTGTGGGCCGCGGATAGCGAGGGCCGCGAACTGCGCGCATTCCCGGTCTTCCTGCCCTACGACGAGATCGTGCGTGCAGCCCCGCTGGCGGTCGATCTCGACGGAGACGGCGATGTCGAAATCCTCTGCGGCACCGAAGTCCTGAACAGCCTGCATGCCTGGGACCTCGAGGCCTGGTGCGAACCGCGGCTGCTCCCCTGGCCGGCGCAAGCGGGCGGGCCGGCGCGGACGGGGTGCCTGGAGCCGGACCGCGGGAAACCGCTTGCCTCCGGAGGGCCGGCGATCGATCTGAGCGGCGCTCCCGATTTCGGGGCTCCCATCTCGCTCGATCCCAACCCACCGGCCGGAACTTCGCTCGGCGCGGCGCCGTCGGGAGCGCCGGGGCTCGATCTCCAGGCCCCGCCCGAGGGCGCGGCTCCCGGCCGAACCCTCGCGACCATCTCCTTCACCCTGGACGCCGAAGGCGAGGTCGTCCTGATCGTGTTCGACATCCAGGGCGCGCCCGTGCGTCGATTGCTCGGCCATCGACTGCCGCCCGGGCAGTACTCCATCTTCTGGGACGGCAAGGACGACACCGGCCATGCGCGCCAGAGCGGGATCTACTTCTATCGACTGCGCCTGGGAAGCCGCTCGACCACGCGGCAGCTCATGCTCTTGAAGTGACGGCACGGCCCTGTCAAACACGGAGCCGCGGAGGCGAGGCTGGGAAGAATCGCATGACACGCATCGCCGCCGTGCAGACCCTGCCGCGCTTCGGCGACCTCGCCCACAACCTCGGGCAGGCGCGCGATCTGATCCGCAGCCGGCCGGCGGATCTTTATGTGCTTCCGGAGCTCTTCTCGACCGGCTACTTCTTCGCCGGCCGCGAAGAGGTCGGCCGGCTGGCCGAAGAATATCCCGGCGGTCCCGCCTGCCGCTTCCTGTCCGATCTTTCGCTCGAAGTCGACGCGGTGATCGCGGGAGGATTCGCGGAAAAGACGCGCGACGGACGCCTGTACAACTCCGGCGCGATCTTCGACGGCGGATCTCCCGTCGCCTGCTATCGCAAGATCCATCTCTTCGACCGCGAGAAAGCGTGGTTTGACGGGGGCGACCTGAGACCACGGTCCCATGCAAGCCGCGCCGGGCGGCTGGGCCCGCTGATCTGTTTCGACTGGATCTTTCCCGAGACCACACGCTGCCTGGCGCTCGCCGGAGCGCAGATCCTCGTGCACATGGCCAATCTGGTGATGCCCTATTGCCAGGCGGCGATGGTGACACGCTGCATCGAGAATCGCGTCTTCGCG
>JAZDGX010000227.1:0-13254 GCA_043806645.1 Candidatus Eiseniibacteriota bacterium | reverse complement strand
CCGCGCTTCATCAGCTCGTCGATCAGGTCGCTGTGCAAGTCGGCAGCCGTGATGAAGCGATCCATCACGCCCAGGATGCACTGGAACACATCCACGCCGACGTAGACTTTCTTTCTCAGCTTCATGCCTCTACCTCCTGATGCCGTGGGCTCGGGACGCCTGCGCCCGCGACGCACGATCCGGGCCGGCCGCGGCCGGTGCGCCCCGTCGCGGATTTGAAGACGAGCTGACGCTGGTCGATCCCGCCATACCCCTAGACATAGTCATTGACCGGGCCGTAGAGATGAAAGAACCCGTTCAACAGAACGCCGTTCACATCCTCGGCTCTTGTCGCGACCCCGCTCGCGATCAACTGCTGGCCGATCTCTTTCGACCGCTTGAGGTAGGCATGCGCCAGGCGCGATCCCTGGCCCTCCGCGCGAGCGAGGGCTGCGAAGTAGCTCTTCAGCCGAGCTTCCTTGCCCGCATCCCGGGCGAGCACTTTCCACGCCAGGTGACCCTCGGGCAAAGCTCCCAGCCCCTGATCGAGCGGCGCGATCCAGCCCGGCTCCAGCGCCTGGTAGCCCCCCGCCTTCAGGTCGTACACCGCCGCGGGCCGGCCCTTTTCGTAGTGGAAGAATCCGTCCTTCTGACTGCCATCCGGATGCTGGCCGCCTTTCACCCCGCGCTTCATCAGCTCGTCGATCAGGTCGCTGTGCAAGTCGGCAGCCGTGATGAAGCGATCCATCACGCCCAGGATGCACTGGAACACATCCACGCCGACGTAGTCGATGAGCTGGAAGATACCCATCGGGCGGATCAGCCAGTCCTGCGTGATCCGGTTGACCATGTAGACCGCTCCCGGAAAGCCGTGCGGCTTCGAGAGCTGCTCCATGACCGCGATCCCATGCAGACCGTCGCGAATGAAGTGGCCGTTGCCGATGAACCCCGCGATGTCGTTGGCCGGGATCACCTTCTTCTTCAGATCCAGCGCGATCTGCCGCGCGTCGGCGACGACATCCGCCCGCGTGTGGGGTGAAGCGATCAGCTCGAGCAGACGCTGGACGGCCGGCGGATTGTAGAAGTGGAATCCCACCAGACGCCCCCCCAGACCGGCTTCCTTGTCGAGGAGCTGGATCGGAATCGACGATGTGTTGGTGAAGAACCAGGCGTCCGGATCAGCGATCTCCTTCAGCTTGCGATAGACCTTCACCTTGAGGTCGATGTTTTCGGCGATCGCCTCGAACACCATGCGGCATCCCGCCAGGCTCTCGAGCGGCGTTCCATAGCGCCCCAGATCGACCGCATCGTCGACGAAGGTCCGGATGATCTCGCTGTTCTCGACCAGCTCCGCCCGGTCCGCATACTGCTTTCTCAACTGGACGGTGTTCTTCTCGGCGAAGCGCAGGAGCTGGCCGCGGAGGTATCCCTTCAGGCCATCCAGGGCATCGTCGCTCACGTCCATGAGGGCAAGACGAAAGCGGGCGCCCTTGCCCGCCGCCGCCCTGCGCAAGGCCATCTCCTGGGTGAGGAGCAGCGCGATGCCGCTGCCCATCTTCCCGCCCGCGCCGATAACCCCAACGTTTTGGTAGCGTTGCGCCAGGTCCATCCGCGATTCCTCCCCATTCTCCCCGTCCCGAAGGTATGGATTGGCAGAAGATTGGGAAATATAGCACACTGCCGGGGCGGTCGGGAAGGCGGGCTCGCGCGGCCCTGTGGGCTCCCGCGGCCCGATGGGCTCCCGCGGTCCTGTCTGTGCTATAGCCTGGGCCGGGCTGACCCTAGGGGATCGCCGGAGGCGGGGGTCGGAACCGCCCCCGGTAGGCCAGGGTTAGCAGGCGGGCGGCCGGGACCGGCCGTGGAACGTTCGTAGGCGGTTGGCGATCATAGAAGGAGTCGATACCCATGCCGTTGTATGAATACATGTGCCGCCGCTGCGGCGCCCGTTTCGAAGCCCTGATCCCGGTGTCGGCGCGGGAACAGGAAGAGAAGAAGCTCGCCTGCCCCAAGTGCGGCACCACCGGCCCGCTCCGCCAGATCTCTCCATTCTCGACGGGCGACCACTCGTCCGAGCACAGAGGCTGCTCATCCCGCCGCGGCTGAGGCGTCTAGCCCTCGGGAGCCGTGTGCTCCCATCGATCTCCGATCTTGTCAGTCCAGACCGGGCCCGGATCCGAACGCGGTTTCCACTCCCCCGCCATCGCCATGGTCAGTCGCCCGCCGAGCGCGGGGATGCCGCTGCGCGTCCCGCCGCGCTCGCCGCGTCGACGACGCCGGCGTAGATTTCGTGGATCAAGCCCTGGTCGAACGCCTTCATCTCCGCGATCATCGCATCCTTCTCGTCGCGGTTCAGGTAGCGCATGGCGGCCGGGAAGAAGGCTTGGTCCTCCTTGTGGATGTGCTCCGGGTAGAGTTCCGCAAGAGTCTCCAACGGCTTCAGCACCGCCTCCAGGGAATCCGCGTCGCCGTGACGGTATCGCGGCAGCGCCGCCCGCACTGCGTCCACCTGGCGCCGGGCCTGGAGGTGTTCGTCGATCAACTCCGCCATTTGACGCGCGTCCTCCGCGCCCAGGTTCCGGCCCGCCAACTTGCGGAAGAGGATGCCCTCCTCCTTGCCGTGATGCAGGCGATCGGCATAGACGCGGATGAAGTCGATGACCGCATCGACGAATCGCGAATCGATCGCGCCTTCCGCGCGCGCGCGCCGCACCCCCTCACGCACGACATCGACCATCCGTTCGATCAGCCGGTGCTCCATCATCAAGGGTCCGATGGGCAGCATGGGACTTACCTCCAACCTCGCGCGGTGGGACATGCGCCGGGACGCGGCGCCGCCAGGCCGCGACCGCCGGGGGCGGGGCTCAGCCCACGCCCGCCATCTCGAGATGCGCCTTGGCGCGCTCGATTTGCAAGAACTCTTGATACGTGGCGCACCGGAGCGCGAGCTCCTCGTGCGTGCCGTGATCGACCAACCGCCCGCCCTCGAGAACAAGGATGCGATCCGCCTTGCGGATGGTCGCCAGGCGATGGGAGACGATGATGCTCGTGCGTCCGCCGAAGCGCTCGTCGAGCTGCTTCCAGAAGAGGTCCTCGTTGTGGGCGTCGAGGGCCGCGGTGCAATCGTCGAGCAGCAGGACCTGCGGCAGGCCCGCCAGCGCCCGCGCGATCGCCACGCGCTGCTTCTGCCCGCCCGAGACAAGCCCGCCCTTCTGCCCGACCACCGTCTCGATACCCTCTGCCATCTGGGCAAGGTCCCCGTCCATCTGCGCGACCGAGAGGCATTGCGCCACCCATTCTTCGCGCGAGGCGAAATCCGGGGGAGTGGCCCGCCCGAAGAGCACGTTTTCGGAAATCGACTTCGAGAACAGCACCCCCTCCTGGGGCACATACCCGACCAGGGTGCGGAAGCCGTCCCAGTTCCATTCCCGCAGGTCGCGTCCGTTGACCAGCACGCGTCCCCGGGTCGGAGAGACGATCCCCGCGATCATCTTCAACATCGTCGACTTGCCGCTCGCCACCGCACCGACCACGGCGACCTTGCCCCCCGCCGGCATCCGGAAGGACACGTCCGTCAGGATTTCCCGCCCCCCGTCGTAGGCGAAGCTCACTCCCTCGAAAGCGATCTCCTTTACTTCCTCGATCTGCGCGACACCGCTGCGCTCTTCTCCGACCGGGAAGGAACGGATTTCCTCGATCCGATCGATCGAGACGAAGGCTTGTTGGCCGGCCATGAAGAGGAACGGGATGTCCATCATCGGCTGGGCCAGCAGATCCAGGTAGACGTAGAACGCGTACAGCGTGCCGATCGATGTCTCGCCGCGCATGACCATATAGCCGCCCAGCGCCAGCACGATCATCTGACCGACGCGGCTCGCGGTCGTGTCGAGCGAGTTGACCAGCGCCTGCAGGCTTATCAGGCCGAAGAAGACCCGCACGCGCTCGGCCATGAGTTCGGCCAGGCGCCGGCGTTGCCCATCCTCGGCGCGAAAGGCCTTGACGATCCGCACGCCGGTGAAAGCAGCTTCCAGCATGTCGTTGGTCTTCGAAATCGTCTGCTGGCTTTCGCGCATGTAATAGCGCATGCGGTGCCGCAGGCTGTAGAAGATCCACATCATGATCGGCAGCGGAATGACGGCGATCACCGCCAGCTTCCAGTTGAGCAATGCCATGGCGGCCAGACAGAAGATCAATCGCGAGCTCGACTCCAGCGCCCGGAAGATCCCGGAACAGCCGAACCAGGCGACCTTTGGAAACTCCGCGATGTCGTCGGTCAAGCGCGTGACGATGTCGCCGGTCCGGAAGCGCGCGTTGAAGCGATAGTCCTTCTGCATCAGCCGCCGGAAGACATCCTCGCGAATGCCGACCTCGAGACGCAGGTTCATCATCGCGCGCGTGGCCGGATAGAGGCCGGCGATGAAGCGCCCGACGAGGATCGCCGCGAGCACCAGCATCACAGGGCCGACTTCGTTGCCGCCCCCCGCGCCGCCCAGGACCCCGGAAAGCCGGTCGAGCACCCAGCGAAAGACGAGCGGGTAGCTTACGGCCACCGCCGTCGAAACCAGCGTGAAGAAGAGCAGGAAGATCAACACCGAGCGATGGCCGCGCCAATAGCGCCACAGCCACGCGATCCGCCCCCCGCGCGGTGCGCCCTGGTCCGGACGCGCCGCCCGCTCGGTCTGCTGTGTGTCGCGCCGCCCGCCCACGCTGCTAGGCCTCCCTCTGCGCCGCAAACTGCAGATCGAAAAGATCGCGGTAGATGCCGCCCCGTTGGTACAGCTCCTGATGCGTTCCTTCCTCGGCCAGGCGGCCCTGATGCATGACCAGGATGCGGTCGGCGCTCGTGATCGTGGCCAGCCGGTGGGCCACGATCAGCGATGTGCGTCCCTCCAGCACGCCGTCGAGCGCGCGTTGCAGGCGCACTTCGGTCACCGGATCGACCGAGGAGGTCGCCTCGTCCAGGACCAGAATGTCGGGATCCTCGACGATGGCCCGGGCGAAGCAGAGCAACTGCCGCTCGCCCATGGAGAGGTTGCTCCCGCCCTCGGCCAGTTCGGTGGCGTAGCCGTCGGGCAGCCGGCGCAGCAATTCCTCCGCCTGCACGGTCTTCAAAGCCCGGTCGAGGGCTTCGTCCGGGATGTAGTCGCGCAACACCTTGAGATTCTCGCCGAGGTTGCCCGGAAAGAGATGAATGTCCTGCAGCACCAGCCCGATCTTCGCCCGCCAGCTCTGCTGGCGGTACTCACGGATGTCGACCCCGTCGAGCGTCACCCGCCCTCGCGTCGGCTCGTAGTAGCGCAGGAGGAGGTTCGTGACCGTCGTCTTGCCGCCGCCTGAGAGACCGACCAACGCGATCTTCTCCCCGCGGCGGATCTTGAGATTCACGCCGTCGAGAGCCTTCGTCCCGCCGTCGTACTGGAAAGTCACATCCTCGAAGGCGATCTCGCGCCACTGCTCGGGCAGCGCTTCCAGCGCTCCCGGCTTATCGGGAGTGCGCGAGGGCGTGTCGAGCACCTCGAAGACGCGGTCGGCCGAGGCGAAGGCCCGCTGGATGAAGTCGAGCTGTTCCGAGAACATGATCAGCGGCCAGAACAGTCGCCGCGTGTACTCGATGAACAGCACGAGCGTGCCCACGGTCATCCCCGCGTCGAAGACCTGGCGCGCCCCCACGTAGATGATCACCATCACCGCGGCC
Source organism: Candidatus Eiseniibacteriota bacterium (assembly GCA_043806645.1). Classification (GTDB taxonomy): domain Bacteria; phylum Eisenbacteria; class RBG-16-71-46; order CAIMUX01; family WJJG01; genus JAZDGX01. Next base: position 7,583 of record JAZDGX010000227.1, on the reverse strand, counting down.
ACCTCGGCCGAGGCGAAGGCCGCCCAGAAGCTGTACTCCACGAAGTAGAGGCGCTTCTCCTTCGTGTACTTGTCCTGATTGCGCTTCATCAGGTCGAGCTGGGCCTTTTCCGTGTATCCGAAGATCTGCAGGATGGGTATGCCCTGCACGTACTCGGCGAGGAATGCCGAGATGCGCGCATACAGCCGGCGCACCGTGCGCGACACGCGCCGGATGTACTTGAGGAAGAAGTAGGTCGCGAACAAGAGCGGCAGCATGAGCAGGAGCACCGCCAGGGTCACGCGCGCGTTGGCGATCAGCATCACGCTGAAGGTGCCGACGAAGAGGATCCCGTTACGGAAGATGGCCAGGGCCACGTCCGAGAAGAGCATCATCAGCCGCTCGACGTCGCTCTCGGTGCGCGCGAGCAGGCGTCCGGTGGGGTTCTTGTCGAAATAGGCGAGCGACAGATTGAGGATGTGCGCGAAGACGCGTTGGCGCAGACCGGTGACGATCTGCAGCCCCACCCGGGCGATGAGTATGATCTGCAGATAGGCGGCTCCCATGCCCACCGCGAAAAGCATCACATAGGCCAGCGCGCGCATGAGCACGCCTTGGGCATCCCCGCCGGGGATGTCCTTGTCGAGCAGATGACGGACGATCAGCGGACCGCCCAGTTCGGCCGCCACCGAAACCAGCAGCAGGACGGCCGCCACCGCGACACGGGTGCGGTGCGGCCTGAAGAGGGGCAGGATCCGCCCGAGCATCTCCCGCAGGGGCAAATGCCGAGTTTCCGGCTCGTCCTCGAGCAATTGTTCGTCGGGCTCATACCACATGACGATCGTCCGCGTTCATCCGGCGCACTCTCGACCGAAGGACCCGTCGCGCCGGGGAGCTGATGATGGCTATTCAAGCACTTCGCATGCCAGGAGCCCGAAGAGGGGCACATGGTCTGATTGTCGTGCGCGGCGCCCGCTTTTCATGCGATCCCGCGGAACGCCTATCCTCGGAGCGCTGGGGCCGGCGGCGCGTTCGCGGACAGCGCATCCACTGGCCGCACGTCCACTGGCAGCGCGTCCACCGGCAGCGCGTCCACCGGCAGCGCCGAGGCATGCACCGAAGCGTCGACCGGCACCGCCATGGCCCGGACATCAAGCAGTTCGCCCTTCGGCGTCAGGCGGAAGTCGACGCGACCGAGGTAGATCCCGCCCCAGCCCACCTGATAGACGAGCGTCTCGCGATCGCCATGCGCCGTCCGCTCGGGCGCATCCATGAACGTGTGGCTGTGGCCACCGACGATGAGATCGATCCCCGCCACCTGTCGCGCGAGATCCTGATCGCCGGGGTCTCCCGCATACCCCTTGTGTCCGAGATGCGAGAGGCAGATCACGAGCGCGCAGCGTTCCTGTTCGCGCAACCGGCGGACGACGCTCTCCGCGACCGGAAACGGATCGGCATAGCCCACCCCCGGCCGCAGGCTTTCGGAGACCAGCCCGTCCAGCCCGACGCCCAGCCCGAAGATGCCGACGCGGATCTTCCCCACCGGCCGCACCAGATAGGGCTTCACCCGGTTCGCAAGCGCGGTGCCGGAGAAGTCGTAGTTCGCGCTGATCAGCTCGAATTCCGCAAAGCGCGCGGCCTGCGCCAGGCCGTCCATGCCGCCGTCGAAATCGTGATTGCCGATGGTCATCGCATCGTAGCCGAGCGCGGTCATGACACGGAAGTCGACCTCGCCCCGGAACAGGTTGAAATAGGGCGTCCCTTGAAACGTGTCGCCCGCATCGAGGAGCAGCGTGTTGGGATTCTCATCGCGAATCCGCCGGATCAGCGTCGCCCGCCGCGCCGCGCCCGCCATGCCGGCATTGCGGCTGCCATCCTCGGGAAACGGGTCGATGCGCGAGTGGACATCGTTGGTATGGAGGATCGTGATCAGGGTCTCCCCCGTCTCCGTCCCCCACGCGTCCTCAAACCACCCGGACACGCCGTCCGTCAGGCCGGCTAGCCCGAACGAAGCCAAGCCGGCGCCGCCGCGTCTCAAGAATTCCCTGCGCGTGATCATTCAGCGCCCCCTGCGGACTCGTCCCAATTCTGGAACGGGAATCGCGCCCACCCCGTCGCCATCCCCCTGCGAACCGTAGCCGCGGAAGGCATCGGCCAGGGCGTCGCGAACCAGCACTCCCGTGCGGAGCGTTTCCTGCGCCTCCCATAGCACCGCCAGGCCCCCCCCTCCCCCGGCCAGGTAGTCGCTCGTCGCAACCCAGTAGTCGCGCGACTCGAGTGGCGATGCGCCGACGCGCACGTCGGTCGCCGCGTTTCCGACAATGGCGAAGGCGAAACCGCTCTGAGGCTCGCCTCCCGCTTCCGCTAGTTGCTTCGCGAGCGCGGCCATCTGCTCTCCGGCCAGACGGAGGACGACGATCTCGTTGTCGAACGGCATCACTTCGTAGACCAGCCCCAGGGTGATCGTCCCCGGCGGCAGCCCGCGGCGCAGGCCGCCGTTGTTCATCACGCAGGCCTCCACGGGCAGGCCGGTTTCCGCGCGGGCGCGGGCGAGGACGATGTCGGATGCGAGCGCCCCGAGCAAACCTTCGGGCCGGTCGGTTTCCATCGGCACGGGCGAGAAGGCCAGCGGCTCGCTCATCTTCTCGACCACGGTTTCGCGATAGGGAGCGATCAGGCCATCGACGGCAGGATCATCGGCGAGTTTGTCATCGATCGAGGTTCGGGCGCCACTCGCCTGGACCTGCATCCGCGCGGCGTCCTGTCTGCCGGCGCAGCCTGTCGCCAGCGCGATCAGGACCGCGAGGACGATCGCCGCGCTCGCTGTGCGAAGCACGACACGCATGATTCCTCCGATCGGCGAACGCCGGTCCGCACGCCGGCCGCGGCCGTCTCCGCGATCCCTCGGCAACGACCTCGGCAAGCGGGCACGGCCGGGAAAGAAGATCGTGCGGCCCAGGCGCTGCGGACACCGGCGCCTATTAGAACGCGCCGCCACTCCCATTTACAAGGTCTTCCCGCATGCGCTAGCATGATGTGTCCAGTCCGGGCCGGCGGGGCATCGGCCGGGCAGAGGGGAGGCGGGGGCGGGCCCTCGCGGCAGGCGGCGCGAGACTCGTCCAAGCGACATGATCAGCTTTCGCAGTCTCAGAAGCGGGAGCAGCGGGAATCTGCTGCTGCTCGAGAACCGAACCTCGCGCCGGCGGACCCGCGTGTTGATCGACTGCGGGCTCCGCTCACAGCGGGAGTGTTGCCGGATTCTGGAAGAGGAGGTCGGCCTCAGCGAACCGCTCGATGGGCTGGTCGTCACCCACGCTCACGGCGATCACATCAACTACGCCGCCTTGCGGGTCCTCAGCCGGTTGCGCGTTCCGATCCACGCGCATCACCGGACCGCCCGTGAAATTTCGGCCCGCTCGCTCAGTCCATACAGGCTGCCCGCCAGCGTCGATCCGCGCGACATTCATCTCCTTCGCTTCGGCGATGAGCCGTTTGAAATCGGCAGCTTCACATTCACCCCGCTCCCGGTTCCGCACGCCCCGGGAGTCACGACCCATGCCTTCCTGATCAGCCACGCGCACTGGCGCATTCTCGTGGCCAGCGACTTCAACAATCCCGAGGCGGTCGTGCCGCACATCTACGACTGCGATTTCATCTACGTCGAATCGAATCATGACCTGGAGCTGCTGCGCCGACATTTCAACCCGGCCTCGCTGTTTCATCTTTCCAACCCTGCGGCGGGCCAGTTGCTGCATCACGCGCTTGATCATAGCCGCCGCATGCCGCGGGCGATCATGCTGGCGCACCTGAGCGCGGACCGTAACCACCCGGAGATCGCGCTGGCTACGGTCAAGGAGGCCCTGGGGAGCCACGGCGCACACGTGCCTTTGATCACGGCCCCGCGCTACGGGGCTTCCGAGCCGGTTATCGTCGTCGAGTGACCCTGCGCGCCCCCGGGAGAATCCCGATGAACGCTTCGGGGGAGTCGTAGCGGTGGGAAACCATTGTCAATACGCAGGCCGGACGCCGGCAAGGCCGGCCAAGTCAGGGGGGGACGATGGACGGGAGAGGGCGTAGCGCCAAGAGCGACGGTGACCGTGCCGCCATCCGGCGGGCAGAAGCGGACGGCGCGGGCGGGGTGCCCGAGGAGGTCGAGAATCTCTATCGTCACGCACCCCTGGGCCTGTGCGCCTTCGACACCGCATTGCGCTGGATCCGCATCAACGAACGCATGGCCGCAATGACCGGCTTTCCGGCCGAGGCCCACATCGGCAAACGAGTGCGCGATCTGCTGCCGGAGCTCGCCGACCTCATCGAGGGACCGATGCGGGAAGTCATCGCCACCGGTCGTCCGCGAATCGGTGTCGAGATCTCATCCGGCGCTCCCGGCGCGCCCCGCGAGTGGACCGCCAGCTGGATGCCGCTCAACAACAGCACCGGCGAGGTAGTCGGGATCACGATGATCGCCGAGGACGTTCTCGAGCGGAAAGCCTGGCAACGGGCGGCTCAGGGCGCGCTGCGAGCGGAGGAAAAGAACCTCGCGCAACTGGAGACCGTTCTCGACCATCTGACCGAGGGACTGGTGATCGCCGATCTGGAAGGCAATCTGTATCACTGGAATCGCGCCGCAATCGAAATGCACGGGTTCGCCAGTCTGGATGAGTGCCGCCGGAAGCTTCCCGAGTTCGCAGAGATTTTCGAACTGTCCAATGCCGAGGGGCGGATCCTGCCCGTCGAGGAATGGCCCCTCGCGCGCATTCTGCGCGGGGAAACGTTGACCGCCTTCGTGATCCACATCCTCCACAAGTCGGCCGGATGGCGACGGATCTTCCACTACGGCGGCACCTTGGCCAGGGATTCCGAAGGTACGCCCTTGTTGGCCGTGGTCAGCGTCACCGATGTCACCCAAACCGCTCGAGCCCAGGAGGCCTTGCGGGAGAGAGAAGACGATCTCAAGCGGGCCCAGGCCGTCGCTCATACGGGTAGTTGGCGCATCGACGTGCACACCAACGAGATCACCTGGTCGGACGAGTGCTACCGCATCTTCGGCGTCCCCCTGGGAACCCCGATGACCTACGCGGCGTTTCTCGACCTCGTGCATTCCGACGACCGCGCCCACGTCCAACAGCGTTGGTCGGCCTCCTTACACGGCGAGCTTTACGACATCGAGCACCGCATCGTCGCCGGAGGAGCCGTCAAATGGGTGCGCGAGCGGTCGGAGTTGGAATTCGACAGGGAGGGACGTCTGCGCGGGGGATTCGGGACCGCGATCGACATCACGGAACTCAAACGCGTCCAGGAGGAACTGCGCCAGGCGAATGCGCTGCTCGAGCATCGCGTCGCGGAACGCACGCAGGACCTCGCCCGCACGGTCGATTCGCTTCGCGACGAGGTGAGCCAGCGTGTCCAGGCCGAGCAGGAGGCCCGCGAGCGCGCGCGGATGATCGACGCCTTCTTCAGCTTCTCCACGACGCCGCTCGTGATCCTGGACCGCGACTTCAACTTCATACGCGTCAACGAATCCTATGCCCGCGCCTGCCAGAAGGCGGTGATGGATTTCCCGGGACACAATCACTTCGAGTTCTACCCGCATGAGGAAAACGAGGCGATCTTCCGGCAGGTCGTCACGACGCGCAAGCCCTTCACCGCGGTCGCCAAACCGTTTTCCTTTCCCGACCACTCCGAGTGGGGCGTGACCTATTGGGACTGGACGCTGACCCCCCTGCTCGACGGCACCGGCGAAGTCGAGTTCCTGGTGTTCACGCTGGAGAACGTCAGCGCGCGGGTGCAAGCGGAGGAGGCGCTACGCAGCCGCGCCGTTCAACTGCGCGCCCTGGCCGGCCAGCTCACGCTGGCCGAGCAGCGCGAGCGGCGACGGATGGCCAAGTTGCTTCACGATCACCTGCAGCAGCTCCTCGTCGCCGCGAAGTTCCGCGCGGCCGTGCTCGGGCGAAGCGAGAACGAAGAGGTTCGTGACGGGGCCACCGAAATCGCGGCGCTCCTGACCGAGTCAATCCGCGCCTCGCGCTCGCTCACCGCCGAATTGAGTCCGCCGATTCTGCATGAGGGCGGCCTGTCGGCCGGACTGGAGTGGCTTGCCCGCTGGATGGCCGACAAACACGGGTTGGCCGTCGATCTGCGTCTGGAGCCCGATCTGCCGGAACTCCCCGAGGAGGTGCGGGTCCTGCTGTTCGAGTCGGTCCGCGAGCTGCTGTTCAACGCGGTCAAGCACGCCCGCGTCCATGCGGTCAGCGTCAGCCTGCGGCGGCTGGCGGGGGATGCCTTGCGTCTCTCCGTGAGCGACGACGGGTGTGGATTCGACCCGCAACAGATCGGGCCGCCCGGAGAGAAGGGCACCGGATTCGGCTTGTTCAGCATTCGCGAGCGCCTGGACTTGATCGGTGGAAGCATGGAGATCGACAGCACGCCCGGCGGCGGCAGCCGGTTCATGCTCACGACACCGCTCGCCGCGGCGGTCGAGGACGGACGGATGGGACTGGGCGTTCCGGAGGCCGCGACGGCGGCGCCCGGGACCGCTACCCCGCAGCGAGCGCCGACTGCTTCCCCGGCGCGAAGCTCGAAGATCCGTGTGCTGCTGGCCGACGACCACGCCGTGATGCGCGAGGGACTGGCGCGTCTGCTCTCCGAGGAGGATGACATCGAGGTGGTCGGAGAAGCGACCGACGGCCGAATGGCCGTCGAGCAGGCGCGGCTCCTCTTGCCCGACGTGATCCTCATGGACATGAGCATGCCCCGCCTGAACGGCATCGACGCGACCCGGGCGATCCGCACTGAAGCCCCCGGCGCGCGGGTGATCGGGCTGTCGATGTTTGAGGAAACCGAGCGCGCCCAGGCTATGCTTGACGCGGGCGCGGTCGCCTATCTGACCAAGAGCGGTCCGGCGGCGGAGCTGGTGGCGGCCATCCGCTCACACGCCCCGCCGGAAGCCATCTAGACCAGGGCGGGCGCGTCATCACCATGTTCGGTGAGATGGACGAACCGATGACCGGCGGACTCGGCAAGGCGGTGAGTGCAATGAGCGGCGGAGCTACGCCGCCAGCGGCAGCAATGCCACGCGGTCCGCTTCCGACTCGTACGCGAAGCGCACCGCCGAGACCGCCGGCCGCACGACGAGCCGGCCGAGAGGAAACTCGATGATCGCATCCTCGTGCGCACGCCTGCGGACCTGGACGGCCGCGTCGTAGTTGCGCTTGGGCCGCTGCAAGAGCGCCGCCCGCTCGTTCTGCGAGGCGAGAACCGACTTCTGGATCTCCCCCAGAAGCTCCAGCAGGCGGTCGATCTCCGCCCGCTTGTGGGTTGAGAGGGTCGAGTAGTTGGAGGTATTAGGGCCCATCTGGCGCTCGATCTCGATGATCTTCTCCGCCCGCTTCTCGGCCGCCTCGATCTCGGCCTCGATCTCGCCGACACGGGTTTGCGCGAGCATGTCGGTGCCGACCGTGAGCCGCGCCTTGGTCCCGACCGGAATCCCGATCACCGAGACGAGGGCGCCTTCCTTGGCGCTTACATGGCCGCTCACGAAGTGCCCACTTCCGGCCATCTCGAACTTGCCCGCGCACAGTACCGTGCTGCTGACAAGACTGTCG